>NZ_QSBX01000015.1:0-73757 GCF_003465835.1 Anaerotruncus sp. AF02-27 | reverse complement strand
AGCGCCATCAGCGACGCCGAGGAATTGGGAAAAGAGGACGAATGACAAACGATAAAGGCCCGGCAATCCCATGGGATTGCCGGGCCTTTATCGTTTGTCATTCGTCCTCTTTTCCCAATTCCTCGGCGTCGCTGATGGCGCTGTTGAACCGGTTGCCGAGTCTCAGCCACTCGTGCAGTCCAAAGAGCTCAAACAGATAGATCGGGCTTGAATCCACGCGCGGGTCCTCGGTAACCGGGATGTCGCTCATCGCCTCATAGCAGAGCCTGCCGTATTCCTCGATCCCCATCAGCGCGCCCGCCATGGCATAGTGCATGGTCATGAGGCCGTAGCCCCAGCCGTGCAGCTGCGCGACGCTCACCTTCGGGCTCGCACCGGCCGACGCCATCGCGAACATCTTGGGGCCCTTGACCCGCTGTCCGATTTCGATGATGTCCGCGATCGAACCCGTCCCTTCGACAAAGGTAATGGCCGCGCCCGCGTCAATCGCGTCGTTGCAGCGGCTGATGGCCTCCTCTTTGCCGAGCAGATGATAGGAGTCGGTGCGCGCGATCAGCACGCATCCGGTTCCCTCCAACGCGTAGGCGGCAGCCTTCACCTTGCTGATGTAATCCTCGTGCGGGATGACCTCCTTACCGCGCAGATGCCCACAGCGTTTCGGGAAGGTCTGGTCCTCCAGGTGCACCGCTTTGGCGCCCGCTTTCGCCACCCGTTTGCAGGTGCGGATCAGATTGATCTCATTGCCGAAACCGGTATCGATGTCGACGATCATCGGGATGCTCGTGCAGGAGGAGATCCGCTCCACCGCCCCCACCAGTTCATCGAGCGTCACAAGGCCAATGTCCGGGAACCCACAGAGGCTGGCGGCAAGCTCGCCGCCCGACAAGCACATGGCTTTGAAGCCCGCGTTTTCCACCAGGCGCGCGGATACGCAGTCATAGACGCACGGCGCCATCAGCGGGCCTTCCTCCATCAGTTCCAAAAAGCCCTTTTTTGTTTGATTATTCTCATAAAGCATCTCGATTACTCCTCTGATTTCATTTCTTGATAGACTGCGGCCTTTTTCTGAACCTCCGGGTGGGAAAAGACCTCCCGCATCCCGTAGCTCAAACGGTCGAGTTCGGCGCGGTCCTCTGAGCGCAGCTCCAACGAGGCGGCTTTGAGCGAATCAGCAAATTCCGCCATGGTGTCCGCGCCGGAGATGGCGCAGGTCACCTGCGAATTCTGCAGCACCCACGCGGTTGCGATCACCGCGGAGGAAACGCCATACCGCCGCGCCATACCGGCCACCGCATCCACAATATGCGCAATGCGTCCCGGGAACACCCGCTTCATATATTCCCTGTAAACGGGATCGTAGCCCCAGGTGGATTTTTCCGGCGCGGGCCGTCCATCCGCAAAAGCTCCGCCCAAAAGCCCCGCCCCCAGCGGGCTGTAGGCCATGACGCCGAGCCGTCCGTAAGCCGCCGCCGGAAAAAGCTCCTCCTCCGCCGATCGGTTCAAAAGGTTATATGGGTTCTGGATCACCGAAATGGGGCATCCCCCATACCGTTTATGGATCTCCTGCATCGCAGTGATCTGCCAGGCATTGTGGTTGCAGAGCCCCGCGTAGCGGATCTTCCCGTCACGGCAGAGCTGCTCGAACGCCCGCATTGTTTCCTCGTATGCCGTTTCGCTGTCCGGCATGTGCAGGAGATATACGTCGATATAATCCGTAGAGAGCCGTCTGAGTGAATCCTCCACCGCCCGCACCATGTGATACCGGGATGCTCCCGAACCATTCAGAGTGGGGTGGCGTTCATCAATCTGCGCGCCGAACTTGGAGGTGATGATCACCTTATCCCGAAGCCCTTGGACCGCCTTTCCCAATGCGGTCTCCGCATGGATACCGCTGCGCAGCTTATAGATATTCGCGCAGTCGATGAAGTTCACCCCGCAGTCGATCGCCATCCGTATGGTGCTGGCCGCTTCATTTTCGTCGTAAATTCCCCGGAAGCCGCAGCCAAAGGCAATCCTTGACACCTTCAGGCCGGTGCATCCCAGCGGGACGTATTTACCCATATACTGCATTGTATCCCCCCGTCAAGCCGAATAGATCAGGTTCGGGAACCAGGTCGTGATGCCCGGGAACAGGATCATCAGGGTCACAAGCACAATCAGCGCCAGGATGAACGGCATCAGTTCCTTCGCCACCTTCAGAGGATTCGCGTCCGCAATGCTGGCCGTGATGTAGATCAGCGTCCCAACCGGCGGCGTGATAAGTCCCATCTGGCAGACCAGCATCCCCACCACGCCAAACTGGATGGGATCAATCCCAAACGCCCGGACAATCGGCACCATCGCTGGGACGATGACCATTTGGATGACGTTGACATCAAGAATCATACCAAACAGGAAGAATACCAGCAGGATCAGTGTCAGCGCCACCACCGGACTGTCTGTGACATCCATCAGCAGCGTTTTCAATGCGTTGGAAACGCCGATCGAACTGATGATCCAGGTGAACACTCCCGCTACCGCAAGGCACGGAAGCACCTTCGCCGCCATCATTGAAGCGCGCGCGAAACAGTTCATAAACTGCTTTATATTCATGCCGTGGTAGATGAAGCTTGAGATGATCACAGCGCACACCACCGCGATCGCGCCGATCTCGATCACTGTGCCGACCCCCGCGACCAGGCAATAGACGACGATTGCCGGAAGCATAAAAGCGAAAAAGGAGGATCGCGCCGTCTGGAAAAAGTATTTCCAGCCGCGCCATGCTTCCTTGGGATAGTTGCGCTTGACCGAAATCATGTAGGAGACCACAAGCTGGAACGCGCCCATCAGAAGCCCTGGCAGCATGCCGCCCAGGAACAGCTTGTTGATCGAGCAGGACAGGTATACCCCCATCAGGACCAGGCCGCCGGAAGGCGGGATGATCGGCCCGATGCAGGAGGACGCGCCGGTGACCGCCGCCGCGTATTCACCGTCGTAGCCATCCTTTTTCATCATCGGGATCATCAGCGAACCGATGGCCGCGGTATCGGCCGTGGCGCTGCCAGACACCCCCGCAAACACCACCGAAGCCAGAATGTTGATATGGCTGAGGCTGCCGCGGATATGTCCGATGGCCGCCTTGCCGAAATTGACGAGACGGTCGCTCATGCCGCCGTAGTTCATCACTTCCCCAAGCAGGAAGTAAAACAGGATGGCGCAGAAATTATAGCTGTTCATCCCGGAGATGAGGCCCTGCCCGATGACCGCCACCGGGATAGAATCCGGGAAGAGAAAGAAGATGCCCGCAACCGCCATTCCGAGGGAGGCGAATACCGGGAAGCGCAGGCACAAGAACAGGAACATGATCCCGAACAGCAGCACCGCTTTGATAATCATGCTTCGCTTTCCCCCTTTTTCGTCAAAAGATAGATATGCTCAACCAGCATATAAAGCGCGGCAAACAGCAAAAGCGCGCCGCCCACAATCACCGGCAGGTACCGGTTGCCTTCATCCAGATTGATCACCGACATGACCATGCCGTGATTCGTCTGCCAGGTGCGCAGGCCGATCTTTACCGTGGCAAACCCCATAGCCGCGGTGACGATATCGATCCCCGCGTCCATCAGGCGGATCGTCCGGCGGGAAAGGATGTTGTCAAGAACGTCCATCTTGATGTGGCTGCAATTTTCCAGCCAAACCCACGCGACGCCGATCGCGCACATCCAGGTCATGAGGTAGATGGACAGCTCCTCCACCCATACGATGGTCACCGCCACAAAATACCGGGTCACCACCTGCACAGTGGCAAGCACCACCAGCACAAACAGGCAGGCGGCCATAATCCAGCGGAAGACATTGCAGATGTCCTTGCGGACTTTTCTATACTTTTCCATAAATCAATCCTCAATCGATGTAGATGCGGAAAACGGCGGCCGGCCATCCCGGACGGTCCGCCGTTTTCCATTACCTTTATGTAAGGCCCTTTTCAGCCTGCCAGAGCACGGATCTCGTCGTACAGGCCCGCAGTGTAGAGGGTTCCTTCAAATTCGCCGACAGCGGCTTCTGTGGCCTCCCGGAAGGAATCCAGATCCGCATCAATGAATTCCATGCCGTTGTCGATCATCTTCTGCTTTTCGGTCTCATACATGCTGTTCAGCTCCTGATCCATGGCGGCATAGGTCGCGGCAACCGCTTCGTTGATCCAGGCCTGCTGCTGTTCGCTCAGTTCACCGAAGGTCTTGGCAGAAGCCCACAGGAACAGGTTCTGATAGATGTAATTGAGTTCCATATAATATTTCTGGATTTCGTAAAGCGCACTGGTGGAGGTGTTGATGACATCGTTGTCCTGCCCGTCGGCCAGACCGGACTGCAGGGCGGAGTACATCTCGCCGCCGGAGATGATGGTCGGGTTTGCGCCCCAGGCGGACCAGATGGTGGTCATCGCGGTCGCTTCCGGGGTGCGGATCTTCAGATTCTTTACATCCGCAACCGACCGGACGGGTGTGTTGGTGGTGGAAAGGCCGCGCGGCATCTGGCGGGAAAGCGCCCCCAGATATTTCAGGCCGTTTGCGCTTTCGATCTTTCCAACCATACCGCCCAGCAGGTCGGACTCCAGGAATTTATTGTAGTGGGTTTCATCATCAAACAGGAACGGGACCAGAACAACAGCCATGTCTCCGCCCTCCTTCAGACCGGAGGAGGTGTCCAGCGCGGCCATGAAGAAATCGAGATCCCCCTGTGCCATCTGCGAATAATGGGACAGGGTGTTGCCCAGCACGCCCCCCATGTTCACGTTCACGGTGATCAGGCCGCCGGAAACCTCGTTCGCCTTCTGCGCAAAGGTGTTTGCAATTGTCTCATGGAAGGTGCCGACCGGGGAGGTGGAACCCATCTTCAAGGTAATTGCCTCCTCTGCCGGGGCTTCCGGTGCAGAGCCGGACGCCGCGCTGCTTGCGGGGGCATTGGACTGGGAACTTGCGGGCGCACTGCCGCCGGAATTTCCGCAGCCAGCCAGAACGCTCAGCATCATGCTCAGGCAAAGAACCATCGCGAGTGTTTTTTTCATCTTTCTTGCTCCTTTCATATCCAAACAATCACAAAAGCTGTGATCGCTTTTTCCATTTGTTTTGGTGCGGGCTATACATTATATTCTGTTTCGGTTTTCGCCATGGTGGTCAGCACCTCGGAACGGAGCATCTCCATGGCAAACTTCTCACGTTCTTTGGGATCCGGTGTCTCGGCCAGGGTTTCATAGGCCCTTCTCGTCATTTCGATCAACGGGGAGGGCGTGTCCAGGAACACGCGGACAAATTTCTCAACCGTTTCCCCAAACTGCTCCTTGGGGACGACCCGGTTGACGAGCCCCATCATGTAGGCGTCCTCGGCCGAAAAATCCCACCCGGTGAGATATGCTTCCAGCGCGCGTTTTTTCGGCATACAGTCGATCGTTTCCACCATGACCATCATCGGTACGCCGCCCATGCGGATCTCAGGGAAACCGAATTTCACGCCTTCCCGCGCAATGGCAAAATCGCAGCTTGCGATCATCCCCATGCCCGCTTTCAGGCAGTCGCCGGAAATCGCGGCGATCAATGGCTTTGTATTCTTGGACGCCAGGGAGCTGTAGCGCGCGATCGCATCCGCATACTTTTCCTTCTCGCCGGGAACTGTGGGGTCCACCCGTCCACCGGTGTAGAAATATTTGTCGTTTCCGGTGATGACCGCGACGCGGATAGTTTCGTCGCGGATTAGGATTTCAAAACAATCCGCAAGCTGCCCAATCCCTTCCCAGGTCAAACCGTTTTTGGTCTCCGGGTTGTCGATCGTAATGGTCATTACGTCGTTTTCCACTTTTGAATAGACTTGCTTTTTTCCTTCCATGGAGCCACTCCTCACGTTTTTGCAACAGGGAAAATCCCGCGGCCGGACCGCGCCTTATATCCGGCACGCCCGCAAGCTTCCCTTAGCTCAAAACTAAACTAATTTTTTATAAATGTCAAGTTATTAAATATGGATTCGTTTATTTTTATAAAAAATTAATTCTTTTTTATGTAAAACGCTAAATGAAACTATGTTTCACCCCCAAATATCAGAAAAAACGCTGAAGAGGACTCCTTTTTTGCAAAATTGCTATTTGACAAATTTTTTTATTTTGTTTATACTACATCTTGCAAGCAGATACGATTGAATTCCCATTTTTGCTTGTGAAACCGGATGAAACTATGCTATAATAAACGCGGACGCCCGGTTGAAAGCGATGTAATCCATGAGAAATTTACAAATCCGAAAGACATAATAGGAACGGGATATTATGATTGCAAATCGAATCCGCCTGGCACGACAGGCCAACAGCCTTTCCCTGCAACAGCTTGCGGAGCGGATGACCGAACTTTCCGCCCCCATCACGAAAGCGGCCCTCTCCAATTACGAAACCGGCAAAACCGCTCTCAGCCCGCAAGCGATCTCCGCTCTGTCCTCCGCCCTTGGGATGCCGGTGGAATTTTTCCATCAGGACGACTGGGCGGATTTCGACCCGGTCATCTCCACCACTCTGGAACCGCTCCCCGCAGCCCGGATGGCAGAACTCAAGGCTTATGTACAGATCGAGCTGGAACGTTACCTCAGTGTCATCGACGTGCTCAACGATCAGCGGCACCCCGTGCCGTACACCCAAACCCGTGTGCATCTCGACGCACCCCGGGAAATCCGCAGCGTCTGCGACGAAGTCCGCCGGCTCTGGGGCATTGGCAGTTACGCCATTCCCAGTGTCTGCAACCTGCTGGAGAGCCACGACTGGCTTCTCTTTTCTCTGCCGTACGCGTTTGGGCACATCAATTTCTCCGGCGTCGAACATTCCCGGGACCTGCGATTCCTCTTTTATACGCCGATCCCATTCCAGGACGAATTCCGCCTGCTGCTGCTGCAGGAGTTGGGGCGGGCCTATCTGATCTGCGAGCCGGAGGAGGAAGCTGCTGTCCTGTCCTATTTTGCCCGGGAGCTTTTGTTCCCAAAGGTGCTGGTGGAACAGGAATTTGGGACACGGCGCAGCCATATCCTGGAGGAGGAGCTCGACCGCGCGAAACAGAAATACGGCATTGCGCGCAGAAATATTATGCTGCGGCTCAAGGAGCTCGGGATCATCTCGGAAAGTTACTACAACAACTTCTTGATGTATCTGAACCAAAACAGCTTTATGCGCAGGGAAAGCCGCATTTCCTCGATGCTCTGTTTCTTCGAAGACCCTTCCGCGTATGCGGCCAAAGTTGCAAGGGCCAAGGCGGAAGGGCTGCTGCCCAATGACTTTGGAAGCTTTTTTATGTAAAATCGATTACGCCTTTCCTTTTAACCTGGGGGGCCTGTGCGGATGGAAGCCGCACAGGCCCCCCTTTTTTCATTGTATAGCAGCAAAAAATGTGATAAGATAAAGCTGATCAAACTGTTAACGAGGTGCAACAAATGGGCAGGAACAAAGAAATTTCCGCGGAATCTTTGGCTTTTATCAAGACAATGCAGCAAAACGAGCTGACCGAAAGTGAAATTTATAAAAAAATTGCCTCCCGGATGAAGGAAGGCAAAAATAAGGAAACCCTTCTGCGCCTGAGTTCTGAAGAGCTTCGTCATTATGAAATCTGGAAAACCTACAGCGGGCTCGAGATGAAGCCGCAAAGGCTGAAGGTCTGGTGGCACGGCCTGATGGCCAGTCTGCTGGGGTTCACCTTCACCCTCAAAATGATGGAAAACGGTGAGGCGCTCGCGCAGGTCAGTTACGACAAACTGGCTGAAGAGGTGCCGGAGAGTGTTCAGATCCGGGAACAGGAGGATGCGCACGAGCAGGCGCTGATGGAGATGCTGGACGAGGAACGGCTGCGGTATGTTGGATCGATGGTGCTGGGCCTCAACGACGCGCTGGTTGAATTGACCGGTACGCTCGCCGGACTCACCCTCGCAATGCAGAACACCCGTATCATCGCTCTTTCGGGCCTCATCACCGGCATCTCGGCAACCCTGTCGATGGCCTCGAGCGAATTCCTTTCCGCCAAAAGCGAAGGCCGGCCAGACGCGTTCAAATCCTGCATTTACACCGGTATCGCCTATCTGCTCACCGTCGCGCTGCTGGTGCTTCCCTATCTCATATTCCCAGCCAGCCAATATCTTTACGCCCTGGGCACCATGTTGGTGATCGTCGTGCTCATCATCGCCCTGTTCAACTACTACATCTCGGTCGCCAAGGATCTCAAATTCAAAAGCCGTTTTCTGGAGATGGCCTGTATCAGCCTCGGCGTTGCGGCGCTGTCGTTCGTGGTCGGACTGCTCGTCAAGAATGTGCTTGGCGTCGACATTTGATTTTGAGCATTTTTTATAAAATTACTTATATTTGTTGAAAAAATTATATTCTTTTAATTGCATCCATGCTATAATGAAAATACAGAGAAACGCATGCAGGCCAGCCGGCAGAAAGGAGATGTTCTTATGCCGGAGCTGAAAGAAGAACTCAAAACCACCAATGCGCAGATCGAACAGATTGAACGGGATATCGTCGCCACCAAACAGCAGCTGGCCGATCTCAAACAGACCCGCCGGGAGCTTTACCTCAGGCAGTCGAACCTCCAGCAGGAAGCCATGGCGCAGGCTGCGGCTGAAATGGGGCTCGATTACGACACCGTCCGCGGTAAGTTCAAACGTTACAGCGGCTTCTGAATGGGCCATAACAGAAATCCCCCTGCGGATGCAGGGGGATTTTTTATGCCGTATGGCCGGTCAGTCTTCGCACACCTTGTGGGGGTTCAGGATATTCTTCGGGTCGAACGCGCGCTTGACCCCGCGCATCAGCCCAAGCACCGCTGGGTCAAGCGATTCTTTCAGATAGGCGCGCTTTGCATAGCCAATTCCATGCTCGCCCGATACCTGCCCGGAAAGCGCCCGCGCTTTCGCATAGATCTTTTCCATCGCACCGGACATCTTCTCTTCCCATTCCCTGTCCGGCAGGCCGTCCTTGAGAATATAGGCGTGCAGGTTGCCGTCGCCCGCGTGACCAAAGCTCTTGATGCGCACACCCGCCTCCTTCTGGAGCCGGTGGATGTATTCCACCAGCTCGTTTACACAGCCGCGCGGCACCACCACGTCCACCTCATCCATGTAGGTGGTGGAATTCTTGATCGCTTCGAGAAACGCCCCGCGCGCCTTCCAGATAGATTCGTCCCGCTCCTCGGTATCTGAGATGAGCACATCGAGCGCGCCCTCCTTCAGGCAGAGCCAGGCCACCGCGTCGTAGTTTTTCTCAATGTCCGCCGTGTCCGCGCCGTCGAATTTGAGCAGCAGATAAGCGTCGGACGAGTGGTCCGGAAACTTCTTGCCGAGATACTCCTCCGCGTCAAGGATGACCTCCCGCTCCATGAACTCGATCGCGGTCGGGACCGCCTTGGACTGGATGATCTTCGGCACCGCGCCGATCGCCTGTTCGAGCGATGGAAACGGCACCAGCAGGCTGACCGTTTTCTGCGGCAGCGGCAGCAGCTTCAGCACCGCTTTGGTCACGATTCCAAGCGTCCCTTCCGAGCCGATGATCAGCTCCTTGAGCGCGTATCCGGAGGAGTTCTTGACCACCTTGCCGCCAAGCGTGACAACCGTTCCATCCGGAAGCACCACCTCCAGCCCGCGCACATAGTCGCGGGTCACACCGTATTTGACCGCGCGCATGCCGCCCGCGTTGGTGGAGATGTTGCCGCCGATGGTGGCGGATTTCTCGCCCGGGTCGGGCGGATAGAAAAAGCCACGCTCCTCCACATAGGCGGAAAGCTCCATCAGCAGCACGCCCGGCTCGACTGTCAGGGTGAGGTTCTCCCCGTCCAGTTCGAGGAAGCGGTTCATCAGGCTCAGGTCGAGCATGATCCCATGTTCGACCGCGACCGATGCGCCGACCAGTCCGGTACCCGCGCCGCGCGGTGTGACCGGGATATTCTGTTCATAGGCGTACCGCATCACGGCGGAAACCTCCTCGGTGGAGCACGCCCGGATCACGACATCCGGATAACTTTCGGTGCCGGAAAGTTCGTCGTGGCTGTATTCCTCGTTGATACCGTCCCCGAGCAGGACCCTTTCACCGTCGCCGATCAGCGTTTGCAGATATGCGATATCGGCCGCGTCCAAAGTTTTGTAACTCATGCTCCAATCCCCCTTTCCGCCTTGATTTTTGCGATGAGTGCGGGCAGGATTTCATAGAGGTCCCCCACCAGCCCGTAATGCGCCACCTTGAAAATCGGCGCCTTTTCGTCCTTGTTGATCGCGATGATCGTATCGGCGTTCTGCATACCGGCCACAAACTGGATTGCGCCCGACACCCCGCAGGTGATGATCAGCCGCGGACGCACTGTGCGCCCGGAAAGCCCGACCTGCCGTTTCGGTTCCACCCAGCCGCATTCGGCCATCGGGCGGGTGCAGGCGAGCTGTCCGCCGAGCAGCTCCGCGAGCTCCTCCAACATCGAGAGATCCTCCGGTTTCTTGCCCCCGCGGCCAGCCGCAACCAGCACGTCGGCTGCTTCGATATACTGCTCCGGGGGCTTCGGGGCCACACCGAGCACCTCCACCGCGCTCTGGAGGCACTCCTCCGGCGCGGCGCAGGAGATGATCCGGCCGCTTTCGGCTTCGCTGCGTTCAGGCGCGTTCATCACCTTGTAGCGCACCGTCGCCATCTGCGGACGGTGGTTCGGGGTGAGGATCTGCGCCATGATATTGCCGCCGAACGCCGGGCGGATCTGCACAAGATCGGTATTCTCCCGGATATCGAGCACGGTGCAGTCGGCGGTCAGGCCGGTGCGCATCCGCGCCGCGACCCGCGGGGCGAGCTGCCGACCGACGGTGGTTGCGCCGACCAGGATCGACGAAGGCCGCACCCGCTTGATGAACGTTTCAAACGCGCCGGCGTATGCTTCGATCCGGAAGCGTCCGAGCGCCGGATGGTCGTAGACGTAAACCTCATCCACCCCATAGTGCAGCAGTTCCTTTGCCTTTGAGGTGATCCCGCTGCCCAGAAAGACCGCGAACACCGGCTGATGAACCTTCTCGGCCAGCTCCCGCGCCTTGCCGATCAGTTCGAAGGTGACCGGATGGATATCCCCGCCGTTATGGTCTACGTAGACCGCGATGCCGTTCCAGCTCGCTTTATCCGCTTTCGGCGTCTCCTGCTCCTCCAGCAGGAACGCGGCGCCGGGCGGGCCGTTTTTGATGCAGAGCTTGCAGAGTTTACATGCGGCGTTCGCCTCAATGCGTCCCTCGCGCGCTTCAAGCGCGCCGAAGGGGCAGAGTTTCAAAAACGCCTCCACATCCGTTACCTTGTTGTGGTCGATGACCAGCCTTGCCATTCCCGATCCCTCCTTTTAAATAAATTTTTCTTCCCGCAGCTTTTCGAACAGCCGTTCACAAAGCGCCGCGCCGGTGTCCTTCCAAAGCTCCCGGTGGTCGTTTGCCTCTGGAGGGAAGATCCGCTGCACCTGGGTGGGCGAGCCGTCCAGGCCGTAATGGCGGGGGTCCCGGTCCTCCATATCGCCAAGCGACAGCATCGTCACCGGACGCTGCCTGCTCTCGTGCTTTTTCACAAAGGAAGGCAGACGGGGCTGGTAGATGTCCTTGTCGACCGAAAGCAGGCATGGGAAGGGCACCCGGACCGTTTCGATCGCGCCGGGAACCTCCATCTCGACGGTGACCCCCGTTTCATCACAGGCGAGAATCCGCCGCACATTCGCCACGCTCGGCATACCGAGCCATTCGGACACTTCCGGCCCCACCTGCGCGGTGTCGCCGTCAGTCGTCTGCTTGCCGCAGAGAATGAGGTCGAACTGCCCAAGCCTGCGGATGGCCTGTGAAAGCGTATAACTGGTCGCGAGCACATCCGCGCCGCCAAACCGCCGGTCAGAAACAAGCGCGCCCGCGTCGGCGCCCATCGCATAGGCCTCCCGGATAACCGCCTGGGCCTGCGGCGGGCCCATTGTCAGGACCTCCACCGTGCCGCCCAGTTCCTCCCGCAGGCGCAGCGCCGTCTCAAGCGCATAGAGGTCGTAAGGGTTCATCTTTGCGTCGGCGCCGTCGCGCCTGAGCACACCGGTCACCGGGTCCACCTCGACCTTGTTGGTCTGGGGCACCTGTTTGATGCACACCAAGATCTTCATGGGAACCGCTCCTTTCACACCATCCAAATTGGTGCTACCACTTTGGACAAAACTTTTCTACACACACGCAATTGGTCACACCAATTTCCATTTTTTATATCATACACCTCGCTCAGCGCAATGTCCATTCTTTTTTGTTTGACCGCTAAAATTTTATGAAAACCATCCAATAAAAAGACCGGTTCTTTGCCGAACCGGTCAATGTATTCGCCTATTCCCTTACAGATGCTCCGTGATCAGTCGGAAATGCTCTCCAATTGCCTGCAGGAGAATCTGACGGTCGCGCAGCAAAAGCCCGCGCACCATCCCCTCGTGGGAATGCTGGAGCTGGTCGCGGCTCAGATCGCTCGTGAGGATTTCCCGGCGCAGATCGCTGATAAAGAGATCCATCACATCCGAAAGCGCCTGCAGGATCTCGACGATCAGCTGGTTGCCCGAGGTCTGCGCGATCGTGTAGTGCAGCTGCTTATCCAGCACAACGTTGCGTTCCTCGCTGCCGCCCGCGCCGAGCGCCCCGGCGATCTCTGAAAGCCGTGTGACCGTAGGCGCGTCAATCCGTTCGAGCGCGAGCAGCGCCGCCTGCGTTTCGATCCCCTGCCGCAGCTCACTGATCTGACGGTAGTCGGTTTTCTGCAAAAGGAACATCATGGTCATCAGCTCGACCAGGCTCTTTTCAAAACTGGCCGAAACGAAATTTCCAGCGCCTTGGGTGCTGGAGATCACGCCAATGATTTCGAGCGTGCGCAGCGCTTCCCGCACCGAATTGCGCCCCACGCCGAGCTGCTCGGCCAGTTCCCGCTCGGGCGGGAGCTTCTCCCCCTGCCGCAGGGAGCCTTCCAGTATCCGTCCCTTGATGTGCAGGATGACCTTTTCATACGCCTTATTTTCCATTTTGCAGCCCCTCGTCCAATTTTCACAATGCAGGTGACTTCATCGTTTTTTCTATGATACCATTCTGCGCTGTCTAAAATCAATATTTTTATTGCACTGGATTCCAGCAAAAAAGCCGTCCCGCGCGTATTTCGCGCGGGACGGCTTTTTAAAATTTTTCCGCCGCCTTACCGCAGCGCCTCCAAAAAGACCTGGTTAAACCGGCACAACTCGTCGTAAACAATGCCGTGTCCGCTGTCCGCAAGCGTACAGAGCCGCGAGCCGGCGATTCCGGCGTGCTGCGCCCTGGCGAGCTCGGACGAAACGACCACATCCTTGGCGCCGTGGATGATCACCGTTGGCACTTTTACGAAAGCAAGGTCCTGCCTTCCGTCCTCGTCACGCAGGGCAACCGCCGCCGAAACAGTGCCGATGCCGGACGCGGAAAGGGAGATATCCTCGAACCAGTCTTTTACCGCTTCGCTCTGCGGGCTCGCAAACAGCTGTTCATGGCTGAAGGTGTGGGCAAGCTGCGGCCGGTCGGACGCAGCCTGCTCGATGAGACCATTCACATACTCCCGGCTCAGTCCGTAAGGAAATCCCGGCCGCTGGGTCCAGCTAGGCGCGGCGGCCGCGAGTAAAATCAGTTTTTTGACACCGTATCCGTGAAACCTGCGCATGTAGCGCAGGACAATCGCGCCGCCCATCGAGAAACCGACCAGCACAAAGCTTTTCAGCTTCAGCGCGCAGACAACGTTGTAGATATCCTCAGCCATCCGGTCGTAGTTGTAACCATCCGCCGGGACATCGGACGCGCCGAAGCCCCGCAGGTCAATCTCCACGACCCGGTAGCCCCGGTTCACCAGGAGCTGCTCCTGGTATTCATACATTTTGTGTGAAAGCGGCCATCCATGTACCAGGAATACCGTTTCGTTCCCCTTTGGATTTAAATCATAAGTTGCTATCTTAACTCCATCTGTGGATTTCACATAGATCATCATAAATCCCTCCCATTATGGTTCCTTTCATCCTATGTGGAGCGGCGGCGGAGGGTTCTTTTTCCCGGTTTTCCATTTACCGTGCCCGAAGCTGTTCCGATCTGCTCATTTTGTACAAAATAAATCCCCGCCTATCCTGCGCGAAATACACGAATTTTCGCATATGAAAGGATTTCCGTTTGCGGCGGAGCTTTTTTTAATGGTAAAATAAAAATAACAGAAAAGGAGGATTCCCATGAAAAGAATTCAGCACGCCTGTTTGGAACAGACCATTCACTTTGCGCTCAAAGAAGACCTCCCACATTCTGAAGCGGCCGAGCTGGTGAAAAAAGATTTGGAAAACTACAAGATGACCTTGGAGCGCCGCCGCGTCAAATACAAAATCCGGGAGGAGCTGACCTTGCCTGACGGGTCAATCCTGGTCAAGGTCGGCAAGCAGTACAATTCCTACAGCTGCGGCAGCTATCTCAATTGATCGGGGGACAAAGATGTATCAGGTTGGAAATTACATCATCTATGGCACCAGCGGTGTCTGCAGAATCGCCGCGATCGGACGCCCGGACGCCTCCTATGCCGATCCGAACAAGTCCTATTATACCCTTGTTCCGGCCTATGGAACCGAAGTGATCTACACCCCTGTGGATACCAAAGTATTCATGCGCCCGGTCATTTCCAAATCCGAGGCGGAACAGCTCATCCGGGAGATCCCCTCCATTCGGGAAGATTCCGCGGGGAACCCCGGCGCCAAAAATCAGCAGATACTTTCGGAGCATTACCAGTCCGCCATCCAGACACATGACTGCGGGGACCTTATCCGGCTGATCAAAACAATTTACCAGAAGAACCAGGCGGCGGAAAAGCATGGGAAAAAGCCCGGCAGGATCGATGAACACTACCGGAAGCGTGCCGAGGAATTGCTTTGCGGCGAGCTCGCCATCGCACTGGGAATCCCGCGCGATGCGGTGCTCCGGCATATCCTGGACGCACTCGGCCCGAACGCGCCCGAATGTGCCAGGCAGGCATCTAAAAGCGCATAAATATGACGAGCAGAACATCCGGAAGGGGAGCCCCATATGGGGCTCCCCTTCTTGTCCGTTGACGCTGCGGCAGCCTTTGTGATAAACTACGCGGAGAAAGGATATCCCGGCCTTGTGTCCCAGCGGGAAAAACTCCGCTTTCAAACATGAATCGCGATAATCCACTGTTTGGAACCCGGCCAATCGAAAGATACCACGCAAAACCGGATGGATAACGCCATCCATCCGGTTTTATTTATGAAGGAGTGCCAATCATGAAGGAAAATCCATATGACAGCGATACATTTTTTGAAAAATACAGCCGGTTCCCCCGTTCGGTGGAAGGGCTCAGCGCTGCCGGTGAATGGCATGAGCTGAAGCGGATGCTGCCGGACTTTTCCGGAAAGCGAGTGTTGGACATCGGCTGCGGATTCGGCTGGCACTGCATTTATGCCGCCGAGCACGGCGCCAGCCAGGTGGTCGGGACGGATATCTCCGAAAAAATGCTCGCCGTCGCCCGGGAGAAAACCAAGTCCCCGACTGTTTCCTACCGGCAGGTTGCCATGGAAGATCTCGACTATGCGCCGGGCAGCTTTGACATCGTCCTGAGTTCCCTGGCGTTTCACTACACGCCCGATTTTGACCTCATCTGTGGGAAAGTATATGCGTTCCTGGACGCGGGCGGAGCGTTTGTCTTTTCGGTCGAGCATCCAGTTTTTACCGCTTACGGCAGCCAGGACTGGATTTATGACGGACAGGGAAAACCCGCGTATTGGCCGGTGGACCGCTATTTTTCGGAAGGCGGGCGCAAAGCAGTTTTTCTGGGGGAGGAGGTTCCTAAATATCACAAAACCCTATCCACCTATCTTAACACTTTGCTGCGCCGCGGCTTTTCTATCCGGGAGATCGTGGAGCCCAAACCGGACGAACGCCTGCTTGACGCCGTACCCGGCATGCGCGACGAACTGCGCCGCCCGATGATGCTGCTGGTGTCCGCAAAAAAATGCTGAAAGGCCTGCGCCATCAAAAAACAACCCCCGCACGCGATACGTGCGGGGGTTGTCTGGCTGGGCCAGCTGGATTCGAACCAGCGAATGCAGCAGTCAAAGTGCTGTGTCTTACCGCTTGACGATGGCCCAATTCAGAAATTCCCCGCCCGCGATGCGGCCGGGGAATTCTTTTTTAATGGGGTGGAAGATGGGATTCGAACCCACGATCTCCAGTGCCACAAACTGGCGCTTTAACCAACTAAGCTACATCCACCATATGGCGCGCCAAAAGGGACTCGAACCCCTGACCTACTGCTTAGAAGGCAGTTGCTCTATCCAGCTGAGCTATTGGCGCAGACTTTACAGTCGCCTGATTTGCTCTTGCCTGGAATTGGAGCGGGTGATGGGAATCGAACCCACGTGTTCAGCTTGGAAGGCTGACATTCTACCATTGAACTACACCCGCAGGCTTTCAGCGACGCATTTTATTTTATCAAATCGTGACGCACTTGTCAATAGGGTTTTCCTTTATTTCTCAGCATTGTTTCGGGGCTGTTTCCCCGTTGTTGCCAAAACATGAACCACCTGTGAATTCTGGGGGGCTGGGGGCGATTTTCTTGCAATTCTCGGCATTTTACGCTATACTATATGAGCCTTATTATGCGTTTTGCGCTGTTTTCTGGCTTTTTATACAGGAAAAACCTTGTCACGGAGGATTTTATCATGGTAAAAATTTCCCCTTCCATTTTGGCCTGTGACTTCACCCGGCTTGGGCAGGAGGTCGCCGACATGCGTGCGGCCGGCGTGGAAATGGTCCATGTCGATGTGATGGACGGCCATTTTGTCCCCAATATTTCGATCGGTCTGCCGGTGGTTTCTTCCCTGCGCAAAAAGACCGACCTGCCGCTCGATGTCCATCTGATGATCAGCGACCCGCTCACCTATGCGCCGCAGTTCTGCGACGCGGGCGCGGATATTGTCGTCTTTCACCTCGAAAGCGAATCCGATCCGCAGGCGGTCCTGGATGCGATCCGGAGGAAGGGCAAAAAGGCCGGCGTTTCCATTAAGCCCCAAACCCCGGCCGAAGCGGTTTTTCCCTATCTTTCCCAGCTTGATATGGTGCTCGTCATGACGGTGGAGCCGGGCTTCGGCGGGCAGAAGTTCATGTCTGATATGTGCCCGAAGATCGCCGCCGTACGCGCCGAATGCAGCCGGCTTGGCATCTCGATGGACATCGAGGTGGATGGCGGCATTGACAATAACACCATCTCGCAGGCGGCAAATGCCGGTGCGAACGTCTTTGTCGCAGGCAGCGCGCTGTTCGGCAAACCGGATTACCTTTCCGCTGTGAGGGCGCTGCGTGAAAACGCTTCACGCGCCTGATTCAGCCGAAATAAGCTGAAATCAGGTCCACCGCGTCTTCCCGCACCACCAGTTCGCCATGTTCTTCGAGCCACGCCGCAGCGAGCGGCCCTTCCCCGCAGCGTTCGGCATATTCGTCCAGGAAAGACAGGGTGATATTTTCCACCGTATCAAGCGGATAGATCATCAGCTTCCAGCCGCCGTCCAGCCGGTAAAGAGCGCTTTTGCGGATGCGGTGCGAACAGCGGCGAAACAGTTTGACCGAACCGTTTATCAGGGTATCCACATCGGTAAAGGAATAGATCACCGGCACGGAAACCGGCCTGCGCACCTTCCAGCGTTTGGTTTTCAGGCGGCTCAGGTCGGAAAGATATACGGTGCAGCCACCCGCGTCATCCGGATACACCTCGATGAAAACCTTTGCGCGCGGGGAAAAATCGGTCGTCATCCGCGCTGTTTCCAGAAGCGACAGGAACAGCCCGCGGGATTTCGGGTCGGCGCAGTCGATCTCGTCAAAGGCGAGCCCCGCGGCCCGCAAATCCGCTTCGGTAAGCTGGATTTGGAGCCTGCGCGGGCTGATTTGTTTGATTTCCACTCATACCACTCCTCACGCGGCGCCGTCGGCAGCCGCATTATCACTATATGATCGGCATCATTCTTTGATTATCGGAGGCTTCTTATGGCAGGATTTTTATACAAGGGAATATTGCTGCAGCAGCAAAAAGAACCTGCGCTGTCCCGCGACCTGCGGGAGTTTTTCAATGCGGATACAATCGGCGTCCAGATGGACCGCGAACCAGTATCCGACGTTGACGAGCTCACGCCTGGGGAGATCATCAGCATCGCGCGTTCGGCAAAAATCATCGATGAGCGCGACGGCGGGCTGCTAGCGGATAAACTTTCCGAATGCCATGTCCATCCGCCGAAAATTCTCATCGGGGACGCCATTGACGACGAACCCTATATCTCCAGCCAGCTCAACCCCCTGCTCAAAAACCAGAAGCTGGCCGCAGACGGACTGCGGATTGTGCAGCGCGCGGTCGATGCGCAGGAGGCCTATTTCGCAGTCTACAAAAATCTGAGCGACCTGGAGATCAAAATCCCGAAACTGATTGGGGAATACCCTGTTAAACGCATTCGCGGGCGCTATCCGGCCGAATACCAGGCGTCTAAGATTTTTGAAGGCGGCGAGGATGTCCTGACGGTCGGCGTGGGGGCTGTCCTCCATCTCGCACGCGCGGTCTACTACAACAAGCCTCAGACCACCGCGTTTGTCACAGTGGCCGGCAGTTGTGTTGGAAACCCCACCAATCTGGAGGTTTCTCTCGGCATGACCGTCAACCAGGTGCTGGAGCGCTGCGGGCTCATCGATGACCCAAGCCGGGTCATCGTGGGCGGTTCGATGACCGGCATCAGTCTCATCGACACCGAAAACACCCTTGTCACCCCAACCACCCGGGCAATCCTGGCATTCCGCGGGGAAGAAAAGAAAATGAATTTCAACTGCATCGGCTGCTCACGGTGCGTACATGTCTGTCCGGAAGGGCTCAACCCTTTCTTCCTCTACCGCAGCATCAAGCTGCACCGGTTTGTGGATTTCCGCACGCTTGACGCACAGATGTGCATTGGCTGCAACACCTGCAGCTATATGTGCCCCGCCAAGCTCGACCTGTCTGAAACGATCCGGCAGGGCCAGGAGGAATTCCGGCGGATGGCCGGCTCAATGCGCGCGGCGGCCGTGGCGCAGGCCAGGGATGAAAAGGCGGATTTCGAGACCTATATGGCGCAGTGGCAAGCGGGTGAAGATCGCCGCTGTCAGCTTCGCGCCGAACGCAAGGCCGCGCGTGAAGCATGCAGGGCCGAACGCGAAGCTCAGCGGGAGGCGCGGCGCGCTGAACGGGAAGCCGAATTGGAAGAGAAAAAACGCGAGGCGCGGGAACAGGAGCGCAAACTCCAGGAGGCCGCATTGAAAGCGCAGGAGTTTGGCGGTAAGCTCGAGGATCTGGTCGAGGACGTGGGCGTGGGAATCACCGCCGCTGCCGTGGATGCCGGAGAAAAATTTGGCGAGCTGATGGACAGCACCGTCGAAAAACTTGATCAGGCGATCGGTGAATCGATTGCGCAGGATGCGGCTGAGGAGCTCGCGCAGGCCCTTGCGGAAACAAAAATGGCCGTGCCGCCCTTGCCAACCGAGGATTCCTACAGTAAACAGGAGCCGCTGGAGGTTGACCTGTTGGCTGAAACCGAGGTGGAACTGGCCGCGAAGGAGCCTTCCGAGGCAGAACCGGCTGTTTCCAAAGAAAATCCGGGGGAACAAGTCAAAGCGCCTGCCGCAAAAATCGCAAGCGCGCCGGATATGCCAAACGGCGGCCTGGAGGAGCTTGTTGAAAACGCGCAGGAACAGCGGGAAACCGCCGAATCCACCGCAGGGGCGGCGAAAGCGGCCGATGCGGCCGCAGAAGAACCGGAAGCTGCCGTTGAAAAGCCCGCAGAGCCGGAGGGAACCGCTAAAAAGCCGGTCACCGTGCTCGGGGACCCGGCCGCGAATTCCGGCTGGCACAAAAACAATGAGAATTCCGGGAGGGCGGACCATTGAAGCTGACCAAACATCCTGCTCCCCATATCCGATATCAGGAGAGCAACAGAACCCTCATGGCCGACATGATCCTCTTGCAGCTCGTGCTGTTTGTTCCGGCCGTGGTATATTACGGGCTGCGCGTGCTGGTGATCGCCGCCATCACGGTGGCGACCGCTGTGCTCTGCGACGGGGCCTGCACCCTGCTGCGGGGCAAAAAACTCAATCCGCGCGATTTCTCCCCGGTTGTAACCGGGCTCATCATCACCCTCTGTATGCCCGCCACGGTGCCCTACCGCGTGGTGATCGCCGCGGCATTCTTTGCAATCGTTGTGGTCAAGCATCCGTTCGGCGGCACCGGCAACAATCTCTTCAATCCGGCGGCCGCGGGGCTCTCGTTCGCGGCCATCTGCTGGCCGAATCAGGTATTTATGTACCCGCAGCCGTTTGAATCGATCCCCGCGTTTGGAGAGGTCGCGGTCAAGCTTTCACAGAATCCCGCCTTTGTCCTGAAGCTCGGCGGCATTCCGACCAACGACATCACCGAGATGATCCTTGGCAATTATCCCGGCCCAATGGGCGCGACCAGCATCCTGGTCATCGTCGCCTGCCTGGGATATCTCCTGTTCCGCGGGACGGTGCGCTGGCAGCTTCCGATCCCGTTTCTGGCGGCCTGCGCGTTTGTGGCGTTTTTATTCCCACGTGTCGGCACCAATGGCGTGCAGAGCATGCTTTACGAACTGATGTCCGGCACGCTGCTTTTCGGCGCGGTCTTTATGATTTCAGACCCGGCCACCAGCCCAAAGCGAGACTCCTCAATGGCCGTTTACGGCATCTTCGCCGGGCTCATAACCATGCTGTTCCGTTATTTTGGCGGTTTTGAAGAAAGTATGGCGTTCGCCGTCCTCTTCGCCAACGCCTTTGTGCCGCTCATCGACCGGTACAACGAATCCCTGCACCGGGTGATAAGGAGGAAAAATCTTGAAGCTCGAAAAGCTAAGAAAGCACAGGAAGCATAAACGCTGGCTGGAAGGGATCTTTTCAAAGAATCCCGTCTTTGTCGGCGGGCTGGCGCTCCCATTTGCCGTCATGATCACCAGCAGTCTGAAAAACAGCGTGGCTGTTTCGATTGTCCTGGCTTGTTCGCTGATCCCGACAGTGCTGCTTGCGGCGCTCATCGGGACAAAAGTCCCGCGCTGGGCGGGCGCAATGATCTATCCGATGTTTTCGATGGTTCTTGTTGTGGCCTGCACGCCGCTCATTCTGCCGATCGCGCCGGAAGTCACCGACTCACTCGGCGTCTATCTCCCGATCCTTGCAGTCAATACCCTCCAGTCGACCCTGTGCGCCCGCTATGCACAGGATACCGACCGTCCCGGGATGGCGCTGGTCGACGCAATTACCTACAGCATCGGGTTCGCGCTGGCGCTCGGGGTCATCGGTGTGCTGCGCGAACTGCTCGGCAACAACACTGTGTGGGGTGTCCCGGTCGCGGTCCCCTTTAAGCTGGGCGGGGTGCAGATTGCTTTCGCGGGCTTTTTGCTGCTGGCAATCTTTTCGGCTTTCTTCCGGTTCTGTTCGCGCGGGATCACCTGGTGGCTTTACCGGCGCGACAATCCAAAGCACGGGACTTCACTTCCACTCTGACTGCAATCCTTCTGAATTCGGAGGTACTCTATGGACGCCATCTATCAATTTCTGATCGTCGTGCTCACTGCGATCGTGCTGCAAAATGCGGTTTTTACCCGCGGACTCGGTTCCAGCAAAGGAACCCTGATGATGTCCTCCCCGAAAAAGATCCTCTTTTTCGGCGGGACACTGACCTTTATCGCGGTTTTTTCGTCACTGCTTGCCTGGCCGTTCGTCTATCTGCTGCGGCAGAACGACGCGTTCATCGGACAGCCACACTGGCGTTACCTGATCGCGCTCGGCAGCATCTGCGTGGTTTATGCGCTGCTTTATTTTGTCTCCCGGCGGTTTCTGCCGGTCCTGCACTACCATATCCGGAATTTTATCGAGGCTGCCGCGTTTAACAGCGCGGTGCTCGGCGCAATGCTCATTGCGTTCGGCGCGGTCTACAGCTTTTCCAAAACGGCTGCTTTCGCACTGGGGGCAGGCATCGGTTATACGCTGGCCCTTCTGCTCATTTATGAAGGCAAACGCCGCATCATGCTCTCTGAGGTTCCGCGTTCGTTCCGGGGATTTCCGGTCATGCTGCTCTATATGGGCATTCTTTCCCTTGCGATCTACGGCCTCATCGGCCATCAGCTGCCGACCTGACTCCTCCTGCCCGGACCGGTTTTGCACGAATCCGTGCGACGATATCCTGAAATGGCGGTGAACACATGCCAAAGCAAATAAAAATCAAACGGTACCGCCGCATGTACCGGCGTTATCATTCCCCGTCCTCCCTGCTCATCAAGGGTGCTGGAATCCTCCTCGCGGTCTGTGTACTGGCTTTCATCGGCTGGAGCGCTTATGGTCCCATCATGGACTTTCTGTCCGGCGAACCGCTTTCCAAGCCGAATGAACCCGCCGCATCCAGCGCCGCCGCCGCGGCACCGCCCGTGGAGGAACCGGAACCCGAACCGGAGCCCGTCCCGGCAATGCCCGCTCAGATACAGGCGGTTTACGCGCCCGTATCGGCGCTTTCCAGTCTGGAAGCTCTTGACGCTTTCCTTGATAAAATCACCTTCACCGGGGTAAATGCCCTGCTGTTTGATCTTAAAGACTCGAATGGGAATATCCTTTACCGTTCCGGCCTGGAGCGCGTCTCTCAGACCGGCGCGCAGGTTTCCGGCGCGTATGATCTTGCTGCGGTGTGCAGCCACCTTGTTTCGAAAAATATCGCTCCGATCGGCCGGATGCAGGCTTTCCGCGACCCAGTCGCGGCTTCTGCGCTGACGGGCGCGGGCGTGACTTATATGAACTCCGAAATGCTCTGGCTTGACAACGCCAGGGAGTCTGGGGGCAAGCCCTGGCTCAATCCCTATTCCGATACCGCACGCGCCTATCTTTATGAGATCGCTGAGGAAGCGGTTTCGATGGGGGTAAAGCAGGTCCTCCTTGACAATGTGAATTTTCCGGTCGCGTTCGGCGGGCTGGAACTTGCCACCTACGGAGAAAAAGCCGCGACTGAAAGCCGCCCGGCGGCGCTGGCCTCCTTTGTACAGGAGATGTCCGCCCGCCTCACCCCGCGCGGCGCGGACGTTTCGGTCTATCTTTCCGGTATATCCGCACTCGGTCTCAACGACGTTTACTATGGCGGCAGCCCGTTCGATGTGTCCGGCGACAACCTTACCATCGGCGCAATGCCCGCGCAGTTTGGAGACAGCTTTATACTGGATGATTTTTCGGTCAGCGCCCCGATCCTTGCGCCGGGTGAAACAGTCCGTTCGCTGATGCAGGCGCTTTCTCAGAATCTTTCCGGCAAACAGGTCACCGCGCTCATCCAGGGTTACACTTCCACCGCCTCGCTTACGAATAATAAAGCCTATCTGGCGGAAGATATAACCGCACAGATTTCCGCGCTCACCGCGAGCGGTATTCCGAATTATGTCGTTTACAGCCCCGATGGGAACTACCCGGGTTAAAGGAGGAATTTTACCGATGGCGTTCAAAGTCCGGCTTTTCCACGGTTCCCCCGATTATGAATCCCTGCATGTCGCAAAGCTCACCTGTTTCCCGCTCGAACGGCGGGATTACAAGCCCTATTCGCAGGCGCGCGTCTGCTTTGCTCCGGATGGGCTTCATCTGCAGCTGCTCGCTTTTGAGGCGGAACCGCTCCCCGAAAGCAGCATGATGGCGTTCTTCTCCTTTGCGGAAAAGGTTCCGCCTCTCGCGCTTTCGCTTTCGGCCAACGGCAGGTTCTCCGCGTCTCTTGCCTGCACCGTCACGCCGGTTGAAGCCGCGGTACACACCTTTACCGGCGAAGACCTGCAGGGCGTCTACTGGGGCGGCAACATCCAGATACCGCAGAAGGTGCTTACCGGGGTTTATGGCTTTGAGGCGGTGCCCGGAGCAATTTTCGCGGGCAATCTTTACAAGCTCTGTGAGAATCCCGCACGCACCCATTACGGTTGCTTCTATCCAGCCGATTTCAAGCGTGCGCTGCACGACCCCAGGAACCTCGGAGAATTCGATGTCATCGATTACTGAAATCAAAAAGGAACCGGTTATAACCGGTTCCTTTTTTCCGTCTATTCTATTTTTTTACGGCTGCCGCAATGACCAGCACCACTTTCTGAACGATCAGCGGAAGCACAACGCCCAGCGGATTGATCCCGGGCACGAGCAGGGCGATCGCCAGGACTGCAAAGACCAGAAGATAGCGCGCGGCAAATCCCCGCGTTACAATTTTGGAGGCGTTTTCCGGCCGCTCGGTACCCTTTTTAATGATCCAGCGCACCAGAAGCGCATCCTCCACCGCAAGGATCACCCCCAAAAGCAGGCCGATGACCATCCCCGAATCCAAATCCCGTCACTCCCCGAAATGTACGTTATAAAGTTTTTCGCGCACCATCTGCGCAACTTCGCTATAGGTTTTGTTGAAACGGCATTCCCCGTCCTGCACGCGTGTACACTGGAAATCCTCCGAACCAACACAGCGGCTGATGGTGATGGGGCCTTCCACAATCTCCACCACTTCCCCCAGCGAGATTTCGCTGGCTGGCCGCGCAAGCTCATATCCTCCCTGGGTACCTTTGTAGGAACGTACCACTCCTTCCGCAACGAGTTTGCGCAGGATCTTGAGCGAAAAACGCAGGGTGACACCGGTGTTGGCCGCAATGGTTTTGGCATCCATGCGCATCCTGTTCTGTGAAAGGCAATTGACGATGCGAACCGCATAATCGGCTTCCAAAGTTATATGCATAAAACCGCTTCTCCTTGTTGACGGGATTTTAATGTATACCATTTGAATATACATTAAAGTATACGCTATATACTCCGTTTTGTCAAGGGGAGGCGCTCCGACGGTTTTTTCCACGCGCCGCGGCGCGCAGGAATCAGTCGAGGAAGTCCTTGAGCTTTTTGCTGCGGGAGGGATGGCGAAGCTTTCGCAGCGCCTTTGCTTCGATCTGACGGATGCGCTCGCGGGTGACATTGAACTCCTTGCCAACCTCTTCCAGCGTGCGGCTGCGGCCGTCCTCCAGGCCGAAACGCAGACGCAGGACCTTTTCCTCGCGCGGGGTGAGGGTCTGGAGCACATCGGAGAGCTGTTCCTTGAGAAGCGTATGGGAGGCCGCGTCGTCCGGCGCGGGTACGTCGTCATCCGGGATGAAGTCGCCCAGGTGGCTGTCCTCCTCCTCACCGATCGGGGTCTCGAGCGAAACCGGCTCCTGCGCAACCCGCATGATCTCGCGCACCTTGTCGGACGGCATGTCGAGCTCAGCGGCGATCTCCTCCGCGGTCGGCTCGTGGCCGTTCTTATGCAGCAGCTGGGAGGAAACCTTTTTCACCTTGTTGATTGTTTCAACCATGTGCACCGGGATGCGGATAGTACGCGCCTGGTCCGCGATTGCGCGGGTGATCGCCTGGCGAATCCACCAGGTCGCATAAGTCGAAAATTTGAATCCTTTGGTGTGGTCAAACTTTTCGACCGCCTTGATGAGGCCGAGATTTCCTTCCTGAATCAGATCGAGGAACTGCATCCCGCGGCCGACATAACGCTTCGCAATGCTGACAACCAGGCGCAGGTTCGCCTCCGAAAGGCGCTTGCGGGCTTCAATGTCCCCTTCGCCCATGCGCACGGCCAGATCGATCTCCTCATCCGCCGAAAGCAGCGGAACACGGCCGATCTCCTTGAGGTAAACTTTGACCGGGTCGTCGATATTGATCCCTTCCGCGGCCAGCGCGACATCCAGGTCGGCCGTTTTGCCCAGATCCTTTAGATCCTCCTCGACCGGTGTGACCATATCCTCCACGATTTCGACGTTGTTGCTTTCGAGCAGGTCATACATTTTGTCAACCTGCTCCACATCGTAATCCAGCTCTTCGAGCGCGTCACTGATCTCCTTGGTGGTCAGCTTTCCTTTGGCCTTTCCGGCTTCGAGCAGGTCCCGTAAAACGTTCTTCTTATCCGCCATGCTTTTTGTGTCCCCCTATTTCTTTTTCGACGCAAGCGAGGCTATGTACGCCTTCAGGTCGTCGTCTGACATTGCTGCGACCTCATCCTGCGACTTGATATTCTTGTGGCTGAGAATGGTGCTGATATAGGCATTGGCATCCTCGATGCCAAACATCATACCCGATACGGAATTGAGCAGCTCTGCAGCGACGCCCATCTGTTCGACGGAAAGTGACGCGGAAAGCATCGCAAGTTCGATTGACTGCCCATTTTGCAGGCGCTCGAAGAGCACCCGCGCGATCTCCCGGTTGCGGTCGGTGACAAAATCGTCCAGGGTGATCTGTTTCGCGATCTCTTCGTAATAATCTGGATTTTTCATGAGGATTGCAAGCAGCTTGTCCTCAGCCAGCGCGTATTTGATGTTTCGGGCGCGCTGGAAATCCTGCTTCTGAGAAGGGGTGCGCACCTCGCTGTAGACTTTGAGGTCGCCCGCGTCGCGCTTCTGCTTTTTCGCGGCGCGTTTGCGTTCATAGGTGAGCTGTGCGGCGATCGCGGCTTTGTCCACCTCCAGGTCGGCGGCGGTCTTTGCGATATAGACGTCCCGTTCGATGGCATTCGGCACGCCCGCCATCAGCTTGACAAACTCCCTGAGGAAGCCCACCTTACCATCGGCCGTATCGGTGTCGTAACTCTGTTTCAGCTTGGCGATTTCAAACTCTGTCGCGTTCGAAGCGCCCTCGATCAGAAGGCCGAACCGCTCGGCGCCGAATTTCTTGATATACTCGTCCGGATCCTTCGCCCCGGACATCGAAAGTACCCGGATCTTGACGCCCACTTCACCCAGAAGGCCCACGGCGCGCCGGGTGGCCGTCTGGCCCGGCCCGTCCGAATCGTAGGCGATGGTAACATTGTCGGTATATTGTGCCATCAGGCGGGCCTGCTCGCCCGTCAGCGCGGTTCCAAGCGTCGCGACGGCATTGTCAAAGCCCGCCTGTTGGACGGCGATAACGTCCATGTAGCCCTCGCAGAGAAGAAGTCCGCTGCGTTTTGAAGCTTTGGCAAAATTCAGGGCAAACAGGTTGCGGCTCTTTTTAAAGACCGGGGTATCACCGGAGTTGAGATATTTAGGTCCCTTCGCGTCCCCCATAATCCGTCCGCCGAACCCGATGACATTCCCGCGCAGGTCGATGATCGGAAAGATCACCCGCCCGCGGAACTGGTCATAAAGCCCGCCGTTTCGTCCGCGCGAAACAACCGCCGCCGCGAGCAGCTCGTCGTCGGTGAACCCTTTGCTTTTGAGATGCCTGAGGGCCGCGTCCCAGCTTTCGGGCGCGTAACCGAGCCCGAACCGGGTGATCGTCTTGTTGGTGAGCGCACGCTCGTGCAGATAGTCAAGCCCACGCTTCCCGACGGGGTCGACGAGGCACGCATGATAAAAACGAGCCAGCGTCCGGTTTAACTCCAAAACGCGGGTTTTCATCCGCGCCATCCCATCGTCCCGCGCATCCTCCGGCATTGCCATGCCGGCACGCTGGGCCAGGAACTTGACCGCTTCGACATATTCGAGGTTCTCGATCCGGCGGATGAAGGTGATGACGTCGCCGCCCGCGCCGCAGCCGAAGCAGTAAAAGCTCTGGTTGTCCGGGTAGACGGTGAAGGATGGGCTCTTTTCCGAATGGAACGGGCACAGGCCGCTTAAGACCCTGCCACGCCGCTTGAGCTGCACATAGGACGAGACGATCTGCTCGATATCGCTGTTATTTTTGAGTTCCTGCAAAAACAGGTCGCTGATCAATGCGCGCGCTCCTTTCGGTTTCTATTTGATCTCCCAGGATTTTGGGATGAAGAGGTCTTCGTAGGTGTTGACCGCGTACCGGTCGGACATGCCGGAGATGTAGTCGCAGACCGCGCGGTGCTCGTCGGAGCGCTCGCGGATCGCCCGGTATTCGTCCGGCAGCTCATCGGGATGGGCGACAAAATATTCGTACAGACTGCCCACCACCGCCTGCGCTTTGCCTTCTTCGCCTTTGGCGGCGGGGTTCAGATAGACCGCTTCGTGCATGAAGCGGTTAAATTCCGCGAAGGCTTCCGCGGTTTCCCCGCCCATACGGATGTCATCCCCGCTATTTTGGATGATCGAATCGATGAGCGCGGTGATCCGCTGGGATTTGGTCCGGCCAAGGGTGTACTTGATCGTCCAGGGGATGTCGTCGTTTGAAAGCACCTTGGCGCGGATCGCATCCTCGATGTCGTGGTTGAGATAGGCGATCTTATCCGCGAAATAGACGACCCGCCCCTCGAGCGTTGCCGCCCGCCCTTCGGGAGATGGGTTTGAATAGGAGTGGCAGCCGATGCCGTTGCGCACCTCCCAGGTGAGATTGAGTCCGGCGCCGTCATTTTCAATCTGCTCGACCACCCGGACACTCTGCGCGGCATGCGAAAAACCGTAGGGACAGACCTCCCTGAGCGCCCGCTCCCCGGCGTGCCCGAACGGCGTATGGCCGAGGTCATGCCCCAGCGCGATCGCTTCGGTCAACTCCTCGTTGAGGCGCAGCGCCACGGCCAGCGTCTTGGCGATCTGGTTCACCTCCAGCGTATGGGTGAGGCGGGTGCGGTAGTGGTCGCCTTCGGGCGAGAGGAACACCTGGGTCTTATGCATCAGCCGCCGGAAGGATTTGCAGTGAATGATCCGGTCCCGGTCCCGCGCGTAAGCGGTACGGATTGGGCAGTCGGCAACCGGGCGTTCCCGCCCGCGGGAATGCTGGGGAAGGCTCGCGTATTTTGACAAAGTTTTCTCCTGGAGCGCTTCGGTCTGCTCACGGATGGTCATCTTTCCCCGTCCCTTCCCAACTGTCATAGAACGCCTTGATACCGGCATTTAGCCAAGCTTCTATTATAATATACGCCACAAATAAAAAAATTCCTGCCGGATGCAAAAATTTCTTGCAACCGACAGGAACCGACAAAACATTACCCATTCATACAGGCCCAGCGCCGGTCGATCACCCGCGGGGCCACCTGCGCGGCGGTCAGCTCGGTGAGCGCCTTCTCAAAGCCCGCCAGGTCGCAGTCCCGCAGCAGCACCTGCAGCCGTACCGCCACACCGAAATCGGATGTGGTCATGACCGCGCCGTGCTGCGGCAGAAGATAGGAGATCTTCCCATAAAGATCGTAGCTAAATTCCAATTCCAGCTCGGTGCATTCGCACATGCGCATCCGCTCGGCCGCGTCAACGGCGAGCTTCGCTCCATGGGTATACGCGCGCACCAGACCGCCCGCGCCGAGCAGAATCCCGCCGAAATACCGGGTCACCACCACCACGAGGTCGGTGAGCCCCTCCTTTTGCAGAACGTCGAGCACCGGGATGCCCGCGGTCCCCTGCGGTTCTCCGTCGTCCGAATACCGTTTCAGCTGCCCGTCCCGCAGGATATAGGCGTAGACATTGTGGCTGGCGTCCCAATGTTTGCCGCGCTTCTCATTGATGAATGCGAGCGCTTCCTCTTCGGTTGTAACCGGCTTCACCGCCCCGATGAACCGGGAGCGGCGCTCCACAAATTCGTCTTCAGCGTAGCTTCGTATGGTGGTGTATTCGTCCATGCCTTCCTCCTGCATTTTTTTGCGCCAAAGGCCGCCGGCAGTTTGCCGGCGGCCGGGAAATCATATTTCGGGGACGCACACTGTATCAGTAGGCGATTCCCTGCCATTTCATCGCGTCGGCAATCTTCATGAAGCCCGCGATATTCGCGCCCATCACCAGGTTCCCCTCGTCCCCGAATTCCTTCGAAGCGTTGTAGGAGTTGTGGAAGATATTCTTCATGACCTCTTGCAGGCGGTTATCGACCTTCTCAAAGGTCCAGGCGTAACGCATGGCGTTCTGGCTCATCTCAAAGCCGCTGGTCGCGACGCCGCCCGCATTGGCCGCCTTCGCGGGCCCAAACAGGACGCCGTTCTTCTGAAAGACCTCGATGGCTTCCGGCGTGCAGGGCATGTTCGCGCCTTCCGCAACAGCCATCACGCCGTTATCGACCAGGATCTGCGCCGAACGCACGTCGAGTTCGTTCTGCGTCGCGCAGGGCAGCGCCACATCGCATTTAATCTTCCAGATACGGCGGCATCCTTCATGATATTCGGCGGTGGGAACGCGCTTGGCGTATTCGGAGATGCGTCCGCGCTCGACCTCCTTGATCTGCTTGACAACATCGATCTGGATGCCGTTCGGATCGTAGACATAACCCTGCGAATCGGACAGCGCAACCACCTTGGCGCCCATCTGCTGGGCTTTTTCGGTGGCGTAGATCGCAACGTTGCCCGAGCCGGAGATGACGGTCACCTTGCCCATCATCGTCTCAAATTTCATCGATTTGAGCATCTCCTGGGTGAAATAGAGCAGACCGTAACCGGTTGACTCGGTGCGGGCAAGCGAGCCGCCGTAACTGGGGCCCTTGCCTGTCAGCACACCGGAAAATTCGTTCTTGAGCCGTTTATACTGGCCGTACATATAGCCGATTTCCCGTGCGCCGACACCGATGTCGCCTGCGGGCACATCGGTGTCGGTTCCGATGTGGCGTGAAAGCTCGGTCATGAAACTCTGACAGAAACGCATGACTTCCCCGTCGCTTTTACCCTTCGGGTCAAAGTCGCTGCCACCCTTGCCGCCGCCCATCGGCAGGCCGGTGAGCGAATTTTTAAAGCACTGCTCAAAACCAAGGAATTTGACGACCGAAGAACAGACCGACGGGTGGAACCGCAAGCCGCCCTTATATGGGCCGATAGCAGAATTGAACTGGACGCGCCAGCCGCGGTTGACCTGGACTTTACCCTGGTCATCCACCCACGAAACGCGGAACTGGATGATACGCTCCGGTTCACACATACGCTCAATGATGCCTTCCTTGACGATGTCCGGACGTCTTTCCACGACCGGCTCAAGCGATTCCAGCACTTCGCGCACCGCCTGCAGAAACTCCGGCTGTGCCGGGTTGCGGTCGTAGACCTTGTCGTAGACCTCCTGCAGGTAGCTGTTCTTAAAATTTGACATAGATTCCTACCTCCCGATTTAGAGAATCACCAGAGAAACCAAATTGCCCGCCCCTTTTCAGGCAATCCGGTTCTTATGTTGTTTATTATAATAAACTGTTTGCAATTTAGCAAGTCAAAAGTTGCATTTTAAGGTGTATATCTCTGTTTTTTGTTTGATTTACGAATTTTCCTTTTCATGGGGCACCATCAGTTGACGAAAAACACATTTTGCAGTACAATAAATGCTCAGAGAGCGGATTGAACAGCGGCGGCGCGCCCATGGGCGCGGTGAGGAAAGTCCGGGCTTCACAGGGCAGGATACCTGCTAACGGCAGGCCGAGGCGACTCGAGGGAAAGTGCAACAGAGAGATACCGCCGCCGTATCACCGGGGATTTCCCCGGCGGACGACGGCAAGGGTGGAAAGGCGGGGTAAGAGCCCACCGGAATGCAGGAGACTGCATTGCCATGTAAACCCTATCCGAAGCAACATCAGCTGGAACAATGCGGCGGCCCGCCGGGTTCCGAAAGATGGCTCGAGCCGCGCGGCAACGCGCGGCCTAGATAGATCGTTGTTCACGACAGAACCCGGCTTACAGATCCGCTTTCTGCAAAAGGTGAAAAAGCCCCTGCTGCGCAGGGGCTTTTTTATTTGCTCCATTGCGGCAACCCCTTACAAAATAGGGGCCTCGAACGGCCAGACTTCCAAATCCACCGCTGCGGCCCTCTCCAAACAAACTCCCCAAAAACGGCCGATATTCTAATTCGTGCCGCAGGCACTCCATATTCCAAATCCGCCGCTTTACGCGGCGGGTCGTCGCAGACGACACCAGTCAGGATGCAAAGGGCTGGCAAGCCCTTTGAACACGCGTCGACGCGCAGCGGCGCTCCGGCGCAGCCGGGCAGCGTGTTCTTTTTGGTTGTCCCACCGCATATCTTTTACCGATGGAGGTGAATGCAATGGGATCTTTTCTCTGGGGGATCGGGGCGTTTGTGGGGATCTATATCTTTATCATCCTGCTGCGGTCGGGACACTTTCTGCGCACACTCTGTTTTTCCGCAATCACTGGGAACGCCGCGCTCTTTGGTATCGGCTGGCTCGGTGCCTTCACAGGCGTGCTGCTTTCGGTCAATCTATTCACCGTCGCGGTGGCAACCATCCTGGGAATTCCCGGGGTGCTGGCAATGCTTATCCTGAAGTTGCTTTTCGCGGTTTGAACCGTTATAATGAAAGGTAAGAGCGAAACAGCGCGAGGAGTGAAAATATGGACGTTAAAATCATCGAAGGCACCGGGGATCTCTCGGACGCGCTTTTTGTGCGGGATGAGGTCTTTACAAAGGAACAGGGCTTTACCATTCCGGACGCGGATGAATTCGACGCGATTTCCATCCATGCGGTTCTTTACGATGGGGACAGGCCGGTAGCGACCGGTCGCACCTTTGCTGAAGAGGACTGCTGCTGGCACCTCGGCCGGATTGCGGTGCTGAAAAGCCATCGCGGTTTACAGCTTGGCCGCAGGGTGATGGAGGAACTTGAAAAGGTGGCGCGCAGCCACGGCGCAAAGCGTCTCAAATTGGGCGCGCAGCTTTACGCGATCCCGTTCTATCAGAAATGCGGGTTTGTCCCAACTGGGCACAGATTTTTTGAAGAATTCTGTGAACACGAGGACCTCGTCAAAGAGCTTTGAGCTGGGTGAAAAAAACAAAAAGCCGCTTCCGGGAAAACGGAAGCGGCCTTTTTATTTCTCTTTTACAGGTGCTTATTTCATGGCGGCGCTGATGAAATAAACCGCAAGCGTAACCACCACGAAAATGATGCCCGCATAACGAGTGGTGCGGACCATTGTCGCCTGCATGCTTCTGTTTTTGTTCTTGCCCAGGTAGGAAGACTCGTTCGAGCCGGACAGCGCGTTAAGCCCGCCGCCTTTGCCCTCCTGGAACATGACGGTGATCACAATAATGACAGCGGTAACCAGAATGATGATGCCGCCGATAATCTCAAAAACGTTCACTTTCCAAACCTCCGATTTTATAAATGCTATCAACTCGTAATATTTTACCATAACCAAACAAGCTTTGCAAGGGATTCCAAAATATTTTTTGCCATCCGGTATCTTTTATTCCGATATGCACATACTAGCATTGGTTTTTACTCCGAAACTGCGTTTGCACGGGGATGAAAACCCGAGCCGGACGGGTCTCCCGTCCGGCTTTTGGCGTGCTTCCCAACACGCGGACAGGGCCGGCTTGGTCCGGCACGCGCTCAAAGGGTCAGCTGTTCGCCCAAATCCTCCGCTTTTGGAAGCGCACCCGCCGCGGGCAGCGATTTCACCCTGAACCGGTGGGAATTGGAAACCAGATTTTCGTCAAACGGCCGCACCGATGCTACATAATGGTTCTTTTTGAGGGTCATAACCGCGACACCCTGGGTGCCGCGGGTAGCTTTCGCGCCAATGGCGCCGGTGTTCGCGATCAGCATCCGGCCATTTGACGCGGTGAGCAGGAACTCCCCATCCTGCGGAAGCTGGAACACCGCTGCCAGCGGCGAAGCGCTGCTATAGGCCCCAAGGAGTTTCTTCCGGTTGGTCTTTGTCTGATAGCTTGTCATCTCGACCTTTGCCGCTTTGCCGTTTTGGAAGAAGAAGATCATGTATCCGGCAAAATCGGTGGTGACCGCCATATAGATTGCGGCTTCACCTTCGTCCATGCCGAGTTTCGCGGGGATATAATCGCCCATGACGCTCGCCTTGGTGTCGTCGAAATCGCTGGCTTTGGCTTTGTAAACCTGGGCCTTGTCGGTGAAAAACAGAAGTTCCGCGACATTCTGCGACTCCATTGTCAGGACGATCTCGTCGCCTTCCTTGAGCTTCTGCTCGCCGCTCATGCGCAGCGACTGCGGCGTGATCTTTTTAAAGTATCCCTCCCGCGTGAAGAAGAGATTCACCGGATAGTCGGCGGCCTCAGCCGTAATTTCGACCGCGTCCTCCTCTGTCGGGTAGTAAAGCAGCGAACGGCGCGGCTGGCCGAATTTCTTGCTGACCGCCCGCAGTTCCTCAATGATGATGGCACGAACCTTTTTGCGGTCAGCAAGAATGCCCTCCATCTCCGCGATGTCTTTCGTAAGCTGGTCAATCTCATCGGTGCGCTTTAGGATATATTCACGGTTTAACTGCCGCAGGCGGATCTCCGCGACGAATTCGGCCTGGGTTTCGTCGATGCCGAACCCAATCATCAGGTTCGGGACAACCTCTTTCTCCTCCTCCGTCTCGCGCACGATTTTGATCGCCTTGTCGATGTCGAGCAGGATTTTGCGCAGGCCCTTGAGCAGGTGCAGCTTTTCCTTTTTCTTTCCAAGTTCAAAATAAACCCGGCGGCGGATGCAACCCTCACGGAAGGCCGCCCATTCGTTGATGAGTTCCTTCACGCCGCAGACGCGCGGCATCCCGCCGATCAGGACGTTGAAGTTGCAGGAAAAGCTGTCCTCAAGCGGGGTCATCTTGTAGAGCTTGCGCATCAGCGCGTCCGGATCGACGCCGCGCTTGAGATCAAGGGTCAATTTGAGTCCAGAGAGATCGGTCTCGTCGCGCATGTCGGAGATTTCCCGGATCTTTCCGCCTTTCACCAGGTCGACGATCTTGTCCATGATCGCTTCAACCGTTGCGGTTGGCGGGATTTCAGTGATGTCGATGCAGTTCGAGCCCTTGTCATAGGTATAGCGCGAACGCACCTTCACGCCGCCGCGGCCGGTCGCATAGATCTGCCGCAGCTCCCGTTCATTGTGGACGATGTAGCCGCCACCCGGGAAATCCGGCGCGCGCAGCGTCTCAACGAGATCATGGTCAGGATTTTTAAGCACCGCAATGGTGGTCTCGCAGACCTCTGCCAGATTAAACGGGCAGATCGACGAAGCCATGCCGACCGCAATGCCCACGTTTGAATTGACGAGGATCGACGGAAAAGTCACCGGCAGCAAGGTCGGTTCCTTCATGGTGTTGTCATAGTTCGGGACAAAATCGACCGTATCGTAATCGATGTCCCGAAAAAGTTCAGTGCAGAGCGCGTCGAGCTTGACCTCGGTGTAACGGCTCGCGGCAAAAGCCATGTCGCGCGAATATGCCTTGCCGAAGTTGCCCTTGCTGTCCACATACGGATGCAGCAATGCCTCATAGCCGCGGGCGAGACGCACCATCGTCTCATAAATCGCCTGATCGCCATGTGGGTTGAGGCGCATCGTCTGTCCAACCACATTCGCGGACTTGGTGCGCGCGCCGGTGAGCAGCCCCATCTTGTACATCGTGTAGAGCAGCTTTCGATGGGACGGCTTGAAACCGTCGATCTCCGGGATCGCGCGCGAAACGATGACGCTCATCGCATAGGGCATATAGTTTTTTTCCAGCGTTTCAACAATCGGCTGTTCGACCATAACGCCCGCGTTCTCAATGACCGCGGACGGGTCTTTCACCTTCTTGACTTCCTGTTTCTTCGGTCTTTTTGCTGCCAAACGATCAGCTCCAACTGTAAATGTTTTGCACGGTTTTTCCCCCGTTTAGGAAATATCTGCCAACTCAAGATACTGGTAGCCGTTCTCCGCGATGAACTCCTTGCGTCCCGCCAGGTTGTCCCCCAAAAGCAGATCAAACATCACAGAGGTCTGCTCCGCCTGCGACGGCGTCACCTTGATGAGCCGCCTGGTTTCCGGGTTCATGGTGGTCAGCCACATCATGTCCGCCTCGTTTTCGCCAAGGCCCTTCGACCGCTGGATGGTAAACTTCGCACTGCCGATTTTTGCGAGCGCATCGGCTTTTTCCTGTTCAGTATAGGCAAAATAGGTCTTATCTTTGGTCGTGATCTCATAAAGCGGCGACTCCGCGATGTAGACGCAGCCTTCCTCAATGAGGGTTGGCGCGAGCCGGTAGAGCATCGTGAGAATCAGGGTGCGGATCTGGAAGCCGTCGACATCGGCATCGGTGCAGATGACAATCTTATTCCAGCGCAGCCCCTTGAGGTCGAAGGAGGAGAGTTCCTTATTCGCTTTGGCGGTCACCTCCACGCCGCAGCCGAGCACTTTGAAGATGTCGGTGATGATCTCGTTTTTGAAGATCTTGTCGTACTCGGCCTTGAGGCAGTTGAGGATCTTGCCGCGCACCGGGATGATCGCCTGAAATTCGCTGTCGCGCCCCATTTTGCAGGAACCGAGCGCCGAATCGCCCTCCACGATGTAAATTTCCCGGCGGCTCACGTCCTTGGTGCGGCAGTCAACGAACTTCTGCACACGGTTGGACATGTCAATTGTGCCGGCGAGCTTCTTTTTGAGGTTTAACCGGGTGCGTTCCGCGTTCTCGCGGCTGCGCTTGTTGATGAGCACCTGCTCCGCGATACGCGAAGCCTCGTCCGGGTTTTCGATGAAGTAGACCTCCATCTGATGACGCAGGAATTCATTCATCGCCTCGTAGACGAATTTATTGGTGATCGCCTTCTTGGTCTGGTTCTCATAGGAGGTTTGGGTCGAAAAGTTTGACGACACCAGCACCAGGCAGTCCTCCACGTCCACAAAGGTGATCTTGCTCTCGCCCTTCGTATATTTCCCGGCGTTCTTGATGTAATTGTCGATCATGTAGGTAAATGCCAGCTTGACCGCTTTTTCCGGGCTGCCGCCGTGTTCGAGCCAACTTGAATTGTGGTAATATTCGGTGGTCTTCACCTTGTTCGAGAAGCAGAACGCCACCGAGAGCTTCACCTTGTATTCGGGCTTGTCCTCGCGGTCGCGGCCTTTGCGTTCGGCCTTCCAGAACTGCACCGGCGTGAGGGTTTCCTCCCCGGCCAGCTCGTGCACATAGTCGACAATGCCGTTTTCATAGAGAAACTCCCGCTCCTCGAAACCGCTTTCGGTCTGGTTGCGCAGAATGAAGCGAACCCCGTCGTTGACGACCGCCTGCCGGCGGATGACATCCGTATAGTAATCGAGCGGGATCGCAATGTCGGTAAACACCTGCAGATCCGGCTTCCAGCGGATCTTACTGCCTGTCTGACGGCGGCGGGTCTCCTCCTTATGGAGCCCCCCGACGTTCTCGCCATGTTCAAAATGCAGGGTGTATTTGCAGCCGTCGCGGTAGATCTCCACATCCATGTATTCGGACGCATATTGGGTCGCGCAAAGGCCCAGGCCGTTAAGCCCAAGCGAATATTCGTAGCTTTCGCCCTCGTTGGTTTGATATTTTCCGCCCGCGTAGAGTTCGCAGAAGACAAGCTCCCAGTTATATTTTTCCTCGCGCGGGTTATAGTCAACCGGGATGCCCCGGCCGAAATCTTCAATTTCGATCGACTGGTCCCGGTAACGGGTGACGACGATCCTGTCGCCGTGGCCTTCGCGCGCTTCGTCGATCGAGTTCGAGAGGATCTCAAACATCGCGTGCTGGCATCCCTCCAGCCCGTCCGACCCAAAGATCACCCCCGGGCGGCGGCGGACGCGATCCGCGCCCTTTAAGGACGAAATACTTTCATTGCCATAATCTTTTGCCGTTTTTTTTGGCATCGCTTTGCCTCCATTTTTGCCGCTATGCGCGAAATCATACCCAATTATTATACCATGCCGGCCCAAAAAGTGCAAATAATGAGAACGGTGCCGCCGCAAATTTGCGGCGGCACCCGGTATTATTTGAAAAAGGCTCTGAACTTATCCAGGAATTTTTGCAGTCCGCCGCGCGGCGGCTCCTTCTGCGGGCGGCCCGCGCCGTGCACCGGATGCTCCTCCTGCTGCGCGGCCTTCTCCGCACGCACATACGCCAGCTTATAGAGGTCAATCTGACTGTCGGTCGGCGGCCGGTCGTTCTTCACAAGGCTGTATGCTCCATTGGGAAGCAGGCGTTTCGCCTTCACATTGTCATTAAACTCCATCTCGAGCATCGACAGGATCCTTTTTTTGATCTGCTGGTCGTAGATCGGCGCGGCAACCTCAACCCGCCGTTCGGTATTGCGGGTCATGAAATCGGCCGACGAAAGATACATCCGGCTGCGCTCCGGCGTGCCGAACACATAAACCCGGCTATGCTCAAGAAAACGCCCGACGATGCTGATGACCTCGATGTTGTCGGTATAGCCCGGCACCCCGACCCGCAGGCAGCAGATGCCGCGAATGACCATGCGGATTTTGACCCCGGCTTTTGAGGCCTCGATCAACCGGTCGATGATATCCTTGTCGGTGAGTGAATTGATCTTTATCAGAATTTCAGCGGGCTTGCCCTCCAACGCGCAGCGGATCTCCTCGTCGATGTAGGTCAGCACCGCTGGCTTCATCGTGACCGGCGCGGCAATCAGATGCCGGGTGTCGCCCGCGGGATTATTCGTGAGGATGCCGCTGAAAATCTTGAGCCCGTCCTCGCCGAATTCCCGATTCGCGGTCATCAGGCACAGGTCGGTATAGAGTTTCGCGGTCGATTCGTTGTAGTTTCCGGTGCCCACCTGGGTGATGAAGCTCACCTTGCCGCCCACCTTGCGGGTGATGACCAGGAGCTTGGAATGCACCTTGTATTCGCCCAGGCCGTACACAACGTTGACGCCCGCTTCCTCCAGCCGCTTCGACCAGATGATGTTGTTCTCCTCGTCGAAGCGCGCGCGCAATTCGACGACCACATGCACCTCCTTGCCGTTTTCCGCCGCCTTGATGAGCGCCGCGACGATCTGGCTTTCCTGCGCGACCCGGTAGAGGGTCATCTTGATGCTCAGCACCGCCGGATCTTCCGACGCCTCGACCAGAAGCGCGATGAACGGCTTCATGCTTTCATAGGGATAGGAGAGCAGGATATCGTGATCCTCAATCTGCGGGATGATCGGCCGGTCGGGCCGGATCATGGAGGACTGCTGCGGGGTAAGCGGCGGATAAAACAGCTCCTTCATTCCCTGCCGCTCAAAATGCGAACAAAGCTTAAAGCCAAACGACATATCGAGCGGCGTGTTCCCTCGGAAAACCCGCTCCTGCGTGAGTTCCAGCTTGCGGCAGAGCTGCTCGGCGATCGCCCCGGTCACCTGACCGAAAAATTCGATCCGCACCGGCATCAGCTTGCGGCGGTTCTTCACCAATTCCTCCATAACGCTGCGGTAATCCGCGTCGTGGTCATACATCGCCTCCTCGACGTTGATATCGGCATTGCGGGTGATACGGAAAATGGTCTTGGCCACCACGACATAGTTCTGGAAGATATGCTCGCAGTATTTGAGCACCAATTCCTCAATCAGGACAAAGCGGTTCTTTTCAAACGGCAGATAAACGATCCTGTCAAATCCCGTCGAAACCGGGATGATCGCAATTTTTACAAACTCCCCTTTGGTCTGCAGCTGGGTGCAGATATAGGTTTCCTTATTCTTAAGGAAGGGGAACGGGTGGTGCTTATCGATGATCTGCGGCGAAAGGATCGGCAGGATCTCGGTGCGGAAATACCCTTCCAGGAAGGCTTCCTCCTCCTCGGTGAGCATATCCATATCCAGATGCACAATCCCGACCTGTTTAAGATCCTGCATCAGGCGGGCATAGGCCCCATCCTTTTTATCAATCAGCTCGCGCACCTGCGGAAAAATTGCTTCGAGCTGCTCGGCCGGGGTCATTTTGGACTTGTTGTCGACCGCCTGTGGTTCAAGCATCGACGCGTCGGTCAGGGTACCCACGCGGATCATAAAGAATTCGTCGAGATTGTTCGAAAAAATCGAGATGAATTTCAGCCTTTCAAGCAGCGGGATGGTCATGTCACAGGACTGCTCCAGCACCCGCTGGTTGAATTTGAGCCAGCTCAGTTCCCGATTCTGGTAGAGGATCGGCATCTCGTTGTTGTCCATCCGAAATTTCTCCTTTATTTTACAGGTTTTTTACAAAAAGAAAGGGAGCACTGCCATTCTGGCAATACTCCCTCACAGTTATTTCTTGTTGTTGAAGATTGACAGAATGTCAAAGAAATTATCATCTTCCTCGTCGTTCCCGGTGCCTGTCCCGTTTTCTCCGCCGGTCTTCACCGTGCTGTCAGCCGAAGCGCCCGGCTTGAAGCTGTAATTGGGGAGGCTGAAGTTCTTGTCATTGTCAAACCCGGTGGCAATGACCGTGACCTTCATCTCATCCTGGAGCGTGTCGTCGAAGGTCGCGCCCCAGATGAGGTTGACGTCCGGATGCGCCGCATCGTGAATCATCGAGGAAGCGACGTCGATGTCGTCGAGATCGATGTCCGGCGAAGCGGTGATGTTGACGATGACGCCTTTCGCACCGTTGATCGAAGTTTCGAGCAGCGGCGAGGAGATCGCCTTTTCAGCGGCCGCCTTCGCCTTATCCTTGCCGGATGCGGCGCCCACGCCCATATGCGCGTAGCCGGCGTCCTTCATGATCGCGGTGACGTCCGCGAAGTCCAGGTTGACCACGCCGGGGATATTTACCAGATCGGAGATACTCTGCACGCCCTGTTTGAGCACATCGTCCGCGGCGGAGAAAGCATTCTGCAGGGTGATTTTTTCCTCGGAGATCAGCTTGAGGCGCTCATTGGGAATCACGAGCAGCGCATCCACATGTTCGCGCAGCGCGGTGACGCCCATCTCGGCCTGATCCATGCGGCGCTTGCCTTCAAAGTTGAACGGCTTTGTGACGATGCCGACGGTGAGAATTCCCATCTCATGCGCCACTTCCGCCACGACCGGGGCCCCGCCAGTTCCGGTTCCGCCGCCCATACCGGCGGTGATGAACACCATATCGGTGCCCTTGAGCGCCGAAGCAATCTCATCCCGGCTTTCCTCGGCGGCGCGTTGGCCCTTTTCCGGATTGCCGCCCGCGCCTTTTCCGCGGGTGAGCTTGTCCCCAATGTGAAGCTTATAGGTGGCCTGCGAAGTGAGCAGCGCCTGATTATCGGTATTGATCGAGATGAATTCCACGCTCTTCATACCCGACTGGACCATGCGATTGATTGCGTTCCCGCCGCCGCCGCCGACGCCGATTACCTTAATTGAGACGACATTCTCGCTCTCATCGTTTGCCATGTCGAAGTTCATTAACATCGCTGTTCCCCCTGTATCATCCATAAACTTTAAAAGTATGCATCAAAGCCCATCCGGACATCATCATAATTATACTATTAAGTATTATTCTATCAGATCGCTATGGGTAAATCAATAGAAATTCCTGATTCCAACGCAAAATGTGAATATTTCCCTCTCCTCTTCTCATGCCTGTTCATCCGCTTTCTGCGGCTCGGCCGAGGTCGCCTGAGAGGAGGATTCCGGCTGCTCCATATCGTCGTTCGGAATCACTTCCAAAGGGTCGAAGGACGAGGACGGCTCGCTCGCAGAGGACGCTTGTGCCTCCGATGAAGCAGGTTTGCTGCTGGATGCTGAACCCGGTATGACTTCCAGCTCCGGGCTGTCCTTTGCGGGCGGCCTGTATTCCCCGCTGTCCTCCTGCGCGGCCTTCATCGCGTTCAGCCTGCGCTTTTGCAGTTCCTGTTCGATGCTGCACGGGTCAACCCAGACCTCTTTGTCGATCGAAACGTCCAGGATTCCCTGGAAAGTGGGCTCCAGCTCGTCCTCGATCACTTTTTGTGCGAATTTCAGCTTATAGGGAAGGTTGGCCTGGCTGCCAAGCTCAATCATCACACGGTTGTCATAAACAAGCAGCATGTTGAGCCGATCGGTGAAATCCACCAGCGTGATCCGTTCAAACCCGGTTTCTTCAACCGCATCGACCAGACTTTTCAGCATGGCGTACCCGTCCTTTTCCACCGTGGCCGCCCGTTCGCGGCGCTGCTTATCGAGCTTCTTCGGGTCCACCTTTGCATCTTCCGAGGAACTCGCCGCCTTCTGGGAGGACGTTTCCTCCGATGAAGCGAACTGTTCCTCCGGCGCGACGATCTCCCCTTTCTGGGATATCTCGCCCAGGATACGTCCCACCGTATGATCGGAAAGGTACATGCCGGTGATCGCGGTCGTGCCCTCCGGCAGGGTCTGCGCACCCGTTTCCAGGATTTTTCCGTTCTGCCCGATCACCACATATCCGTCGTCCGACGCCACCGCGCCGAGCACCTTTGCCTGGGTGATTTCAATCGTCAGCTTCGGTGGAAATGTCCGTTTGAGATTCACCGCTTCCACATATGGATACTTTTCAGCCAGGCGCCTGGTCACGCCCTTCTCACTCACACAAAACAGGTTGTCCCCGATTTTGACGCCGGAGGTGTCGATGATTTCCTGCACGGCATATTTCGTGGTCCCGGTGACCTCCAGCTTTTCGATTTTAAAGAAAACCGTCAGCGAAAGGACCACCATGACCACGGCCGCCGCGAGCAGGATCAATATGTAATTGAGCGTCTGCCGCCCGGTCCGGCGGCGTTTGCGCCGCTGGCTGTTCGCGGCCGCCGCCTTCGCCCGGTCGGGCGCGGCGCGGCGCGGCGAGCCAAATGAGAGGATCTTTTGCTTCATGGGGACTTCCTCCGGATTTTTAGACTTCCGTTTTCATTTTCCGTCAGCTTTCCCGGCGGATCGAAGCGCCGATATTGGAAAGGTTCTGTTCAAACTGTTCGTAGCCGCGGTCAATATGTTCAATCTGGTAGAGCGTGCTTTCACCCTGCGCCGCCAGAGCGGCCACCGCGAGCGCCGCGCCGCCGCGCAGGTCGGTGCAGTAGACGGTAGCGCTGTGCAGTTCCCGCACGCCCCGCACCACCGCGATACGCCCCTCCACCTTGATCTCAGCGCCCATGCGCTGCAGTTCCGGGACATATTTGTAGCGGTTTTCGAAGATATTTTCAATAAAGACGCTGGTGCCTTCCGCCACGCCTGCCAGCGCGACCAGCGGAGGCTGCGCGTCGGTTGGGAAGCCGGGATACGGCATTGTGCGCACCGAACCAAGCGCACGCAGCGGATGTTTTGCACAGATGCGGATCGTATCCGGCCGCACCGTGAGGTCGCAGCCCATCTCCTCAAAACAGGGCAGAATCGCTGAAAGGTGCTCGGAACAGACATCGGTCAGAGTCACATCACCACCGGTGACCGCCGCGCAGGAAAGGTAAGTCGCCGCCGCGATCCGGTCAGAGATCACCCGGTGATGGGCGGGATGCAGCTTCTGCACTCCCATAATATGCACATCGCCGCCGCGGGCGATGTGGATCCGGGCGCCGCAGGCATTGAGGAAGGACGCGAGGTCGGAAATTTCCGGTTCGCGCGCCGCGTTTTTGACGATCGTTTCGCCTTCGGCCAGACTGGCGGCAATCATGATGTTTTCGGTTGCGCCGACGCTGGGGAACGGCAGCGAAATCTTCGCGCCGCGCAACTTGTTTTCGACGCGGCAGTCGAGGTATCCGTGATCCTCCCGGATGGTGACTCCGAGCCGTTCAAGCGCCGCCAGATGCAGATCGATGGGACGCGGCCCAAGTTCGCATCCGCCCGGCAGGGAAATCCGCGCCTTGCCGCACTTCGCGATAATCGCGCCGAGAAAAACAATGGACGAGCGCATCATGCGCATCAGTTCGTCGGGGATGCAGCAGGAACAGTCCCGGCAGGGCCCTACAATGACACTGTCGCCTTCACGATGGGTGTCGCAGCCGAGATCGCCGAGGATATTGCATGCGGCGGTGACGTCGGTAAGCCGGGGGCAGTTATGTATGACACAGTCGCCCGGCAGCAGCGTCGCCGCCAGAATCGGTAATGCGGAGTTTTTCGCCCCGTGCACCCGCAGGGTTCCTTCCAGGCGTTTTTCGCCTTCGATCAACAGTTTTTCCATTTCACGCACCCTTTCGCATAGAACGAGGGTACGAGACCCCCTTGCAAAATCATATTATGCAATTGGGTGCCAAGGGGTGCTTTGCGCCTGTATGTCCCGCCGCGGCGCGGCGGGACGGTCTCATTTTTTGAAAAAACGGCTTTCAGGGCTTGGAAAGCAGCCCCGTAATCTCCTGATAAATGCGTTCGTTCGCGTCGATAATTGCCATGGACTGCGCGTTTTTCCCCAGCCGCCGGAGAGTGGCCGGGTCAGCGCAGAGGGATTCCACTGTATCGCGCAGAAGTTTTGGGGTGAGGTCTTTCTCCTCGATCACCACAGCCGCGTCGTGCTCTGAAAGCACCATCGCGTTGTGATACTGATGGTTTTCCGCCACATTGGGAGACGGGATGAGCACCGACGCGGTGCCGCTCGCTTCAAGCTCGGTCAGGGTCATCGCTCCTGACCGGGAGATGACCAGGTCCGCCGCCGCCAGGCAGTCAGGCATGTCGTTAATATATTCGCGCACATCCAGCCCGGGGGCTTTCGCATCGACGCCCGCGGCCTCGAGCAGCTGCGGGAAGCGGTCTTTTTCATAAGAGCCGGTCGCATGGATATGGTAGATGCCGCCGCGGTGCTGTTCCCAGGCCATCAGCCCGGCGACCGCTTCGTTCACACGCCGCGCGCCAAGGCTTCCTCCAAAGGACACGAGGCAGATCTGCCCTTCCCGCAGGCCAAGCTTTTGCCGCGCCTTTTCACGGTTTGCAAAGATGATCTGTTCGCGCACCGGATTTCCAGTGACGATATATTCACGGCCCGCTGGCAGGAAACGTTTGGCCTCCTCCACCGAGATGAGCACCTTGTCCGCGGTGCGGGCAAGGATTTTTGTCGTCACGCCGGGGAACGCGTTTGATTCATGCGTGACCGTTTTAATCCCGAGCCTCGCGCCCTCGCGCAGAATCGGGCCGCTGACATAACCGCCGGTCCCCACAATGATATCCGGGCCAAACTGCTGGATCAGCCGTTTGGAGCGGCCCCAGGAAAGCGCAAGGCAGCCCACCGCTTTCACATTATATTTGATGTTGAACCAGTTGAGCTGACGCTGAAAACCCATGATCTCAATCGGGAAGAAATCAAAGCCGGCGTTCGGCACCAGGCGCGCTTCCATCCCCTTTGGGTTTCCCGCAAAGAGAATCTCCGCGTTTGGCTGGCGGGCTTTTATAAAGTTCGCAACAGCGATCGCGGGATTGATATGTCCCGCCGTGCCGCCGCAGGCAAAAAGGATTTTCATGCTGTCAAAGCCCTCCATTGCTGATGTTTTGCCGTCCAGTATCGGGATGCGCCAAAGCCTGTGGAGGAATCCGCAGGCTTTTTGCGTGTTCTACTCTTTCTCGATGCTCGACTGCCGCGAGACCGAAAGGATAACCCCCATCTGACATAGTAACATAACCAGCGCCGTACCTCCATAGGAAAAGAACGGCAAACTGATGCCGGTGTTGGGGACGGTATTGCTGACAACCGCAATATTGAGGATTGTCTGCACGCCGACCTGGGTGGTGAGTCCAACCGAGAGCATCGAGCCGAACCGGTCGCGGCAGCGCATCGCAATGACATAGCCGCGCCAGACAAGCAGCACAAAGATCAGGATGATGATCGCCGCGCCGATGAAACCAAGTTCCTCACAGACAACCGAGAAAACGAAATCGTTCTGCGGTTCCGGCAGATAGAGGTGCTTTTGGCGGGAATTGCCGATGCCGACCCCCATAAGCCCGCCCGAACCGATCGCGTAAAGGGACTGGATGGTCTGGTAACCCGCGCCCTGCGGCGCGTCCCATGGGTTGATCCAGTAGATAAATCGTGATTCCGCGTATTCGACCACGCCTGGTATGAGGACCATGACGATGATGCCGCCGATGAGCAGGCCTCCGCCCAGCATGAACCATTTGATATCGGTGCCGCCGACAAACATCATAACGATGCCGATCGAAACGATCAGGATGGTGCCGGACAGATGCGGCTCAAGCAGCATGAGCAACGCGATCACGCCCATGATTCCCAAAAAAGGCCAGACGCCGTATTTCGGGTCCTTCATTTTTTCGTAGTTGATTGAAATCAGGTGGGCAAACAGTACCACAAGCGCAAATTTTGCAAGCTCGGACGGCTGGAAAGTGGTAAATCCAAGGTTGATCCAGCGTTTTGCGTCTGACCGGTATGGAAAAACAAGCGCGAAGATGAGCAGGAAGATGGTGCCCGCGAAGATCGGGAGCGCCAGCCGGTGCAGAATATGGTAATCGATCCTTGAGATGATCAGCATCATGATCACGCCCACAATTGCGAAAAAGAGCTGGCGGGAAATGTAATAGAAGCTGTTCCCGTCGTGGTAATATGCATAGGCGTAGCTCGCTGAAAACAGCATGATCAGCCCGATCGAAAGCAGCAGCAGGACCAGAATCAAAAAGGTAAGGTCCATCCCGGCCTTTTCGGTTTTTACCCGCGCCTTCTTGCCTGCCCGGCCAAACGGCTGTGCACGTTCCATCGTACGCCCCCTTTCATAGTTTAAAGCCCGGTTTTTAAAGCAGCATTACCGAAAAAATTGCCAGAATGCCGCCCGCCAGCGCCACCAGGGAAAAAGCGCTGACAATCTTGATCTCACTCCAGCCCGACATCTCGAAGTGATGATGGATCGGGCTCATTTTGAAGATGCGTTTGCCGTGGGTCAGCTTGAAGTAGGTCACCTGCAGCATGACCGAAAAGGCTTCGCACCAGTAGACCACGCCGGTGAGGATGAGCAGCAGTGGCAGTCCCACGTCGAACGCAAGCGCCACCACCAGTCCGCCCAGAAAAAGCGAGCCGGTGTCCCCCATGAACACCTTTGCCGGATAGAAGTTCCACACCAGAAAGCCGAGCGTTCCGCCCGCGAGCGCCGCGGACATGAGCCCCGCCTGCGCGTAGCTGAGCACGCCGGAAATCACCAGCATGACAAGCGCATAGACAAAGGTGACCGAGGAAGCCAGCCCGTCGATGCCGTCAGTCAGATTGACCGCGTTTACAAAACCAGTGATCACAATCATTGCAAGCGGGTAATAAAGAAGCCCCAGGTCAAGCTGCCCGATAAACGGGATCACCACCACCGTTGACCGTTCGCCCGCAAGGTAGAGCATCGACAGGTAAAATACCCCGATGATCAGCTGCATCAGGTATTTCTGGCGGGCGGTCAGTCCGAGGTTTCGCTTCTTCACGACCTTGATATAGTCGTCCAGAAAGCCCACCGCCCCAAACGCAAGCGCCATCACCATTCCGGCGAACAGCTTGATCGTCCCCATCGAATCGATCCGCATTGCCTGGTCGGAGAGCAGCAGGGTGGCGTAGCCGACCACAACAGCTATTGTAACACCGATTACGAACATTATGCCGCCCATAGTCGGGGTTCCCTGTTTCTTTTTATGCCACGCGGGACCGATGTCCAGGATCGTCTGGCCATATTTAAGCCGGCGCAGAAACGGAATCAACACAATCCCCAGCGCGGCCGAAACAAAAAACGCGACCAGGGTGGTAAGTATCAACACGGTTGTGTTTTGCATATTTTGTCGTTCTCCTCACTGTACAGTCCTTGCAGAAGCTCTTCAAAATGCATTCCATGGCTTGCTTTGAACCAGATGACCGCCCCGGCCCCGAGCTTTTGCATGAGCGCGTCAAGCAACGCGCCTTTTGTTTCAAAATGGCGGGCGTCGATCTTCCCGCCGGCCGCTTTGGCGCCTTCCACATAATACCGCGCCAGCGGTCCGTACGCAAGCAGGAGATCGATTCCATTTTCTTCCGCACAGCGGCCGATCCCGATATGCGCCGCCTCGGAGATCTCTCCAAGTTCCAGCATGTCTCCCAGCACGGCGATCCGCCTGCCTTCACAGGGATAGGCTCCAAGCGTTTGCAAAGCGGCGCGCATCGAGTCGGGCGAGGCGTTGTAGCAGTCCTCCACCACTGTGCAGCCCTTCCACGCCACGATCTTTTGGCGCATACCGGATGGCGCATAATTTTGCAGAGCCGCCGCGCAGTCTTCCGGAGGGATATCGAGCGCGTGCCCGGCGGCGAACGCCGCCAGCGCGTTTAAGACGTTGTGCCGCCCGACGCACGGGATGCGTACAGGCAGTTCCTTACCGTTATAACACAGAATGAACGCGGTTTCGGTCGAATCCGCGCGGATATCGCGGGCGGTGTAATCGCAGGCGGGATTCTCAATGCCGTAAAACCGCAGATCAAGCCGGGGGATTTTTACCTGGGAGAGCAGATCGTCGTCCCCGCAGAGGATGAGCGGCGCGCCGTCCGGCAGCGCCCCCGCAAGTTCGAGCTTTGCTTTGCAGATATTCTCCCGGCTGCCGAGCTGTTCGATGTGGCTCACGCCGATGTTGGTGATGATCCCGACGGTCGGCTGGGCCACCGCCGCGAGCGCCTCAATTTCTCCCATTCCCTGCATGCCCATCTCGATGACTGCCGCCTCATAGCTGCGGTCGAGCCCAAGCAGGGTTTTCGGCAGGCCAATCTCATTGTTGAAGTTGCCTGCCGTCTTAAGGGTCTTGTAGCCCGCCGCGATCACCGCCGCGACCATGTCCTTGGTCGTCGTTTTTCCCACACTGCCGGTGATCCCGACACACCGCACGGAAAACATCGCGCGGTAGGCGCGGCCAATGGCCATGAGGGCCTTCTCGGTATCCTCCACATAGAGCACGCGGTCACTGCCATAATCCCGGCGCTCGTGCGCGACAGCATAGGCCGCGCCGCCCGCGAGCGCCTGCGTGATATAATCGTGGCCGTTAAAACGTTCACCCGTGAGCGCTACAAAAAGGCAACCCTCCGGCAGGTCGCGCGAATCGGTCGAGAGATCGGTAATCACCCCGTCCCATTCGCCTAGGGCACCGATTGCTGCGGCAATCTGCCGCATGGTCATAGCTTCCAATAGGGATTACCCCTTTCGTTTTCGTTCCAGGATCTCCGCGACGATCTTCTTTTCATCGAAGCAGATCGTCTCGCCGTGCAGCACCTGGTAGTCCTCATGGCCCTTTCCCGCCAGGATCAGGATGTCGTCCGGGCGGCAGTTGTCGAGCGCCCATTCGATCGCTTTGTAACGGTCGGGTATGATCTCATGGGGCGTATCCGGATGGGCGTCGAGCCCAGGCATCGCGTCCCCGATGATCTGCATCTCATCCTCATCGCGTGGGTTATCCGACGTGAGGATCACGAAATCCGAGAGCGACGCAACAATATCCGCCATGATCTTCCGCTTGGTGCGGTCGCGGTTGCCCGCGCAGCCAAACAGGGTCACCACCCGGCCCTTTGCAAACTTCTTCATAGTGGTAATAATCTTCTCAAGACCATCCGGGCTGTGCGCATAGTCACGGATGATCGTGAACGGCAGCCCGACAGGAAGCACTTCAATCCGCCCAACCACACCGCGGCAGGTGCAAAGGCCGTTTGCCACCTCATCGAGGCTGAGCCCCAGCGGCAGACACGCGACCCCGGCGGCCAGCGCGTTGGAAACCGAAAAATCCCCGGGGATCGGCAGTTTGACCCGCGCGAGTTTTTCCCCGCCCACCAGCATGAATTTGCTGCAGTCCGGGAAGGATTCGATGTTCTTTGCGGTGTAATCCGCGGCGTCGTTGCCGGCTGAGAAAGAAATCTTGTCACAGCCGATCTCTTCAAACAGCCGCGCGCCATAGGCGTCGTCCAGATTTACGACAGCCGTATCACACATCGAGAAGAGCTTCTTCTTCGCGTGGTAGTAGTTCTCCATGTCATGATGGTAGTCGAGGTGGTCCTGCGTGAGGTTGGTGAAAATCGCTACTTTATAGTGCAGTCCCGCCAGCCGTTTCTGGTCGAGCGCATGGGAAGAGCACTCCATTACAACACAGTCGCAGCCTGCCCGGACCATCCGGTCGAGCATGCTGTGCAGTGCGAGCGGATCGGGAGTGGTGTGTTTGGCGGGCAGAGTGATGTCCGCGATCTCATTTTGAATGGTGCCGATGAGCCCCACCTTTTTGCCCGCGGATTCAAGGATGTGCTTTAACATGTTGGTAACTGTCGTCTTGCCGTTGGTCCCGGTCACACCGATCAGCGTGAGTTTTTGCGCGGGATTCCCATACCAGTTCCCGCAGATTGCCCCATAGGCATAGCGGCTGTCCGGGACAATCACCTGGTTTTCGAGGCCCAGGTCCCGCTGTACGACAACCGCTGCCGCACCGGCGGCAAGCGCTTCGACCGCATGGTCGTGGCCGTCGAATTTGCCGCCTTTGATGCAGATAAAAAGATTCCCTTTTTCAATCTGTCTGGAATCGGCTGTCACGCCGCTGATTTCATAGTCCTGGAGCTGGCCCACATAGTCAAGCCCCTGCAGCAGCACGGATAAACGCATTCATATCGCCTCCCGTATTTATTTACGCGCCGGGCTTCTCTTCATCCACCCAGGGATTTGTCAATAAACTCGACGGTGACGACCGTACCCTTGGCGACCAGTTCTCCCGCCGCCGGGGTCTGGGACGCCGCCACACTCACCGAGCCTTCGATTCCGGTCCCGCTGGCCGCGAAGTTGAGCCCCGCGTCGACGATCGCCTTGTTGGCCGCCGCCCCGCTCAGGCCCACGACATCCGGCACCGTCACATCGCCCTCTTCGGATTCCTCCTCGGTATAGAGCATGACTTTGCCATCCTTCGGGATCGCTTCCATAATGCCGGGCACCTGCCGCACAACGGTCGTTCCGCTGCCGATGGTCTGGAATTTGAGGCCCGCGATACGCAGGACCGATTCCGCGTCGTGGATGTCGAGATTGGTTACATTCGGGGTCTGGGTAGCAACGTTCTCCAGTTCCTCCTGGGTGTACTGCGGCTCGATGCCGACATATGGCAGCACATCCGCCAGAATGGAACCGACAACCGGCGCCGCAACGGTCGAACCGTACGCATTGATAAGATCGGGTTCGTCAAGCAGCACAAGGCAGGCAATCTGCGGGTCGTCCACCGGCGCGAAGCCCAAAAATGAAAGGATATTTTTCTTTTTTCCAGTCTGGTTTTCCAAGTCGATCTTTTCGGAGGTGCCGGTTTTTCCGCCCACCCGGTAACCGGGGATACGGGCCTGTTTACCGGAGCCTTCGGTAACAACCTGTTCCAGCATCAGGCAGAGTTCCTTCGAAATGTCCTCCGAGATGACCTGCCGCTTGACGGTCGGCTCGGTGGTGGAGACGACGTTGCCCTGGCTGTCGATCACCTGTTTGACCACATACGGCTGCATGAGTTTGCCGCCGTTGATGGCAGCCGAAGCCGCCGTAATCAGCTGAATTGGGGTGACCTTGAAGGTCTGCCCAAACGACGCGGATGAAAGCTCCGCGATGCCCATCTTGTTAGCCGGATAGTAAATGCTGTTCGCCTCGCCGGGCAGGTCAATGCCAGTGCCTTCGGTGAGTCCGAAATTCGCAAAATAGTCCGAGAACCGGGTCACGCCCATCTTTTGTCCAATCTCAATGAAAGCGGGGTTACAGGAATTTTTGACCGCTTCCACAAAATTTTGCTGGCCGTGTCCTTCGCCGCGGCTGGAAATCCAGCAGTCGATCCGGCGGCCCGCAACTTCTTTATATCCCGGGCAGTAGAAGGTGCTATTCGCATTTGAAGTCCCGGATTCGAGCGCGCCCGCCGCGGTGATGATCTTAAAGACCGACCCCGGCTCATACGGGTCTGAGATGGCTTTGTTGCGCCACTGGGCGAACTGCGCGTCCCCAACCGCCTTCTTGTATTGCTCCTTGGTTTCAACCGTATTGAGCTCTTCAAGCTCCTCCAGCGCCGCCTGGTCGAAGATGGCATAGGCGTCGTTCGGATCAAAATCCGGTTTGGTCGCCATCCCCAGGATGGCGCCGGTTTTGACATCCATCACAATTCCGACCGCGCGCTCCTCCACCTTATGCTCCTGCACCGCGATCTCCAGGTTCTTTTCGAGATAATGCTGGATCGTCTCGTCGATGGTCAGCACGAGCGAATTTCCGTCCTGCGGGTCATAGACCTGCTCATACTGCAGCGACATCGAAACGCCGCCCGCGTTCCGGAGTGAAACGGTGCGGCCAGGCGTACCGGCCAGGGTTTTCTCGTAATAAGATTCCAGCCCGGCACCGCCTTTATTCTCCTTATTGGTGAATCCGAGCACGGTAGCGGCAAAATTCCCATAGGGGTAATAACGTCGGGTATCCACCTCAAGCGAAACGCCGCCGATGCCGTTCTCCTGCACATACTTGGTGATCGCGTCCGCCTCGGGCTTTTCCACCTTGGTCTTGATGCGTTCGTAATAGCTTTTTTTATTAGAAATCTTTTTGCGGACATATTCCTCATCGAGGCCCAGAATCTTGGTCATGCCATCGACAATCGCATCCGCCTGCGTTTCGCTTGTAATCGACGCCGGCGAAACGCACACCGTCCAGACATTCGCGCTCTCCGCAAGGGTCTTGCCGTTTGCGTCGTAGATCGCGCCGCGCTTCGCGCCGATCTCCTGTGACCGCAGCTGCTGCTGGAGCGCCGCGTTCTGGAGCGCGTCGCCTTCGATGATCTGCAATTTAAAAAGCTGGTGCAAAACCACGCAAAAGCCAAATACAATCATGCCCACCAGGACGATGATCATGCGGCTTTTCATGCGGTAGCCGGGCGTTTTTGCCATAATATGATACCAGTTCTTTCTGTAGAATGTTGTCGCCTGAAATCCCGAAAGTGAGGAAAGCAAGAAGTATAGCGGGCTTTACACATCCCTTTTATGCTTCTTGCTTTCACGCCATACGTATATTCAAATGTATATTTTACTCTTGCGGGATGTATTCCTTCACTTTCGCAATTGCCAGACGGATCTGGTCGAGGAGGGTCTTTTTCGGCGACTGCTGGGTCAATTCGATCTTGTCCCCTTCGCTCAGGTCCACATAGGTGATCTGCTGCTTGTCCATCGTGGACATCCCCAGCTTCTGAGAAGCATATTCCTCAACATTGCGCAGCGAAACCTTCGATTCCAGTTCCGCCGCCAGCCTGGTCTGTTCGCTCTTCATTTCGGTGAGATTCGCATTCGCCTGGCTGATCTGCAGATCCAGCTCGGTGAGGACCGCGCGGCTGTAAAGCATTGTGACCACGACCAGAGCGACCAAAGAAAGTGCCGCGACCACCTTCACCGCGTACATGACCTTTGCTTTGGCGCGGGCCTGTTCGCTGGGGCGTTTCACCACGAGGGCAGGCTTTCTGACGCGTACGCGGGGTTTGGTTTCAAAGCGTTTGAGATCGTAGGCAGCGGAACTTGTGCCAATGATATAACGCGTTTGCAAAGCCATCTTCCTCCTTTAAAGTTTTTCGATGATGCGCAGTTTTGCGCTTTTGCTGCGGCTGTTGGCCGCTATTTCCGCTTCGCCCGCTTCAATGGGTTTGCGGTTTACCAACGCGCCCTGCGGCTTTTTTCCGCAGACGCAGACAGGAAAATCGGGCGGGCAGGTGCAGCCCTTGCAGTACGCTGCAAAACGCTGCTTGACCATCCTGTCTTCCAGTGAATGGAAGGTGATGATCACCATGCGCCCGCCTGGGCGTAAGGTGGCGAACGCATTGTCGAGGAAAACCGACAGGCTGGAGAGTTCCCCGTTCACCTCTATGCGGATCGCCTGGAATACGCGCTTGGCGGGATGCCCCCCGCTTTCGCGCTGCGCTTTTGCCGGGATCGCTCTGCGGATAATTTCCACAAGCTCCCCGGTTGAGGAAATAGGATGAAATTCCCGTATTTTAAGGATGTTTTTTGAAATTAAGGGAGCGAACTTTTCCTCGCCGTATTCGCGGAATACCCGGCAGAGCTCCCGGAAATCGTAGCCGTTGACCACATCATAAGCCGAAAGGCCGGCCTTGCTCATACGCATGTCGAGCGGCGCGTCGTGCATATAGGAAAAGCCGCGGTCCGGTGTGTCGAGCTGGAAGGAGGAAACCCCCAGATCGAGCAGGATGCCATCCACCGCCTCAATTCCAAGGCGGGAAAGCACCTCGCACATCTCAGAAAAATCGCTTTGCACCACCTGCGCGCATGGATATGGCCGCAGACGTTCCGCCGCCACAGCGACCGCGTCCGGGTCCTTGTCAATGGCGATCAGGCGGCCGGTCGTGAGACGCTTTGCAATCTCACGGGAATGGCCCGCGCCGCCCGCCGTTCCGTCGACATAAACGCCGTCCGGTTTGATATCGAGCCCTTCAATGCACTCATTAAGCAGCACCGAAACATGCTGAAAATCTTTTTCTTCCATGGCTTAGAACCCCAATTCGTCCATTGCACAGGCAATGGAATCGGAGGTGAGCAGCAGGTTCTGCTGCTCCCAGCGGGCGGTGTCCCAGATTTCAGCGCGGTTGCTGACGCCGGCAATGGTCACATCACGGTCAAGCCCGGCATATTCGCGCAGATGCGCCGGCAGGAGCACCCTGCCCTGTTTGTCCGGTTCGACTTCGGCGGCGCCCGCAAAGAAAAAGCGGTTGAGCGGAGCGGATTTGCTGATCGGCAGCTCATGGAGCTTGTCCGCGAGCAACTTCCACTCCTGCATGGAGTAGACGAAAAGGCAGTTGTCAAGCCCGCGGGTGATCACGAAATGCTCGCCAAGTTCTTCGCGCAGTTTGGCCGGGAAGTTCACGCGGCCCTTTGCGTCGAGGCTGTGCGCGTATTGTCCTGTGAGCATTTTCTCACCCCTTTTTGAGGGAAGCTCCCCACCCGAGGCAAATCTTCCCCACTCTTAACCACTTTTCACCACTTTTACTTTATTATACTTGCATCCGGTGGAAAAAGCAAGAGCTTTTATTTTCCAATACAAAAAAGGTGCTGAAATTTCAGCACCTTTTTTGTCGAATTATACAATTAACAGATTGAGCGGGTTTCTCGCACCCGCAATGTTATACCTGGGGAAAAGAGGCTTTACAATGGAACTCCGGCAGATCTTGGCCCGGCTTAGCTGCAACCTGCAACTTTTGAAACAAACGCTCGATAAACCGCGACGAAAACTTTTGATGCGTGTCTGCGACGACTATGATCTCCTGCAAGCGCTCGCCGTAGAGGAGAGCTACAAAAACGGCGCACGGTCCGTTCTCCGCCTGTTGTGGGAAGAATCTATTGACAAAACGGCTCCATAATCTATACTGGAAACAGGAAAGATTTTGGCAGGCCCCGAAAAAATGACAGGGAGGATTACATCATGGAAGTCGTATTGCTGGAATCGCTCAAAATCCCCGAGGAGGAGCTTGCGCAGCTCGTAAAGCCGCTCACCGACCGCGGCTGCACCTTCACCGCCTACCAACGCAGCAGCGTTGAGGAACAGAAAAAACAGGCCCAAAACGCGGACATCGTGATGATCGCAAATATGCCGCTTACGGCCGAAGTGATCGAGTCGTGCAAAAACCTCAAGATGATCGACATCGCCTTCACCGGGATCGACCATGTTGACGTGCAGAAAGCCAAATCCCTGGGCGTCACCGTCTGCAACGCGGCCGGATATTCCACCTCCACTGTCGCGGAGCTCACCATCGGCATGATGATCTCCCTGCTGCGCAAGGTGCGCGAGAATGAAGCCCGCTGCCGTGGTGGGCTCGCCGCCTGCCCGGAGCTTGGAACCGAGCTCGGCAGTAAAACGGTCGGTATCGTCGGCACCGGTGCGATTGGCCTTTCGGTCGCAAAGCTCTGCCATGCCTTCGGCTGCCGTGTCATCGCCTATGCTCCGCGCAAAAAGGATGTCCCGGACTATGTAAAATACGTTCCCCTGCCCGACCTGATGGCACAGGCGGACGTGATCTCGCTGCACTGCCCAATGAATGCCGAAACCAAAGGGCTGATCGGCCAAAAGGAGCTGGCGGGCCTGAAAAAGGGCGCGATCCTCGTCAACGCGGCACGCGGCGGCGTGGTGGACACGCAGGCCGTCGCAGACGCGCTCACAAACGGAAAGCTTGCCGGCGCGGCAATCGACGTGTTTGAAACCGAGCCGCCGCTTGCAACCGACCATCCGCTGCTCTCCGCTCCGAACGTGCTGGCGACCCCGCACATCGCTTACGCGTCGCAGGAATCGATGAGCCGCCGCGCGAAGATCGTCTTTGACAACGTCCTCGCTTTCCTGGACGGCCATCCGGCCAACGTGAAATAGCCCCCGAAACGCACACAGGGCCTGCTGCAAATTGCATGGTGATGCAATTTGCAGCAGGCCCTGTTCTTTTTGTCTTGAAAAAAGAACCAAAAACCGTTTCTCAGGAAAAAGATTCCGCCCGCCGCGGCGGGCGGCTCAGGGCTCCGCCCTGAAAACCCGCAAACCTTTGAAAAGGTTTGATCGAAACGTTTGATTCGGACGGCGCGTATTTAGTCCTCGTCATCTTCTTCGGGGGCATCCCAGTTGTGATAGACGTTCTGGACATCGTCGTTGTCGTCGAACATGTCGAGAAGTTTCTCCATCTTCTGGACGAGCTCCTCGTCGGTGATCTGCACCTTGGTCATCGGCAGATATTCGACCTCGGCCGACTCATAGGTGTAGCCCAGGCCTTCCAGCGCGCCCGCTACCTTTGCAACATCGTTCGGTTCGGTCGTGATGGTGATCATCTCATCCTCATAATTGAAGTCGGCGGCGCCCGCTTCAAACGCGTCGTCCATCGCCTTTTCTTCTTCGATTTTGTTGTCCTCGTTCTGGATGTAGATCATACCCTTGCGATCGAACAGAAACGCGACGCTGCCATTCTGGCCGAGGTTGCCGCCGCATTTATCAAAATAATGCCGCAGGTCGCCCGCCGTGCGGTTGCGGTTGTCAGTCAGGGTTTCCACGATAACGGCCACACCCGAGGGACCGTATCCCTCGTATGTAATCTCCTCGTAGTTTTCCTTGCTGTCCCCGGCCTTCTTGAGTAGGCGCTCAATGTTGTCATTCGGGACATTGTTCGCCTTCGCCTTGGCGATCAGGGTGGCCAGCTTCGAGTTGTTCGCCGGATCGGCGCCACCCTCGCGCGCGGCAACGGTAATTTCGCGGCCGATCTTGGTGAAGATCTTGGCGCGCTGGCCGTCGGTCTTTTCTTTTTTCCGTTTGATGTTTGCCCATTTGGAATGTCCAGACATATCGCATAACCTCGCATTTTTATAATTTCGTGACTTCCCGCCGGATCATCGTCCCGATAGGAAGGGGACTGTCATAAGGGATCATATCCCGCCGCATCGGATGGCGGGCGTTTTCCACCAAGCCCGCCTCCGGGTCGTAGATTGCGCCGATCCGAAACGCTGCCGGTTCGCCGCGCGGGATCATCGCTTCCACCGCGTCGCCGACGGAAAAACGATTGCGCTCTGTGACATAGAGCTTTCCGTCTTCCCAGCCGTCCACCACAGCGACCACATCCCATTCACGGATATAGCCCGCGTTCTCATAAAATTGGTCAGGCCGGCCGAAATAAAAACCGGTGGAATATTCCCGGTGGCTCACCTTGCGCACTTCCTCCAGAACCCATGCCGGAGGGTCGCCTTTTGGGTCGCGCTCATATGCGTCTATCGCGCCGCGATAAGCATTTGTTACGACCGCTACATAATAGGCGGATTTTGCGCGTCCTTCGATTTTCAACGAAGAAATTCCCGCCTGCGCAAGCTCCCGGATATGATCGACCATACAGAGATCCTTTGCATTCAGGATATAGCTTCCCCGCTCATCCTCGAACACGGGAAAATACAGCCCGGGCCGTTTTTCTTCCATGAGATGGTATCCCCACCGACAAGGCTGGGCGCATTCCCCACGGTTTGCATCCCGCCCAACAAGGTAATTGCTGAGCAGGCACCGGCCCGAAACCGACATGCACATCGCCCCATGCACAAACGCTTCGATTTCGAGCTCCGGCGGGGTTTTATCACGGATTTCACGGATTTCGGGAAGGGAAAGTTCCCGTGCCAAAACTACCCGCGACGCGCCGAGCTCATAAAAAGCCCGCGCGGACAGGTAGCTCATGACCCCAGCCTGGGTGGAAATGTGCACCGGAATCTCCGGGACGACCCGCCTGCATTCGGCCAGCACGCCCAAATCCGCCACGATCAGCGCGTCCACATCCGCCTCCCGTGCCATGCACAGAAATCCGGGCAGCTGGATCGCTTCTTCATTTGTGGGCAAGGTGTTGCAGGTCAGGTAGACCCGCACGCCATTTTCATGCGCGAATTTCACCCCGTCCGCAAGTGCCTGCGGGCTGAAATTTGCAGGCGTCGCGCGCATCCCAAAGATGGTGCCGCCCAGGTAGACCGCGTCCGCGCCGTAGCGCACCGCGGCCTCCAGGCGTTCCCAGTCGCCCGCGGGCGCTAACAGCTCCAGTTTATTCACATTGGAAATTCCCTGCTCCAATCAGGTCGGAACCTCCTCTGTGGTGACGTCGGTGCCGTGCACCTCGCCATTCTGCGCGGCCGCCGCAACGTTCTGGTTGTGCTCGTCCAGGGTGGCCGCATAATAATATTCGCCCGCCTCGTCGGTGACAAAGTAGTAGTAGTTCGCGTAGTCCTCGTAATTCTTGAAGGTGCCGTCCAGCGTCTCCACCGGCAACTGCAGTGCCGCCTCAATCGCGGCCATGCCCGGATTGCAAACCGGGCCGACCGGAAGCCCCTGGCGGACGTAGGTGTTGTACGCGTCATACATCGCCTGATTCGGGTCGGTAAGATCCGGGTTGGCCTCCTTGTTGACCGCATCCGGCAGGAACGGCTTAATATAGTTGTTGACATAATCTCGGGTGACGTCCGACTGTAGCATCGGCAGCGGGCTGCCCTCTGCCAAGCGGTTGTGGAACACCATCGAAACACCGACCATGTCCTCGCCGAGCCCCGCTTCACGCTGGATGACCGAGGCCAGGGTGATCGTATCCGAAAGGGACATGCCGAGCTCGTCCATCCGCTCATAGAGCTTGTCGGTCATTTTGTTGTTAAAGTTCGCGAAGAACCGCTGGGTGACGGCCGACGGACTCATCTCCTCATAGAAGATGTAGGTGTCCGGGAAGAAATAACCCTCCCAGCGCCTAAAGAGGTTCTCGTCCTCCGGAACCTGCTCCAGGAATTTGTATTCCCAGGGGAAGTCGCTCTCTTCCAGGTATTCATAGAGATCCTCCGCCTTACAGACGTTGTTCTCCTCCAGGCGGTTCGCCATATCGCTGAGGGTCATGCCCTCCGGAAACATGACCGTGACTTCGACGCGTTTGATATTGCCGCTCCTGAAATCACGCATGATTTCATCGTAGCTCATATTGGTATTGAGCATATAGGTGCCGGGGATAAAGCTCTCCGCCTTGTTTTTCAAGCCCGCGTAGACCTGAAAGGTCAGCGGCTGGGTGATGACCCCTTTCTCTTTGAGCAGCGAAGCCACTTCAGACATCGAAAGGTTATCCGGCAGCTCCAATTCAACCGGGCTGTCAGGCTTGTTCAGACCGAACAGATCGCTCGCGCTCTGCAGCGCGAACATCGCGAGGAACACCGAAACAGCCAGCACCACAATCAGAACCAGCAGCGCCTTGAACCAACGGCCCGCGCCGCCTGACCGGTCCCCATCGTCATCGCCGTTACGCCGTCCTCCCCGGCGGCCGCCGCCACCGCCATAGGACGGCTGAACAGACGGCTCCGAGGGCTCATAAAACTCACTGTCGTCAATCTTCACCTGAAAGTTGCGTTTTTTTTCGTCGCGGCCGGAAGGCGGCGGAGCCTGCTGCCCTTCCGAAGCGCGGGGACGCGGCACCGCGACCGTCTGCCGGCGCGCCGGCTGCGCACCCGCCTGACCCGCGCCATGCGCCTGGCGCGCTGCGGTATAGCGCCTGCTATCTTCATCATAGTTAAAGGCCTGCCGCCTCTGTTGCCGCGCGGGCTCTGCCGGCTGTGCCGGCGATTCCACGTCGTCCAGCTTGAAGCTTTTGATCAGGCTCTCGAACTCGTCATGATCGCTCATGTGTCCTCCTTGTTCTCCGCCGGACCTCCAGCGGTAAAAGAAACTGCGCGTGCTTTTTCCCAAAAGCATAATAAACCAATATATCATATATAATACCGCAAACGGGCCCAATAATCAAATCTTTTCCACGATTTTTTTCCCGTCCGCCGCTCTTTTTATAAAACGAAATTCCCCCGAAAATTTCTTCCCGGATTGGAACCCATTTATAACGCTTATCATAGTATGAAACAAATAATCAACAGCGAGGTGTCAACACTATGTGTAATAACAACGGCTGCGGATGCGGCATGGTCAACAATTGTGGATGCAACTGCGGATGCGGCGGCTTTGGCGGCTACGGCGCGAATTGGATCTGGATCATCCTCATTATCATCATCCTCTTCGGCTTCGGCGGCTGGTGCTGATTCATCCCTTACATCCACAGGCACATGCAAACGACGGTTTCGGGGTTATCCCCCGGAACCGTCGTTTTTTCTTCGTCTGTTTTTGCGCGGCTGGCAGGCGATCAGCCCCCGATCGGTCGCAATAAGCCCGACCGGCAGGTCGTAACGGCCATGCCAGAGCGCCTTTTTCACATTTTCCGCATAAACCACGCCGATTTTGGGGTGTGGATACTGCGATAAAAACCGGTCGTAATACCCTGCCCCATATCCGAGCCGATAACCGGACAGGTCATACGCAAGCGCCGGGACGATACAGACGCTCCCCGAAAAATCGGTGAGTCGTTCGCATTTCTCCCGTACCGGCTCCAGCACCCCGAAGGCCTGCGGAGAGAGCTGGCTGAGCGAATCGATCAGATAGAATTCCATCTCTCGGGTGCCTTCCACACAGCGCGGCACGGCCACCCGTTTGCCTTCAGCGAGCGCCCGCAGGATAAGCGCGATGGTGTCCACCTCGATGGGCAGCGACACATAGGTCAGCAGCGTATGGCATTCGGCGTACTCCCGCAGCCCGGTGACCCGCCCAAGGATCCGCCCATCAGCCAGCTTTTTCTGTTCGGACGGCATTTCGCGCCGCCACTGCTTGATCTCCCGGCGCAGCTTCTGCTTGAGCGGCCGGATATCTACCCTCTGCATTGCAGCGATCCTTTCAAAAACTCCGCGCGCTTCGGCGAAACGAGCAGCTCCACCAGCTTGAGCGAGAATTCCACGGCTGCGCCCGGACCTTTTCCAGTGACGAATTTTCCGTCCACACAGACCGGATCCTCCTGTATCCGCGCTCCGGCGAGCTGATCCTCAAAACCGGGATAGCAGGTCGCAAAACGTCCCGCGAGCAGCCCCTTGTGGCCGAGGATGGAAGGCGCGGCGCAGATTGCCGCGATCCATTTGCCGTTTTCGGCGCAGAAATCGATGAATGCCTGTACCGTTTCGCTGTGTTCAAGCGACAGCGTCCCCGGCATACCGCCCGGCAGCACGATCATGTCGAGCCCTTCGGGACTGGCTTCCTCCTCAGTGAGATCGCACATCACCGTGATCCCGTGTGCGCCGGTGATCTCTTTGCCGCCTACACCGACCGTTTTCACCGGCAGTTCCGCGCGGCGCAGCAGGTCAACCGGCGTGACCGCTTCGATTTCTTCAAAGCCCTGTCCAAAAAATACATAGATCATCTTGCAGTCCTCCTTCAGTCAAGCACCAGGCTGATATAAGGTTCCTTTCCCCGGCTTGCCAGCACCCGGTCGCGCGCGTCCAGATCGTACCAGCAGGCCGCGCCGGACGCGGCGCGTTCGAGCGGATACGGGCAGGCGATGTCCATCGGCAGGCGCAGCCGGTATTCATCCGCATTGTATTTTCGCTGCAGCACCGCCAGCGCCTGCTCCACCCGCATACCGTCAAGGGCAAGCTCTTTAACCGTCACAATCCCGCCGTCATTTTTGCAGACAGCGACCGCCTGCGCGTCCCCGATCGTGATGGTGAGCGTTTCGCCGCCGTTAAAGGCGGTTTCGATCATCCGGTAGGAGAGCGCGTCCCCATCCCAGCGCACAAACATCGTGCGTCCCGCGAACGCTCGTTCCCGGATCTGCATAAACTCCTGCTGGGTGGTTTCCGTGATCACAAAACTGCTGGAAAACGGTTCCACCTGATCCCGCGGGACGATCGCCCTGCCGGAATAGAACGCGGTGTCATATCCGCGCTTCCCATAAAAATTGTAAAGCTCCGCCGTCGCCGGCACGAGCACCGATAGCTTGACGCCAGCCGCCTTCATCTGCTTGTGCGCCGCTTCAAGCATGGCGGTGCTGATCCCGCGCCCGCGATAGCTTTCCCGGGTCGCCACGGCGTAGATGTACCGCGCGGGCATAATCCCCGCCGCGGTCACGACCGTCATCGGCAGAAGCGAAAGCATTGCCACCGGGGCCACTCCGTCGATAAATACCATCGTTTGGCGGCAGATATCATGGTTCTCCAAAAACAGGTCCACATAGGCATTGCTGTCCCCAAAGCATTCTTTCCAGAGCTCCCGGATCGCCCCGCGCATTGATTCCTCTGCAAACTGAATCATAAAACCTTCACCCCCAACAGGCTGTTTCCCGTAATCACTTCAAGGTCACTTGATATTTCTCCAGCAGGATCGCGGGCTTATACGAGAGCTTCGCCTTACGCAAGCCTTCGTCCCCCACGTCGTCCTCCCGGTTGATATACTTGTAATTGGCGCAGTTGTGGGCCGCAAACTGCTGATTGATCATCGGATAAGCGCCCGCAACGTCTGAAAACGCCTTCTCCACATGCACATCAAAGACCTCGTGGTTGATTGGAGCGCCCATCGAATAGGCAACGACCTTTCCGCCGACCCGCAGAAGCCCTCCCAGAAGCCCAAGTTCATAAAAATGGTCAAAGCAGCTGCGCACCGCACAGGATTCCTCCTTAAGGCTCGGGTCCTTGTTGCAGCCCATCTGCCTGCACCACTGGTTGTTCATCTGCCAGCATTCGGCAAGGTTTTCACTGGTGATCGGCTCGTAGCTCCAATCCCCTTCATGCTCCGCCTTGAACCGGTTGATAAAATTGCGCTTTGCGTGCAGCTTTTTGCCTGACAGGGTGATGAGCTTTTCACTTTCGTAAAGGTAGTCGAAGGAGTCGCGCGTTTCGGTGATCTGAAACCGGCCCGGGAAAAGCGTTTCCAGCACCGCGACCGATTCCTTTTCCACGCCGCGCATGACAAACGGCACCCCCAGCGCCTCCGCGTCGGCCACCAGCGCCTCTATTACAGGTTTTACGTCCCCGGACCCGGCCGGATAGAAATAGCCGGTCTGAGCCTTCTCCTTGCCCGCACGCAGAAGGTAGTAGTCCTGCATCCGCGCGACCTCGATATGGTAGATCGCACGGTAGTTGAAATTGTTGCTGAATGTGTATTCGCTTCCACGAAAGCCGCTCATCCGCACGAGCGGGTCAATCCAGGCTTTGTCAGTCAATGTAATTGGTTGGAATTGCAGCATGTACAGCCTCACTTAAAGTATATTTTTGACCAGGCCGTAAATTTCCTCCGAAATGTCTTCGATTGGAAACGCCTGTTTTTCATCAGAGCAGTGGATCAGGAACCACCCAAAATGTTCCGCCGCGTAAAGCGCGCATTCTCTGCACCGGGCCATATAGTCGAAGTCCGACTCATGGATGTCCCGACGGCTTTCGTCCCCCCCATAGCGCGCCGTGATCAGCGTGCGGGAGACATCCGGGTGCATGTCCAGATAAAGGACGGCGTCCGGCCGTGGAAGGCCCAGCTTTTGATATTCAAAATTTTCCATCCAGCCTGCAAAACTGTCCCACGCGCCTTTCGGGAGCTTGCTCATCTGATGGATGAGATTCGAGGTCGCGTAGCGGTCTGCAAGGATAGTATAACCCGATTGATAGTCCTTTTTCCAAAATTTATTGTAACTCGCATACCGGTCAACCGCATAGAAACTGCTGGCTGCATAGGGGCTCACATCGCCGGCCTGTCCGAATTCCCCCGCGAGGTACTGCTTGACAAGCGCCGAGGAAGGCTCCGCATAATCCGGGAAGCTGACCATCCGGACCCGTTCGCCTTCATCCCGCAGGCGCTTTGCAAGCCGTTCGGTCTGCGTGTGCTTGCCGGAACCGTCCAGCCCGTCGATCACAATCAGTTTGCCGTTCATTTCCGGGCCTCCTGTTTGAGCGACGCGATGTGTTCGCGCACCTCCTGCGGTTTGCCGCAGCTCATCTTGCCCTCCTGGCAGGCGCCGCGGCAGCAGGATGGGCCCGCCGCCGAGAACAAAGTCGGCGCAACAGCCGATACGAGCGCGAGCATCTGGTCCGCGACCGCGCGGATTTCCCATTGCGCGCGGCGGCAGCAGCGCAGCGCAAAGAAATTTTGCAGGCTGCGCGCGTTCATGGTGACGATCATCTTGGTATCGCAGGCATTCGGCAGTACGAACCGCGCATCTTCAATCGCAAGCTTCTCCGCCTTGCGGGAAGCACTTTTCTCATCAAGCCCTTCGCCCATCAGCCGGGCGGTGTGTTTTTCCTTCAGGATCGCGGCGATCCGGTCGTAGCTTTCCTGCGCGTCCCGCATCGCCTCTTTAAAGGCTTCGAGCGCCCGCGGGTCGTTTTCCACCTCCGGCGGCGTGACGTAGTCGAAATGCGCCTCGCGCACATACCGCTGGCTCTGCACGCTGTAGGAGGCAAGCCGGTGCCGGGTGATCTGCGCCAGAAACGCGCGGGAAACTCCTTCGATCCCAAAGGTGAAGCTGGCGTGCTCAATGGGGCTCTCGTGGCCGATGGTTCCGAGCATCTCAACAAAATCCGCGGCCTTTTCATCTGTGAGGTTGTCCATCAAATCGTCGAGCGCCGCCGGCGAATAGCAAAGCTTCGCGGCAGCTGCAATGGTTTTTTCCGGGTTTGGGGTATGGCTGAGCAGCGTTACCTTTGGCATCTTTTGATCCTCCTGTGGTTTTATACACACGGGGGCAGGCCTCTGCCTGCTCCCTCATGTGTATTCCTTGACCTTCTGATTATGTTTATATGCAGTCGTTCTCACTGAGTTTCGGCGGGAAAAACTGATTGACCGGGAATTTGATCTTTTTGAAGACCTCACAGGGGTCATCTGTGGTCGTGGTGCTTTCCTTGTCCGGAACAGCGTAATCGTACGCGGGAATCATCATCTGTACGCAGCGTTCGAGCTGTACGATGGTGAAGAGCCCAATGGTGATCAGAACGACCTTCTGTGGCCGGCAGGTGGCGAAGTCGCCGTCGAATTTGCTGCAGACCGAAGCTGGAAGCGTCACGCCGCAGTCAAACATGTGATTCGGACCGCATTCCACCAGCTTGCTGTCGAGGCACATGGGGTCAACGACATGTGTCAGTGACCACAAACGGGCGGGTTTGCCCCGTAGAAAGCGGCGCTTTTTACGGGGCGCGGCCCACGGCCGCGCGCGGCTTCGCCGCGGGCAAACCCGCGGGTGCGAGTGTTCGGAACCGGATGACGACCCGTCCGTCCGGCCGCGCCTCAATCGTTTCAACCAGCTCGCGCAGTTCGGCGTTCGTCCAATGTGAAAGCCGAAGCTCCTCCAGAACATGGCCGGATGTGATCGGTTGGCTTTGCTGCTGGTCTGACAGCTCCGCTTCCCGCGCACCGAGCGCGGCGAGCTTCTCCTTGAGTTCCTCCAATGTGAGCAGTTCGTTCGCGTATAGCGTCCGGTACCGCTGCTTTTGACGCGCAATGCGCTCCAGCCGTTTTTGACGCGCTTTCTCTGCGTCCAGCGGCGCGTTCCCGCCGTACGCCGCGGCGACCCGCGCCGCAAATGCGCCCCGATCCGCAATCCGGCTGGCCAGGTACTGGTCCAAAGCTCCAGTCAGATCGGCTTCGTCGATTGTAAGGTTATTTTTACAGAATTTCGCACCGTACTGGTTCTTTCCGGAGCAGCGCCATTTGACATAGGTATTCTGATAGGTGTACTGGACCCGTGTAAAGGCATATCTACACACGCCGCACCGGATCAGCGTACTGAACAGCCGCCGCGCGCTGTGCCGCGCCGCAAGCTTCCCTTCGCAGTCTTCCGGTTTGCGCCGGGCTGCGATCTCCCGCTGTGCTCTGTCATAAAGCTCCCGCGGGACAATTGCCAACTCCGGCCGGTCATGAAAGAAATGTTCTTCCGGGGGGAGTTTTACCTGCATTCCAGTCAGGAAATCGACCGTTTCGGATTTATTATTCTCCAGAATGCCGATATAAAGCGGATTTTCCAGCATCCGGCGGATGGTCTTTGGCGTCCAGCCGTATCCACGCTTACTGGGGACGCCGGATTCGTTCAGATGCTGTGCAATCTTGCGTACGCCCCAGCCGTCCTGCGCATACAGCGTGAAGATTTCCCGCACAATCTGTGCTTCCGGTTCATTGACGCGCAATGTAAAAGTGTCCTTCTGGTCGTATCCATAGACCACATTTGGCACCCGGCCTTTTTTAGCGTTGACCCGTTTTCCGAACTTCACGCGCTTTGACAGATTTGCGCTTTCCTCCTGCGCGAGCGCGCTGAAAATAGTCAGGATGAATTCAGAATTGCCAAGCACCGTCTGATTGTTCGAGAGAAACTGCACCTCGATGCGCAGCGCTTTAAGCTGGCGTACAGCATTCAGGAAGTCCACCGTATTACGGGAAAAGCGGCTGATGTCCTTCACCACCACCATATCAAACAAATGCTGTCCGGCATCGGACAGCATCCGCAAAAAAGCCTCCCGGTTATGTATCTGTTTTCCCGAGATGCCCTCATCCGCATAGATTTCCACCAAATCGTAATGATGTCTGCGGGCGAATTCCTCAAAAAAGGATTTCTGGTTTTCCAGCGATTCCAGCTGTTCTCCCAATTCGGTGCTCACCCGGCAATAGGCCGCCAATCTCAACAGCAAAACCTCCGGATACACACATCATGTATGTGTTTCTATTTTATCATGTGGGTTCGGTATAGTCAATCGATCTATCCGGCTCTGATTGCTTTGCCCGGATGCGCCGCTCCAGGATTTCCTCCAGTTTTTTTTCAAGTATTTCCGGCGTGTTCGGGTCGTAAAAAGCATATGCCGGCCGCTTGCGTTCCGGTTTGTCCATCGGCTTTCCGCCACCTTTCCCTTTCAGGATATGAAAAAGGAAGGCTGTCCTATGCACAGCCCGTCTGCGGCAAAAAAGCAAAGGAAAAGCGCCCGACAAAAGGTCGGGCGCTTTGGAAAATTCAGGGATTAACCCTCAGAATCCTCTTCGTTTCTGTTTTTCCGTTTGAGGAACGCGCCGCCGGCCAAGGCGATCAAGCCCAGGAGTCCGGCCGCAGCCGCAGAGTTACCACCGGTTTTCGGCAGATCTCCGAGCGGGACATCCTCATCAAGGATTGTGAAGAGTTCTTCCGGTTTCGGCGCCAGCGGCACCGGGTTATCCGGGATGGTGGTGTCATCATCGTCGTCGCCGCCATCACCGCCGCCGGAAGGCGGGGTGTAGTTACGATTATAGTTGATGGTAAACGTGTAACGATAAGTCGGATTATAAGCGGTCTTCGTATCCTGATCCGTCACGTTGCTGTATCCTTCCGGAACAGCCCATCCCGCTTCAGGATCCGCCGCCTTTGGCGCCAAGCCCGAGGTATCCATAAACGTCTCAATGTCTTCGTCGATCTTCAACGCGCGGATCTGTTTTGCAGCTCCCAGAAGCGCTCTATCAAGATTGTCTTTGCTGTCGGCTGCGTTTTCCATCTCATAGAAGAGATCCGAATACTCTTTGCGCAATTCTTTCAACGTTTCCTGACGTTTGGTTTCCTTCGCGGACTCGTCCTCGGAGCTGCTGCTCTCTTCAGAACTGCTGCTTTCCTCAGAACTGCTGCTTTCCTCAGAACTGCTGCTTTCCTCGGAGCTACTGCTTTCTTCGGAGCTGCTGCTCTCTTCAGAACTGCTGCTCTCCTCAGAACTGCTGCTTTCCTCAGAACTGCTGCTCTCCTCAGAACTGCTGCTCTCCTCAGAACTGCTGCTCTCCTCAGAACTGCTGCTCTCTTCAGAACTGCTGCTCTCTTCGGAGCTGCTGCTTTCCTCAGAACTGCTGCTCTCTTCGGAGCTGCTGCTCTCTTCGGAGCTGCTGCTCTCCTCAGAACTGCTGCTCTCTTCGGAGCTGCTGCTTTCCTCAGAACTGCTGCTCTCTTCGGAGCTGCTGCTTCCTTCACCTTCCGATGGGATAGTAGCTCCGTCCTCAGACTTTTTGTCATTGTCCTTGCTGTTGTCAGCGGGATCTTTCGGTTTGTCTTCAAAGCTAAAGATGATCGAACCCGTGGTTTCATCAAATTCAGCATCCGGATCCAGAGCAAGGATCTTCTCTTTGAGGTTATTCAGATCATCAAGATAGCTGTTGCGATCCTTGATGGATGTGACATATCCATCAATTTCTGCTTCGACATCTTCAGCAGAGAGATTCAGTGCCTTGACTTCGTCCTTCTTGAGCACTTCGGAAATGATGGCGCGTTTCTTAACCATTTTTTCCTGGATCGTCGCCAGCAGTTCCTTCATCTTTTCTTTGACTTTTTCAGGGATATCCACCATCGCGTCGATGGCTTCCTCAGTCAGGCCAAGAGATTCGAAATACTGCTGTAGAGACATCTCTTTTTCGGTAAGCAGATCATCCAGGCTGTCGATGTTGTCGCCGTCCAAAATTTCTTCATCCGGAACAACACCTGGGATTACCTCAACCGTGAGACTTGCATCGCGGAAAGCGTAGGTCCTGCCGGTCGTGGTCAGAGACGCGTCGATCAGATCTCTCAACGAGATGTTTCCATCCGCATCGAGCATCTCCTTCACCGCTCCAGGCAGATAGCCGACCACTTTCGGTCCGTCTTCCAGATTGGTATTGTTGCGATAGAAGTTGTGGTTGACAATGAAGTCACCCTCAACCAGTTCGATCTGATTCCAAGTTGCGGTATAGACGAGATGTCCCTCAACCACCGCCGGGAAGGAGGTGATGATTGTGCCGGATTCATCTTTCCAGCCCGCGAAGCTGAATCCATCGTAAGCTTCCAGCTCCGGAATCAGATCCTCCACAAAGGGCAGGCCGGAAACCTGGAACTTATACTTGATTTCGTCGCTGCCACCGTTGATCATGCCGCCGTTTTCCGTCCGGAAGGTGAGCGAAGCGGCATTTTCGGTATCCTGCTGATACTGGGCAACGAAAGTCCAATTCTGTGTGATCTCGGTCGGGAAGTCCTGATCCCAGCCAGCTTCAAGCCAGCCCGCGTACGGGCGGATTGCAGGCGCCCAGGAATCATTCCACTCCCTGCCGCTGAGGATATCCTCCACCACGACGTCCGGGGTTCCGCCTTCCAGGGTTCCCTTCTCGCCGGGCTGGAAGGTGACCGTGAACCAGAGGCTATCGTCTTTGACGTACTGCGCCGTGAATACCAGGTGATCGTTGATGGTATCCGGGAAGGCCGCATCCCATGCGGATTCTGCAACATTCCATCCAAAGTCAGCCGTGATTTCCGGAACCGTTTTGACTGCATCAGCCCAAGCGGTACCCTTATGGATGTTTTCCACAACGACATCGTCCTTGGCGCCGTTCAGGCTGCCATTGGCGCCAGGCTTGAAGGTGACTGTGACCCACTCACCTTCGATCTTTTCGTAGTAGACCTTGATAACGTTGCTGTCCGTGTCCATACTGAGCGTCAGCGGAAGGTTTTCCGTACGCTTAAACTCATAGCCACCGCGTACGACCTCAGGATCAGTATAAGACTCGATCACGTCACCGAAGAAGCCATCAATCGGATCGGTTTTGTGCGAGAAGGTTTCGTCGTAGTAGAACTCGACCGTGTAGGTGGTCGCCTGCGGGGTATAAAGAACCTTGATGACGTTGCCGTTTGCGGTGATTGTGACATTACCGCCGATCTGCACACCGTCATTGTAGCCCGCCGGTTTTTTAGCGTTGCGCTGAACCTCGCTCAGGCCAACCACGGTGCCATACTCGACGTTTTCCACAACCACGTCGGAATTTGTGATCTTGGTCGCGGTGTCGATCGTTTTGCCAGTGTAGTATTCGATCGTGTAGGACAGGTTGCTGATCTTCTCGTAGGTGACCTCAATGCTGTGGTCAGCCGTGACATTTGCAAAGGTATAGCTGGAGGGATGCGCTTCGGTGACGTTTTCTGTTCCGTCAATCACCACGCTCACCAGCGAATAGCCCTCTTCTGGCGCATATTCGAAGGTCTTGCTTGCGCCGTAGTTCACCGTAGCCGTCGGCGTGATCGTGCCGTTGGTGACCATCGAGGTCAGTGTGAACTTTTTAATGGTGTTGGTAACCGCCACCGCCATGCTGTCGTCGCTGAGCGAAACTGCATTGCCGGCGCTTCCAACCAGGCTGAGCACCAGTCCATCCGCCCCTATGACCGGTTTGACAGTGAAGCTGTTGGTTTCGTTGATGTCATAGTATCCGGTCGGGACCGCTTCCGTGATGGTGTATTCCACACCGTAGGCCAGCGCCGGAAGCGCAAACTCGGTGCCATCCGCGTTGCCGGTCAGAGCCTGTGTGGTGTAATCGCCGCCGCTGATGGTGAAGGATGCCAGATTACCGCTTGCCGGGTCCACATCGTAGCTCTTCAGAAGCTTGAACTGACCGTCGGTGGTGGTCATGCGGGTGTTGTTCATGGTAATGACATTGCCGCTGACCGTCAGGCCGCCGACCGCGTCGCTCGTCCGGGTCAGGACAAGGCCGTTTGCCGTCGCGGTCGCTGTCACCGCAATGGTACCCGCGCCGTTGTAACCGACCGGAGCTGTCTCGGTGAAGGTATAGCTTTCGCCAACTTTGGCCGGGAAGCTGTAGAATTCGCCGTTGCCGGAAAGCCCCGCCGGAGCGGAAGCCAGTTTGGTCAGGGTTGTACCGGCGGCAGTGAAGCTCGCGCGGTCCTCCGGCGGTGTGCCGTCATAGGTTTTGACCAAATAGCCGGTGTATTCCGTTTTGGCGTTTGTGACTTCAAGCTGACGGCCGTTGCTGCCCTTGATTTCCACACCGGTATAAGCGGCCGATTCGTTGCCGCTTTCATCGCAAAGGGCAAGATAAAGCTGATTTGTCTGGGTATTCAGTTTTGCTTTTACATAGAAGGTCTGTACCGCATCATAACCTGGTGTTGCATCAAACTCTTCCACTTTATAGATGCTGTTATAACTGATATTGAAGGTTTCATTCCCCTCCGAAACGATCTCCGCCTTGTTCAGGACAACATAGTTGTCAGCCATTCTGGTAACGGTGAAGTACGCTTTCGGATTGGAACCCGCCGGCGGAGCCGCAAACTTTTTGGTAATCTGCGCCTGCGCGGTGATCGGGTTGTAGACCAGATGCAGCCGCAAGCCTTCTCCGCTATTGTACAGCGGAGGCATCGTGAGATCGCCGTTTTTCAGCTCATTCAAATAGTAATACTGCTGGCTGGCAGGATCCATCGTCAGATAGTAGGAACCCTCCAGTGAGAATTCATAACCCGGGACATTCGCAATGTGCGTCTCGGTCTGTTCCCACGCAGTCCTGATGTTACCGGAAAGCGTTGTGGAAATTGCGGAACCAATTTCAGCCTTGTAGGGACTGTAGTTGGCGTCATTTTCGAACAGGATGGGCGTGCTGTCCGATCCATAATAAACATAAGTGGCCAACCGTCCCTGTGCCTCTCTGTAACCGGCGTAACCGTTATAGGTAAAGCCGATTACAGGGACATTGACAAGTACCTTTTTGCTTGCCGTATCGGAGGCATCCTTATTCGCATATACCGCATCCGGGACATATTCATAAAGCTTGCCGTCAACTGTGATATATTCTGGCACCACAGCCGGATATGCCGGATTCGCATCCACTTCGGAATAGTTGATCTTTCCGAGAATTTTTCTGTCATTTTTCCAAGCATCCTCGGACCGGATCTTATCCCCGCCATTATCCAGCGGGACGCCATCCGCATCTACCCAGTAATACTGGACCTGTACCGCGGCTTTCGGGCGGGACAGGATCGGGGTATCAACTTCCTGGGTGCAGCGCACCGGAGTTTCTTTAAAGTTGTCGTAGGTCAGGGTCGCTTTCCCTTCGTTGGTTGGGTAAAGCTGATCCGGGGTATGGTCGTTGGGATCCAGCCGGATCGGGATTCGCACAATCGTGGGTTCCGGATTGATCGTGCCGACATTCACCGTCACGGTTTTCCCATTTACCGCAGCCTCCTGCGCTGTCGCATTTCTAAACTCACCACTGCCCACTTTGATCTGGACAGTGCCGTTGACTTTAAAAATGCCTTTGAGCGTATCAGTGATGACCGCGTTGGTGCCCGCTTTGCGGATCGACGAAGCGATCTGTTCAAATGCGGTTTTCAATTGGTTCGCATCATTTGTATTGTAGAAATAACCGGTGCCGGAGGAGATTCCACGCAGCGTATTGGCCGCGCTGGTGCTGAGATCGGAAGCGACGGCGTAGATTTTCGCGTTCGCGCCGTACTTCCAATCAGAATAATGGTTTGAACCGACATTAACTCTCGTATTTGAATCAGCCTTCAGCAGATCGTCCCAGTTGCCCGCGCCGTGTCCGCTGCTGGGCGCGCCGTCGGTCAGAAATACGACGTTTGCCGGGCGTTCCGCTTTATCTGTGGAGGAACGGCCATTCAGAATGTTGTAGGCTGCTTTCAGCGCGTCGTCGTAGTTGGTGCCGCCGAGCGGCTTAATACTGTCGACGCCGTTCATCAGGGTGCTTTTTCCCGCGTAGCGAACCAGGCCGCTATGGGTGGTAGTCGCCTGCACGCCATAAGCGTCGGACGAGAAGGATACCAGCGCGACCCGATTGTCCGCGTTAGCGTCGGGCAGCATTGTGTCAATGAAAAGACGAGCCGCGTCCTGGGCGCCCGGGAGACGGGAATCCCCGATGTCGTCGCCATTGTAACCGTCCCATACCCACTTTGAACCCATGAAGCCACCCCAATGGCCATAACGCTGTGACGTAGGCGCCGGCCCGGTGCCGAAATAGTCCCGGTCGCCGCTGCTGGCATCATGGTCATTGTTGCACACCCACTTGCCGTTGTACCAGACGATATAGCAATCGCTATGGCGGGTATGCTTATAACCCATGCTGCCGGAGCGGTCAATCACAACAACCGTGTCCGAACCTTTACCAATCGTCGAACCGTTGACCTGGAAGTCAATATAGGCTGTTCCAGCGTCCATATTCTCCCAGTTTGCAGACTTTGTCATGTGCACAAAGCCCGGAGACTGACTTGCATAGCTCGGGTAATCGGAGGCGTTTGCACCGTTGCCGTAAACCGGCTCCGCTGTCTGCACATTGCCCGCCTCTGCGCTTCCTGACGGGCTGCTTCCGCTTCCGCCCGCTGCAAACACAGCGCTCGGGAACATGGTCAGCACAACCAGCAGCGCCAGAAATGTTGCCGCAAAACGTTTGGTTGCTCTCATATCTTGTTTCCTCCTAACTGAAATGCCTCAGCTTTGCCCATTTTTCCGAAAATGCCTGTCCCGCTCTCCAACGGGGCCAGCATCCCGGACGACCGGGCATTAACGGGAAATCATCCTGTTCCAGGGTTCTCCTCATTCAGATAACTTTCCCATATTTATTTCTTATGTTCCTATTAAACCATACGGCAATCACAGCACAGTCACAAAATGGCCTATTTCCATTTTTTAAAAAAATTTTAAGACTCTTTCACATGACCGCCCACCTTTTTGTGCGCATCTATATGTACACTTGCCTTAGGCATGTTGGTGTTGTCATGCTCGCAGCAGTTGCGCGGATCGGTCGAACAGTAAACCTTGACATTCCCGTCGCTTCCGTAGAGAATCACCTTTTTGGAAAAAGCCGCTACACCGACTACGGTCGCCGCAGGAACCGCCGGGGACGAATACGCGCCGATGGTCACTTTGAAGAAGAAGGTGATGTCCACCGAATAGAAGCCTTTGTTGAACGGCACCGGCTCCACATCCAGATAGACGGTGATGATCTCCACGTCTTTACACTTGATGCTGATTGCGTTGTCGATAACCGGCTGCGCACGGTCGGTGAAGAACACCTGCAGGTCGGTCAGGCAATCTTTATCGAAAGATTGTTCATGTTATAAATATGCTATAATAAAGGCGAGGCAGATTCCTCTGTG
>NZ_QSBX01000014.1:51717-87025 GCF_003465835.1 Anaerotruncus sp. AF02-27 | reverse complement strand
TATTCCCCTTCCCCGCCAGTATCTTGCAGTCCCGCGCCATGGTGGCGCTGTTGCAGGATACCATCACAATCTTCTGCGGTGACATCCCGGCTACCGTATCAAGCAGCGCCGCTTCACAGCCTTTGCGCGGCGGATCAAGGATGATCACATCCGGCCGGACCCCTTCTGCGGCCAGCCGCTTCGCGGCCTGCACCGCATCCGCGCAGAGAAACCGCGCGTTTGTGATTCCGTTTTTTTGGGCGTTCGAAGCCGCGTTTTCCACCGCCTGCGCAACGATTTCCACCCCGATGACCTGTTTGCACCGGCCAGCCAGTGAAAGGCCGATTGTTCCAGCGCCGCAGTACAGGTCGAGAACTGTTTCTTCTCCCGTCAGCGAAGCATATTCCTCCGCCACACCATAAAGCCGTTCGGCCCCGGGGTTGTTGACCTGATAAAATGCGTGCGGCGAAAGGTCAAACCGCACACCACACAGCGTATCGGTAATATGATCCTTCCCGTAGAGAAGCCGGGTGCGCTGCCCCAAGATGACATTGGTATTACGTGTGTTTTCATTGAGGAGGATTGAAACAATCGACGGATTGCACGCGCGCAGCGTCCCGACCAATTCTTTTTCGTGCGGCAAGCCCGAACCGTTCACCACCAGGCAGACCATAATTTCCCCACTCTGCTGGCCGCAGCGCAGATAGACATGCCGCAGCAGTCCCTGCCCGGACAGTTCGTCGTAGGCCAAAACGCCATATTTCTCCGCAAAGGAAAGCACCGATTCCAGAATGCCCTGGAAGCCTGGTGGCTGCAAAAGGCAGCTGTGGCAGTCGATCACTTCATGGGTGCGCGGCGCGAAAAATCCAGCCGCCAGCTTCCCCTTCTGCATCCGCACCGGATACTGGGCCTTGTTACGGTATCCGTCAATCTGCGGAGATGGCTCGATGAGCTCTGTCAACAATGAAAAACCACCGATCCGTTCAAGGTTTGACTGGACAAAATGCTGCTTATATCTGAGCTGCGCCGCATAGGAAACATGCCGGAACACACAGCCGCCGCAGCGGCGGCTCACCGGACAGTCCGTTTCCACCCGGTCGGGCGACGGGCTCATAACCTGCTCAATTTTCCCAAAGCAATGGGTCTTGTTGACCTTCAGAATCCGCACGCGCAAGCAGTCGCCCACGGCAGATGCCGGGACAAATACCGCCATCCCTTCGTAATGGCCGACGCCGCTTCCTTCATGGGTCATATCAGTGACCGCAAGATCGATGATCTGGTTTTTCTGCAGCATAACCGCTACCCTTTCCATTGCCGCGGGCAAAGCCGGCCCGCACTTGCTTTTTTCAGATTCTATGGTATACTCGAACTGTATTGTTTTAAACCATACAGTCCATCGGCCGCAGCGGCCAAAACCGCTGGACAGGCTTCTTTATTTTAACATAAACAGCTTGTTCTTACAAGGAAGCGAGGCCGGCCCTGTCTCACAGATCGAAAGGACACAAAAGCAATGGAAAACAACCGGATTATCCCGCTGCGGGACCATCCCGATTATCTGGAGACTGCAGCGGATTGGTTCAGCCAAAAATGGGGAATCCCCGCCAGAGTCTATCGGAAAAGTATCCAGGCATGCATTGCAAAGCGGTACGGTGTTCCGCAGTGGTATCTTTTTCTGGATGGAAAGCAGGCGGTGGCCGCTGGCGCGGGCGTTATCGAAAATGATTTTCACGACCGGCCCGATCTATCGCCGAATCTGTGCGCGCTCTTTGTGGAGGAAAGATGCCGCAACCAGGGGATTGCCAGGTCGATCCTAGACTTTGCGCGCAAGGATTTCGGACGGATGGGCTTTCAGAAGCTCTACCTGGTGACCGACCACACCTCTTTTTACGAACGGTGCGGATGGGAATTCTTAACGCTGGCAACGGATGCCGGCGGAGCATCTGAACGCGTATACGCCGCACCTACGCTTTGAGTGCATACAGGGACGGCAGCATCCTTTGGGGGCCTTTTCCAATTGTGATATAAAGATCTTGGAAAGCTGTAAAAACTGTGAAATACTTGCAGTAATTCCCTGTGGGAAATACACTTTATGATAGGTATTATCGGGAAAGGAGGCGGCTATTTTGGAAGAGCATGCAGTCGCTGTTTTGCCGCCGGAAAACACCGGACTTCCGCAGACGGCACCGGTGCTTTCCGCCGAAGCATCCCTGTGCGCGCCGCAAAAAAAGCCGCGGGTGATGATCAGCGTGCGGCATCTGCGCAAGGTGTACCACATCGGTGATGAAAAGGTCGTCGCGCTCGCCGATATCAATCTGGAAATTTTGCAGGGGCAGGTCGTTTGCATTGTCGGTACCTCCGGTTCTGGCAAATCCACCCTGCTCAACCAGCTCGCGGGCCTGGAAAAGCCGACCCGCGGTTCAGTTTATATTGGGAAGGTCAACATCTCGAAACTCACGGAAAACCAGCTGGCACGTTTCCGGCAGGAATACCTGGGGTTCGTTTTTCAATCCTATAACCTGCTTCCCACCATGACCGCTATGGAAAATGTCGCGCTGCCGATGATCTTCAAGGGAATCAGCAAACGCAACCGCAATAAGGCCGCGCTCAAGATGCTGGCGGCGGTCGGGCTGAAAAAACGCGCCCGCCACAAACCGACTCAAATGTCCGGCGGGCAGCAGCAGCGTGTCGGCATTGCACGCGCTTTTGTTTCCAAGCCGAAGGTCGTCTTCGCGGACGAGCCAACTGGAAATCTCGACACCCACACGACCATTGACATTATGAAGATGATGGTACGCTTTGCACGCAAATACCGTCAGACGCTCATCATTGTCACCCACGACCCGGAGATTGCGGATTACGCTGATCGGGTGGTCACGCTCATAGACGGTGCAATCACCAGCGACCAGGTGCATGAACCGATTTATGACGGCACTCCCGAACCAAAGAAAGAGAAAAAAGCCGTCCCGGAACCGCCGGAGCTTGACGAGCTGCCCGATGGGGCTCCCTTTGAACTGCCGGAGCCTGACATGCTGTCCGAACCGGACAGCAATGAAACTGGTGAATCTGAACCAAACACGGCCGATGCCGAACATGATGCCGATAACAAAGGAGAAATGAACCCATGACCCGTTCTTCCAGCCGTATCTTATCCCTGGCGCTTGCCTTCCTTTTTCTGCTTTTTTCCGCCGGTATTTCGTTTGCGGCAGTACTTCTCGGCATTCCGGTACAGGCAGCGGATCTGCCGCGCGTCGACAGCGTCGAAGCGGACGGCGAAGATATTACGAAAGTGGCGTTAAGCAACGGTAAAATTGATTCTCTGGTTATAAAGCTGCGGCAGGCCGCCGGTACAGCGGTGCCGGATCCCACGGGGGAAGTGACCGTGGAATTTACCACCGACAACTTCCAGCTGTCAAGCGACAGCGACAAAGTCATTTCCGAGGTCAACACGGGTGAGGATATTACCTATACGCTCACAATCACCAATGTCAATTACACCGAAAAGAAGACCGGGAAAATGAGCTTCAAGCTCACCTATCACATTGATGGAAACCCATCCAAAACGGAATCGGTCGACTTCACCTTCGACAACATTCTCACAAACAGCACCGAAGGCAACTACTCCATCTCTTCCGCGACGTTTTATAATTCCAGCGGTCGCCCCATTTCCAAAGTGACAAAAGGAAGCTATAATTCCTTCCGGGTGACCATTCGGGACACCAATCTGTCCAAATCAGAATTCCAAGCGATCAAAGACAACGTCACCTTCAACATCAATTCGGACTTCATACGAAATTTTACCTCCAGTGAAATTATCGAGGTCAAGGGAAGCGACGTTGTTTCCTATACGATCGAATTTAAGGGGCCCTATTATACGGGCGACACCAACCGGATGATTTTGGATGTGGATTATCACGACAGTTATTACGCGACCCGTCATTTCAATGAGATTATCGACGGCTGTGAAATCTATGAACGCGACAAGGACGACGATGACGACGACGATGATGACGACAGCTCCAGCAAGCCGGACATCGCGCCGCCCACGCCGAATATCATCGTTTCTGAATTTGATTACGGCAGCGGCAGTGTGACCGCGGCCAGCAACTTTGATTTGAAGATCACCTTCACCAACACCAGCCAGAAGCTTCCGGTTGACAATATCGTCCTGAAAGTCACGGTCCCGGAGGCCTTCACGATGAACGGTTCCTCCAATACCTTTTACATCGACAAGCTCTCGAAGAATTCCTCGGTGCAGCGGACGCTGCATCTGTCGGTCAAACCAAACGCCGAACCGATCTCCCACCCGATCAAACTGAGCTTCGCGTTTGAGTCAGTCATCGAGGAGGCACGCAAACAGTTTACCTCCGAGGAGGAGATCAGTATCCCGGTTTCCCAGCTTGACCGTTTTTCTCTCGAACCGGTTGAAGTCCCGAACGAAGTCTATGTCGGGGAGGATTCCGGCATCGAAGCCACTTTCATCAACAAGGGTAAGACCACCGTTTATAATGTGACCGCTGAAATCACGGGAAATATCTCCCAGCCGGGCCAGCGCCAGTTTATCGGCAATATCGAAGGCGGCAAGGAGGAGAGCGCCGATTTTCTGATCGGCGCCCTTGAGGCCGGCCCGATTTCCGGGGAAGTGATTATTACATATGAAGACGCCAATATGAATGTCGGCGAACTGCGTTCCCCGTTCACCACCAACGGCATTATGATCGAGATGCCGCCAATGGATCAGGAAATGATAAATCCTGAAGATATGCCGCCGGAGGAAAGTCCGGCCTGGTATGCACAGATTCCGATCTGGGCGTATATGGTTGGCGGCGTGGTTCTGATCATTGTGCTGGCATTCATAGCCAAAGTCATTCGCAACCGCCGTGAGCAGAAACTGCTGGAGGACGATGATGAGGATATCTGATATGATTTCCATGTGCCTTGGAAATCTGTTCCGCCGCAAGATGCGCACACTCCTCACCATTGTGGGAGTCATCGTCGGCACCTGCGCGATCGTCGTCATGATCTCGCTCGGTCTCGGCATGAACCTGGCACAGGAAGCCATGCTCGCCCAGATGGGCGATTTGACCATCATCAATGTGATGAACTACGGCCGCAGCGAAACCGGTGAAAAAATGGTGATGGATGACGAAGCGGTTGCCAAGATGCAGGCGCTTCCCAATGTGGTGGTTGCAACGCCGGTTTATAACCCGCAGTATTTCAACCCGTCGCTCGTCGCGGGCAAAAAAGACCGTTACCGGCTGAACTGGGCAAATGTGATCGGCATCTATGCCGAAGCGATGCCGCTGATGGGGTATCAGCTGCTTGAAGGCGAATACCCTACCGGCCCACAGGTCAACAACCGCAAGCCGATGAACGTGGTGATCGGGCAGTACACCGACTATGATTTCGAGGACACCAAAAGCAAATATAATAACTACACCTGGCCGGAAACCGACGAAAACGGCGAAGTCATCCGCGACCCGTTCGTAGAGATGATGACCGAGGATTTTTATCTGACCAGCGAACAGGACGACCGCTACAACGATAATAATGAGGATGATACCAAGCATATCACCCGGGACCTCAAAGCGGTTGCACGGATTAAAGAGGACTGGAACAAAGGCTACGAAACTTCCCGCGGCATTATCATGGACATCAACGACCTGAAAAAGCTGGAGGAAGAATACATCAAAGCCAATAAAATTTTGGTCAACAAAAAGGAGAACACCGGTTACAACAATGTCACCGTCAAGGTAAAATCGATGGATGATGTTGACCCGGTGGAAACCCAGATCCAGGCGATGGGTTTTGAAACGCGCTCGATGGAAACTGTGCGTAAGCCGATGCAGGAAAGCGCCCGCAAGCAGCAGATGTTCCTTGGCATGATGGGCGGTATCTCGCTGATCGTCGCCGCAATCGGCATCACCAACACAATGATCATGTCGATCTATGAGCGCACCCGTGAAATCGGCGTGATGAAAGTGCTCGGCTGTGTGGTCGGCAACATCCGTACCGTCTTTCTGATGGAGGCCGGAGTCATCGGGTTTCTGGGAGGCTGTATCGGCGTGGGGATCAGCTATGCGATCTCCTTCGCCATGAATTATTTCAATTTTTCAACCGGCATGGGAGATTCCGGTATGGGCGCAGGCAGTTATATGAGCTATGGCATGATGATGGGCGCAGGCGGTGAACAGGCCGCCACAGCCGTTTCGGTGATCCCGCTCTGGCTGGTGTTCGCCGCCATTGGCTTCGCTACTTTGATCGGCTTGCTTTCCGGCATCCTACCTGCCAACCGCGCGATGAAAATCTCCGCGTTGGAGGCGATTAAACATGAATAAAAAAGCAGTGGCCGCCGCCGTACTCGTCCTGGCGGCTTTCCTGCTGTGTGGGTACGGCTGGCGGCTGCACGTGCGTCAAGAGCTGATTGAAACGCCGGTTTACTCCTCTTTTATGCGGATGATCGCGGGGGAAACCCCTGGCGGCGTGCTTACGGAAGTCGCCCTGCGCAGTGAAAAGATGCGGGTGGAGGGCATACAGCTTTATCATGTGCGCTATTATCCACAGGCGCGGACGGTGGTCTGCACCGTGGATGAGGTAAAAAAATTCCCCTCGATGGGCGCGCGGCTGATCGGGGAAAACGGGGCGGAAATCTCAGGCTGGTACCTGCCGGCGCAGATCAAGCAAGGGGTGGTCAAGCTGTTTTTTGAAGAGGTGGAGCATCCGGAAACGCTCGCCTTTCTCGAGCTGATCGACGTGGCGCGGCCAGACAGCACCGAAGCGGAACCCACCATCCGCTTCCCCCTGAAATAAAAGAGAGGGCGCAGTTCAGTCTGCGTCCTCTCTTCTTCGATATGGCGTTGGGTCATCTGACAGGTCGATTAGATAATCGATGCTGACCTGCAATGTGTCCGCAAGTCTGATCAGGCTTGCGGCGCGCGGTGAACGTTCCCCTTTTTCAAACTTTGCAATGGCCGTCCGATGAATTCTGCTCTGTTTGGCCAGTTCTCTTTGGGAAAGGCCTCTCTGTAGGCGCAGTTCCTTCAAACGTTTCATTTTCATCACCCTATACCAGAATAGCAGATTTTTGCAGCGCCGCTAGGGTGAAATTGACCTATAATGCGTAACAGGGAGACGTCATATAGGAAAAGGACCGGGTCAATTGACCCGGTCCTTTTCCTTCTTGTTCCTTTTTTCTTGAAAAAGGAACCGAAAAATCGCCTGAAGCAGGGCTGCGGCCCAAGCCGCGGGGGCGCAGCCCCCGCGACCCCCGCAAACTTTCGAGAAAGTTTGATCAAAGCTTTTGGTGATGCGCGAAGGGTGCAAATCAATTGCAGATTAAATCGAGCTTATCGCCTGAAGTCGAAAGCTTCATCAGCGCGGGCGGATTATCGATATTTTCCACCAGCCTGAGACTGATGACATCCTCGACCTCCTTGCGGATGACTGTGCGCAGATCGCGCGCGCCGCTCTTTTTGCCATATGCCTTGTGTGCAATGTAAGCGAGCGCTGAATCGTCCCAACCGAATTTGATTCCCTTTTCAGTCAGCGGTTCCTTCAGCTCGCCGAGCATGAGCCCCGCGATCCGGCGGTAGTCCTCCTCGCCCAGCGGACGGAAAACGACAACCTCATCCACACGCGCCAAAAATTCCGGCCGCAGGAATTCGGAAAGCGACTTCATCGCCTTTTCCTTCGCAATCTCTTCCGGCTGGCGGTTGAATCCCACCGTGCCCTCTTTGCGTTCACTGCCCGCGTTCGAAGTCATGACCACCACCGTGTTCTCAAACGAAACCACGCGGCCATGCGCATCGGTGATGCGGCCTTCGTCGAGAATCTGCAAAAGGATGTTGAGCACATCCGGATGCGCCTTTTCAATCTCGTCGAACAGCACAACCGAATACGGCTTGCGGCGCACCTTTTCGGTGAGCTGTCCGGCTTCGTCATAGCCAACATATCCGGGCGGCGAACCGACAATCCGGGAAACGCTGTGCTTCTCCATGAATTCGGACATGTCGAGCCGGATGAGCGGATCGGTCGTGTCAAAAAGCTCCTTTGCAAGCACCTTGACAAGCTCGGTTTTTCCCACGCCGGTCGGGCCGACAAAGATGAACGACGCCGGACGGCGGCGGGCGGAAATCTGCACCCGGCTGCGGCGAACCGCAGCGGCCACCAGATCCACCGCCTCATCCTGCCCGATAATCTTCTTTTTCAGGACTTCTGCAAGATGCGCGACACGGCGCAGCTCAGTCTCCTGAATCTTCGCGGCCGGGATGCCCGTCCACAACTCAATCACCTTGGCAAGGTCCTCTTCGGTCACCCGCTGGTTGAGCGCCTGCGGTTCCAGCTTGGCGCACTGGCCCTCCAGCACAAGCTTCTGTGAGCGCAGCCGCACGATCTGTTCGTAGTCGCCCGGCGGTGTGGCGGTTTCCAGCTCCTCCAGCTCGTCGGTGACGTTTTTCAGCTCCTTTGTTTGCTTATCGTATTCGGCAAGCTCCTTGTTGCGCAGCACCGCGCTGGAGCAGGCCTCGTCCATCAGGTCGATCGCTTTGTCGGGCAGGTAGCGGTCGGTGATATACCGTTCGGACAAAACCACCGCCAAGCGGGCGATCTCATCGCTTACAACCACCCGGTGATGCTGTTCGTAGTAGCCCTTGATGCCTTTGATGACCTCCACCGCGTCCGCAATAGAGGGTTCCTCGACCGTGACCGGCTGGAACCGGCGTTCGAGCGCCGCATCCTTTTCGATGTTCTTGCGGTATTCATTGAAGGTGGTGGCGCCGATCACCTGGATCAGCCCGCGGGAAAGCGCGGGCTTCAGGATGTTGGCGGCGTTCATCGAACCTTCCGAGTCCCCCGCGCCGACAAGATTGTGCACCTCGTCGATGAACAGGATGACGTTGCCCGCCTCCTTGACGTCCTCAACGAGCCCCTTGACGCGGCTTTCGAACTGGCCGCGGAACTGCGTCCCGGCCACAAGCGCGGTCAGGTCGAGCAGGTAGAGTTTTTTATCCGCGAGCCGAAACGGCACGTCGCCGCTCGCCAGCCGCTGGGCGATGCCTTCCGCGATCGCCGTTTTGCCGACACCCGGCTCACCGATCAGGCAGGGGTTATTTTTGGTGCGGCGGTTGAGGATCTGCAAAACGCGATAGATCTCCCGGTCGCGTCCGATGATTCGGTCGATCTTGCCCTCCTCCGCCTTGCGCGAAAGATTCTCGCAGTAGGCGTCGAGATATTTGTACTTTTTCTCCGGGGCTTTCTTTTTGCGGTCGCGGGGGCGTTCCCGGATGGTCGGGGAGATGAGGTCTTTGTCCGCGTCGGAGGCCTCCTCCTTCTTCGGGACAATCGCATTGTTCGTGTCTCCGCCAAAGATACTCTGCAAAAAAGGCAGCGACTGGGCGCCGCCCATCTCAAAGCCGCTTTCCCCATCCTCGCCGCCGAACATCTCGATCATCTGATCGGACATGTTGTCCAAATCGTCGTCAGAAATGCCCATTTTATCCATCAGGTCGCTGACCGGTTTGAGGCCGAGCTCCTTCGCGCAGCGCAGGCACAGCCCTTCGTTGACGGTTTTACCACCGTCCAGCCGGGTCATGAAGACCACAGCCACCCGTTTTTTACATCTAGAACACATGATATCCATATATTTCACCTTTTCATTTGCGCCATTTCTCTGTTAACAGGGACGTACAACGCACCCATTCCAGGATACTATTGTATATGCACCTTATGAACTACATATTAATAGGCGTTAAACATTTTATACGATTCCGGTGTAGTTTCAGAACGCTTTTCCGCCATCCGACCGGATCAGCCTGCGGAACAAAAACACATATTGCAGCAGTGCGAACAGCATCACGGCCAGTAGCACAGCCAGCATCAGGACAATCGTCCGATCGGTGAGCTGCGGGACAGCCACAATGATAATCATCACAATATAAAAGAGAATCGTCCCCAATTTTCCAAACCATTTTGCCCCTTCGATCGTAATTTTTTTGTGGTGCAGCCGAAGTCCCCCGAGCAGCATGAGCACTTCTTTGGCGATAAAAAGCGCGTAAAGCGGCCAGAGGTGCGGCTTTTGAATCCAAAGCGCCGCCACCACCGCGGCCAGCGTCAGCTTGTCCGCCACCGGGTCAAGAATCTTCCCCAGCTGGGTGATCATGTTAAAGTGCCGCGCGATCCATCCATCCACCGTATCGGTCAGGCCGGATACGGCAAGGATCACCGCCGCGGCCACATATTGGGACTCATGCTGCGCGGTCAGATAGGTGTACAGGAAAAACGGGATCAACACGATGCGCATCGTGCTCAGTGCGTTCGGGACATTCATTCTCATTTTTGCCCACTCCCCTCACATGCCTCAGGCATAAAGCTGTCTCAGCCAATCGAAGTCCATAAAATATTTGAATACATAGCTCTGGCCAACCGCATCCTGGGTAAACACCCACCAGCCTTCCGGATAGATATGCAAAAGCCCCTGCAAAAGGATGGCCAGAATCCAAACCAGCAGGATCCCCTGCAATGCGCCCACCGCCGCACCCAGCAGCCCGTTCACTGTCCCTACCACCGGCAGATAGTTGATGATGCCCAGTGCTGAAAGCAGACAATTTGCAAGCATTGACAGGAGCGCGAACAATACCACAAAACCGATCATCCGGATCGCGCTGATCATCAGCGGGCGGATGGTCGCGTCCGCCAGATCATCAATCAGGCCGTCCGCGACCGCTTCCGGGTCAAAATCCTCCGGCAGCAGCCCTTCCAGCGAATCAAGCACACCATCCAGCGCGCCGCCTGCCGCGAGCAATCCAGGTGGCGCCATGGAAACCAGCGCGGCGTTACTGGGGGCTCCCTGCGGCAGCGCCGCTCCCCCATGATGTTCCTCCAAGAGCATCGGCTCCACCACACGGTCATAAATGACCGGCGCGGCCGCGTTTGACAAAAACGACGCGGCCAAAATGACCGCGACATACGCGACCATCTGGATCACCGTACGCAAAAAGCCTTTCTTAGCTGCGGCATAGATACAATATCCGACAATGGCAACCGCCGCCAGATCCAGCCCGATGGCAACATAAAAGTCCATAGAGTCTCCTTCATCTGCGGAAAAAGGCGGATGCTTTTCCCGTTTCCATTGTAGCAAATTCCTTCCAGTTTGACAAATCCGCAACCCGGGCTGCCAAAAACCAAGCCGGGCTAGGCCTGCGGTTCGGATTCCTGCAAAGGCTCCACCGCACTGGATGTGGGCGCCTGCGATTCTGTTCCGTCCGAAACCGCGGTCAAGGCCGATTCTTCCGGTTCCTGCGCGGCGCTTTCCTCCTCTTCTTTCAACGAATTTCCGCTTTCAGAATCTTCATCCCGCCCGCCGGACGTCTGTCCGGAAGTGGAAGCGTCCGGCTTCTTTCCGTTGGAGGAACTCTGTCCTTTTTGATCTTTTTCTTCCTTTGGCGCGGTCAGTTCCTTGACGTCCGCCGCGCGGATTTCCGCATTTGTGGTGTAATAGAGAATCCCCTGCATCGGCTCCAGGTTGTGCAGATTGGCAACCGGCAGGCTGGCCTGCAAAGCACCGTCCGACCCACGGATTTCAATCCCGTCTTTTGTGGCCAGATAGATGTGCTCGAGATCCGTCTTGACACTCATGAGGTCATAGTCGATCCTAAAATCGGCAAGCTTTGAAAAATCATCCGCCAAAGTAACCACCCGCATCTGCTTTTCCTGCGCAAAACTGCCAAGCACAATTACCAGCCGCCCGTTTGAGCGGTTTACAACCCGGTCGAGCTTCTCGCTGCCGAACGGGAAGGACGCCAGCTCCTTAAGGTCACCGTTAAAAAGGACCACCCGCTTATCGGTCAGCGCCCGGATGGTGTTCCCGCCGCGGTAATCCACCCAAAGCAGGAGCTCACCCGGATCGAGATCCACGGAAGCAATCGCGCCTTCATTGATGCTGAACTGAAATTTACTGATATTCGAACGATAGCTGCCATCCGAAACGTCCACATGTCCCACCAGCATATAATCCCGGTTGTCCGAAAGCGAAACGCTCACAATCGGCTTGGTGGAAAGCCAGTTGAAGATGTTCTGGCCGCTGCGGTTATAAACAGCAACCTTGGCGAGCGTTTCATCCGAACCGGCGGCAACTGCATAGTTTCCGTTCTGTGCGATGTCCGCCGTGTAGATGGTGTGGTCAAAGCTGACCGTTGCGGTCTGCGCCGACTTTGAATAGATCGACACCCGGGTTCCGCCCCGGTCGTAGAGCAGGACCCGGTCGCCAGCCGTTGAGAGCGACGGAGTTACCATGTTGTGCTGGGCATTCAGAAGTTGACGGCCCGAAGCATTGTAGCTGTAAAGATTGGTGTCGGACAGCAAGAACAAAACATCCTCAGAAGCCTCCAGACGGCTGATCTGCCCGCCCGGCATTGTCACCGGATAGCCTTCTCCGGTGACAATGCCGGCTTTGATGTCACTGTAGGCGGTAGCCAGGTCGAGTTCCCCCGCATATTTGATAAGCGAGACGCACAGCGCCACAATCAATGCGAACACCGCGAGGATCATCAGGTTTCGGATGGTCCGCCGCCTGGAACGGCGGCGGCGTACTTTTTCAAGATCGGTCAGCTGCGCCATCTGGCGGCCTCCTTTTTCTAATCATAATAAACCATATCGAGGTAAAGCCCGTGTGCCGGCGCCGTGGCGCCCGCTTTTTCCCGGCGGCGGCTTTCGATGATTGCCGGGATTTCCTCCGGATGGATCTTTCCGGCAGCCACTTCGAGCAGCGTCCCAGTCATAATGCGCACCATGTTGTAAAGAAAACCGTTCCCGGTCACTGTGAAGGAAACGAGCTCCCCCTCCCGTGTGACCGAAGCCGCCGTGATGGTGCGCACCGTATCCTTCACGCTTGACCCGGCACTGCAGAACGCTGCGAAATCGTGCGTCCCGCAAAATCCCTGCGCCGCCAGGTGCATCCGCTTTTCATCGAGCGGGTATTTCCACTGCAGCGCAAGATCCGCGCCGAAGGGATCTTTGAGCGGGCTGTTGTGAATCCTATAGAGATACCGCTTGCCGGTGCAGCTGTAACGCGGATGAAAGTCATCCGCCACTTCACGGCAGGCGGTAACAGCGATGTCTTCCGGGAGATTTACGTTCATGGCGCGCACCAGCGCGTCACAGGGGATCAGGGAGCCGGTGCGCAAAGTGAGCGCGAAACAGTTCGCGTGCACGCCCGCGTCGGTACGCGAGCAGCCTTTCACATCCAACCGCGCGCCGAACACCCGCTCCACCGCGTCCTGCACGGTCGAGGCGACGGTGCGCGCGTTCTTCTGCACCTGGAAGCCATGGTAATTCGTGCCCCGGTAACGGAGCGTCAAAAGCAGTTGCCGCACACGACCGCCTCCTTCTTCTGTGTCCTTCGCGCGCCCAACAAACGGCCAGCTCAGGGCTGAAGCCGGCGTTTCGCGCTCCTTGCATTGGGAGAGATGAAGTCTTCTGTTCTTTGCGCTGGGGGCGTTTTGTTCAGCGCATCGGCAGGAGCACGGGCGCCCAGAGGTTGATCGCAACCACGCCCGCAACGCAAAGGCCGACAAAGACCGCGCTCCAGATGTCGAAGCCGTGGATCTTGAGCTGCTTCATCCGGGTACGGCCCTCTCCGCCACGGTAGCAGCGGCATTCCATCGCGAGCGCCAGCTCGTCCGCGCGGCGGAAAGCCGACACGAACAGCGGGATCAGGATCGGGATCAGCGCCTTGGCGCGCTGGATGAGCCCGCCGCTTTCAAGATCCGCGCCGCGCGCCTTCTGCGCGGACATGATCTTGTCTGTCTCCTCGATGAGGGTCGGGATAAAACGCAGAGCGATGGTCATCATCATCGCAAGCTCATGCACCGGCAGCTTGAACCGCTTGAGCGGGTTGCAGAGCCGTTCGATGCCGTCGGTCAGGGCAATCGGAGAGGTCGTATAGGTGAGCAGCGAAGTGCCCGCAATGAGACAAACAATCCGAATCGACATCACAATCGCGGTGGTGACGCCCTGCAGGGTGATCTTGATGACCCACCACTGCCAGAGCACCTTTCCGTCGATGAAAAACATGTTGAGCACCGCTGTGAAAAGAATGATCGGCACGACCGGCTTGAGGCTTTTCAAGATCATCGCGCCCGGGATCTTCGAAACAGCGTAGGTCAGCACCAGAAACAGGATGCCGATCAAAAGGCCGATCGGATTGGTCGCAACGAACAGCATGACGATATACGCCATCGTCAAAACGATCTTCATGCGCGGATCGAGCCGGTGGATGAGCGAATCGCCCGGGAAATACTGCCCAATGGTGATATCCCTAAGCATCGGCCCCATCCCCCTTTCCCAAAAGGCGCAGAATCTCATTTTTGGCAAAATCCATTGTGTAGACGCTCTCGTCCACCGGGTAACCCTTCTCCCGCAGCTTGTCAAAGATACGGGTGACCTGCGGGACCGAAAGGCCGATGTCGGTGATCTCCTTCGCGCGGGAAAAAACCTTCGCCACATCGTCGTACATCACGACACCCGCGCGGCTGAGCACCAGCACCTTGTGGGCATACTTCGCGATGTCCTCCATCGAATGCGAAACGAGCAGCACTGTGCTGCCCCGCTCCTTGTGGTACTGCTTGATCTGTCCGAGGATGCGTTCGCGCCCCTTCGGGTCAAGCCCCGCGGTCGGCTCGTCGAGCACCAGGATGTCCGGGTTCATCGCGAGCACCCCCGCGATTGCCACCCGGCGCTTCTGCCCGCCTGAAAGCTCAAACGGAGACTTTTCCATATGGTGGGGCTTCAGGCCGACAAAACGCGCGGCTTCCCGCACCCGTTCATCCACCTGTCCCGGTGAAAGGCCCATGTTCTGCGGCCCGAAGGCAATATCCTTATAAACTGTCTCCTCAAAAAGCTGATACTCCGGATACTGGAACACCAGCCCCACCTTAAAGCGGTATTCGCGCAGGTTGGTCTCCTTGGCCCACAGGTCGGTCCCTTCGATCAGCACCCGGCCGGAGGTCGGCCGGAGCAGCCCGTTAAAATGCTGGATCAGGGTGGATTTCCCCGATCCGGTATGACCGATCACGCCGACAAATTCGCCCTGCTCGATCTCCAGGTTCACATGGTCGACGGCGGTCTTTTCAAATGGCGTGCCGGGAGAGTAGGTGTATGTCAGATCTTCGGTTTTGATTGCAATCATCTGTGTCCCTCCAGCAGCTTCACGAGCGCATCGACGCATTCGTCCTCAGTCAGTACGTCGTTTGGCAGGTCAAGCCCGCACTGGCGCAGCAAAAAGCAGAGCTCGGTCGCCTGCGGGACGTCGAGCCCCACATCCTTCAGTTCCTGCACATGCGAAAAAACCTCGCGCGGCGCCGCGTCGAAAAGGATCCTGCCGTCGTTCATCACAACAACCCGTCCCGCCTGGGCGGCTTCCTCCATATAGTGGGTGATGAGCACCACTGTGATGCCCAATTCCCGGTTCAGCCGCCGGATCGTCGAGAGGACCTCCCTGCGGCCCTTTGGGTCGAGCATGGCGGTCGGCTCGTCAAGCACGATACAGCGCGGCCGCATCGCGATGATGCCCGCAATGGCGATCCGCTGCTTCTGCCCACCCGAAAGCTGGTGCGGCGCGTGGGTCTTATATTCGGTCATGCCCACGTCGGCGAGCGCTTCATCCACCCGGCGGCGGATTTCGGCGGGCTCGACCCCCATGTTTTCCGGGCCGAACGCCACGTCTTCTTCTACGATGGTCGCGACGATCTGGTTGTCTGGGTTCTGAAACACCATGCCCACCTGCTGCCGGATCTCATAAAGCCGGTCCTCCACCTTCGTATTGATCCCACAGACGGTCATCTCCCCTTCGTTGGGAAGGAGGATCGCGTTCATATGCTTGGCAATGGTGCTCTTGCCCGAGCCGTTGTGCCCAAGCACCGCGACAAATTCGCCCTCCCGGATCGTCAGGTCGATTCCGTGCAGCACGATGTTCAGTTCGTTATTGTCCTTGGGGTAACCAAACGTCACCCCCGAGGCGGTGATGATATCACGCATCGTTCGTTTCCCTTTTCTGTTTAAAGTCCCGCGGCACCCATCGGGAGACCGCGTCAAAAATTCCGGAAGAGGATTTCAGCGGCAAAGATTGTTTAAAAAGGCTCTCCCTGCCAGACCGCGGTCGAACCGCATGGCAGCGTGAGCCCGGTCTTTTCAACCGGAAGCCCAATTTCATCAGCGGTGACCCGCCCGTCAAACCGTCTGCCCACCGTGACCGACAGGATGTACGCCATCACCGACGGCGAAAGGCCGGTCGTATAGGAATTTAAAAGGAAAAAAGCGGGCCTGTCCGAAAGCGCTCCGGCACAGAGCCCCACCAGGTCAAAGACGCAGTCCTCCAGCTTCCAGACCTCGCCGCCCGGCCCGCGGCCGTAACTTGGCGGGTCCATTACGATCCCATCGTACCGCACGCCGCGCCTTATTTCCCGTTCCACAAATTTTTTGCAGTCGTCAACAATCCACCGAATGGGCTTTTCCGAAAGGCCGGACAGCGCGGCGTTGTCCCGCGCCCACTGGACCATCCCTTTCGAGGCGTCCACATGGCAGATCTTCGCGCCCGCCGCCGCGCAGGCAAGCGTCGCGCCGCCGGTATAGGCAAACAGGTTCAGGATGTTGAGCTGCCGCCCAGCCTTTTCAATGATCCCGCGCATCAGGTCCCAATTGACCGCCTGCTCCGGAAAAAGCCCGGTGTGCTTGAATCCGGTCGGGCGGATATGAAAACGCAGATCCCCATAAGAGATCTCCCACTCGTCGCGGCGCAGCGAACGCGCATCCCAGCTGCCTCCGCCCGATGAGGACCGGTTGTACCGCGCGTCGGCCGACCTCCACTCCGGGCCCTTCGGAGTATTCCAGATGACCTGCGGGTCGGGGCGGATGAGGGTCACATCCCCCCATCGCTCCAGCTTTTCCCCGCCGCTTGTATCGATAACCGCAAAGTCTTTCCATTCGGTTGATGCCCGCATGTAACTTCCTCTTTCTGTCTTAACGTCTTGCGCCCTGTTTCTGGATCGCATCGGCAATCCGGCGCGCAATTTCTTCAATTTGCCGGTGGTCCTGCCCTTCGACCATGATCCGGATGAGCGGCTCGGTCCCGGAGGGCCGCACCAGAATCCGCCCGTCGCCGCCGAGCTCCTCCCCGAGGGAATTGATCACCTGCTGCACCGTTTCATCATTTGCGAGCGCTTCCTTCATCTCGGCCGTCGCCGTGATGTTCAGGAGCGTCTGCGGATAGGTGCGCATCACGTTCGCCGCCTGCGAAAGCGGTTTTTGGAAGGTCTTTAAGAGGGAAAGCAGCTGCACGCCCGAAAGCTGGCCGTCCCCGGTCGGCATATAGTCAAGGAAAATGATATGCCCCGACTGCTCGCCGCCGATGTTAAAGTTCTCATTGCGCATTGTTTCAAGCACATACCGGTCACCCACGCGGGTGGCCCGGGTGTCGATGCCGTGCTTCTCTGCAAACTTGAAAAAACCGAGATTCGACATGACGGTTGCCACAACGGTATTATTTTTCAGTTTGCCCTGCTCCTTGAGATGGTATGCGAAAAGCGCGATCAGCCGGTCTCCATCGACCAGCTCGCCGTTTTCGTCCACCGCGAGGCACCGGTCGGCGTCCCCATCGAACGCAAGCCCCGCGTCGTACCGCCCGGCCTTCACGAGTTTCGCAAGCTCCGCGATGTGGGTGCTGCCGCATTTTTCGTTGATATTACGGCCATCCGGCTCCGCGTAGAAAATGTCGCAAACGGCGCCCAAGCCGCAGAAGAGTTTTTTCGCTGTGACGCTGGCCGAGCCGTTCGAACAGTCGATCGCCACCCGCAAGCCGGAAAGGTCGCAGTCAACGGTGGTCTTGAGGTAATTTACATAGTCGTCCGCCGCATTTTCCGCGCGGGTGATGACGCCGATCTCCCCCGCCGATTTGAGCGGGAAAGGGCGCGCCCCATCGAGCACGATCTCCTCGATTTCCTCCTCCTGGCTGTCGAGCAGCTTGTAACCCTCGCCGGAAAAGATTTTGATGCCGTTATATTCGAAGGGGTTGTGGCTGGCCGAGAGCATCACGCCCGCGTCCGCGCCGTATTTTGTCGTGAGATAGGCGACCGCCGGGGTCGGCACCACGCCAAGCTGCACCACATTCGCCCCGGCGCTGCAAAGGCCTGACGAAAGCGCCGCTTCGAGCATATCGGAGGAGATGCGGGGGTCCTTTCCGACCAATACAGTCGGGCGGCGGCCAACCGACTCCTCCACAACCATTCCGGCGGCACGGCCGATCTGCATCGCAAGCTCGATCGTCAGATCTCCGTTGGCAATCCCGCGCACACCGTCAGTTCCAAAAATCCTGCCCATTCAGAGTTCTCCTATCGTATGTATTCATTCGGTAAGGGTCAGCTGTTCCAAAACCGCCGCGTCCTTCGGAGGGCGGAGTCCCAGATGCTGATAAGCCGGCAGCGTCGCACAGCGGCCGCGCGGCGTGCGTGACAAGAAGCCCAGCTGCATGAGGAACGGTTCCACCACGTCCTCAAGCGTCACGCTTTCTTCCCCGATTGCGGCCGCCAGCGTGTCGAGCCCAACCGGCCCGCCGCCGTAATTGCGGATGATCGTCGTAAGCACCCGCCGGTCGATGTTGTCAAGCCCCAGCTTGTCGATCTCCAGACGATTTAAGGCGATGTCCGCGATCTCGGCGGTGATGATGCCGTTGCCCATCACCTGCGCGAAATCACGCACCCGCTTTAAGAGCCGGTTCGCGATACGCGGGGTCCCACGGCTGCGGCGCGCCAGCTCATACGCGCCGCTCTCCTCCACCTGGATGCCCAGGATCTCGGCGCTGCGCCGGATAATCGTGCAGAGTTCCTCATTGGAATAAAGCTCCAGCCGCTGGATCACGCCGAACCGGTCGCGCAATGGCGCGGTCAGCTGCCCGGCGCGTGTGGTGGCGCCAATCAGGGTGAAATGCGGCAGGTCGATCCGGATCGACCGCGCGGACGGCCCCTTGCCGATGATGATATCCAGCGCATAGTCCTCCATCGCGGGGTAGAGCACCTCTTCGACGCTGCGGGACAGACGGTGGATCTCATCTATAAATAGTATATCGTTTGGCGCAAGATTTGTGAGTAAAGCGGCCAAATCCCCCGGTTTTTCGATCGCCGGGCCGCTCGTCACGCGGATATTGACCTGCATCTCGTTTGCAATGATCCCGGAAAGGGTTGTCTTTCCAAGACCCGGAGGGCCATACAGGAGTACATGGTCAAGCGGTTCTTCCCGTTTCTTGGCCGCCTGGATGAAGATGTTCATATTCTCCTTGACCTTTTCCTGGCCAATGTACTCGTTCAGGGTCTTTGGACGCAGCGAAAGCTCCGCGTCGCTGTCCTGCGCGGAGTAATCGGGCGTCACGATCCTGTTTTCAAAATCCATCTCATTGTCAAACATCCATCCGTCTCCTTATCCTCAGCGCTCGATGCGGCCCGCGAGCGCCTTGAGCCCGCGCTTGATCATCTCGTCCACCGGCGTGTCCGGGTCGATGCCGGCGAGCGCCTGCGCGGCCTGCGACTGGCTGTAACCGAGCACCACCAGCGCGCTCGCCGCCTCGCTCGTGTTGCTCTCCTCCTGGCGCAGCTGCAACGCAACATCTCCGATTCCGGACGCCAGGCTTTCGTTTGAAATCTTGTCCTTGAGCTCCAGGATGATCCGCTGCGCGGCCTTCGGGCCGATACCCGGCGCACGGGTCAGGCTCTTCACATCGCCCGACGCAATACAGAGTGAGAGCTTTTCCGGGGTCATGTCCGAAAGCACCGCGAGCGCGGACTTCGGCCCCACGCCGGAAACAGCGATCAGCATTTTAAACGCGCTGCATTCGCTTTCCGAATAAAAGCCAAACAGGTCGAGCGCATCCTCCCGCACATTGAGATGGGTGTATAAGGTAATTTCGCTGCCCACTGGCGGCAGGCAGGAGAGGGTGGTCATGGTGGTCATGCACTTGTAGCCCACGCCCGCGCAGTTGACTACCGCAAAACCTTCCTCCAGATGGCTCAATTTTCCGGTCAGCGAATAATACATTCCAGTTTCTCCTTTTATGAGGTACCCTGTGAGGGCGGATTTCCTGCATTCATTTGAGATAGGTCAAAAGGGAATTTGCACTGTGTGCATGGCAAATGGCCAGCGCGAGCGCATCAGCCGTGTCGTCCGGCCGCGGCACCTCGCTGAGTCCCAGCAGCTGCCGGGTCATCTCCATAACCTGATGCTTTTCCGCCTTGCCGTATCCCACAACGCTCTGTTTGACCTGCATTGGCGTATACTCAAAAACCGGCACGTTGTGCTGTCTGGCCGAAAGCAGAATCACTCCGCGCGCCTCGGCCACCTCGATGGCGGTTGTTTTGTTGTTTGTGAAAAAAAGCTTTTCGATCGAAAGCGCCCGCACCGGCGTGCGGTCGAGCAGCGCGGTCATATCCTGATAAATCATCTCAAGCCGTGCCGAAAATTCCATTCCGGCGGGCGTTGTGATCGCGCCGAAACGCACCGGAGAAAATCTTCCATATGTATAGTCCACCGCCCCATAGCCAACAATGGCATAGCCGGGATCGATTCCAAGGATCAGCATAGGCCCTCCACGAAGTTCCTTTCCCGCCGGCGGTATTTCCCTGCGGCTTTCGGGGCGTCCTGGCTGCGCCGGCACAGGAAGGAGCTTTTACGTTTTATTATACCACACGCGCGAAGCGCGCGGTGGGATAATGGGCCATCGGGCAGGGAGTCGGCTTTTCCGACGCATCTGCCTGGCCATAAGCCCCCATATAATAGCCGCTTTTCGGCTATTATACCACAGTTGCGGCAACTGGAACAAGTACCTTTCAGTCGGTTTTGCCAAGAAAGCCCGGTCAAATATTGACAGTTTTACCGAATTTCTGTCAGGATTCCATTATAAAAACTTCTTTTACATCCTGCATAAAAAATTATGTCAACTTTTTTGATTTTTTTACTTGCATTTTTGCAAAAACTATATTATAATAATCAAGTCGCTAAGAGAGACAAGCAGTCAAAACAAAATTATATGGACGGTTAGCTCAGCTGGTAGAGCACCTGCTTGACGTGCAGGGGGTCAGCGGTTCGAACCCGTTACCGTCCACCAGGGGTGCTGTTCGGGCAATCGCTCGGGCGGCATTTTTTTGTCCCCGGAAACTTGTTTATTTTGCAAGTTTCCGGTTTTTTTCTATTTTTAACGCAGTTTTCAGATCAAAACAGCCTACATTCCATCTAAAAATAGGATGGCAAAGTCAATTTGACTTTGCCATCCTATTTTTATGGGGTGTTGAAGGGGTTTTAAAATTTGGCAATGATCCCAACGAGAGCGGAAACCGCTATATACAGCACAGGATGTTTATTAAACTTCCAGATGCAGAAAAAGATGGCAACAAAGAAAAGGATCTTCATCGGGTCAAACAGGTCAAGCACCGCATGTGTGGCAAGAAAAGCCTGTACATTCAGCATGGAAACTTTTATAACATCCCATCCCGCTGCCGCGATCAGCCCCGTCACCGCCGGACGCAACCCGTAAAAAGCATAGTCCACCAACGGGCTCTCCCGAAACTTCTCCATCGATTTGGATACAATCGTGATGATCAGGATAGATGGCAGCACTTCGCCAATTGTCGCCAGGATTCCGCCGGGAATTCCCGCAACATTAAACCCGACATAGGTCGCCATATTGATACCGATCGGCCCCGGCGTTGATTCGGAAATCGCCACCATATCGGTGATAAAAGAGGTGGTGAACCATCCTGTTGTCTCTGACAGGTTCTGCAAAAACGGAAGCGTTGCCATACCGCCGCCAACCGCAAACAGCCCAATTTTGAAAAATTCCCAGAAAAGCTGCAGGTAGATCATGCCTTATCCCCTCCCTGCTGCTTCCCGCGCAATTTTTGGAAGAGAATCCCCGCAACCGCAGCGCCGATAATGAATAAAATGGGCGAAAGGCCTGTGAATTCCGTGGCGCAGAACACAAGGATACAGATTGCAAATCCCAATTTGTCCTTGACGCCTTTTTTCCAAAGCCCGAGCACGGCATTGAGGATCAGCGCGGCAACACAGACAGAAATACCGGCAAACGCGTGACGAACATAAGGATTTTCCTGAAAATTGGAAAGGAACGCCGCGATTGTCATGATGATAAGCAGGCAGGGGGACACCACGCCCAGCGCTGCGGCCACACCTCCGGGAATCTTGCGGCGTTCGTACCCGATAAATACGGATACATTTACCGCAATGATACCCGGCAGCCCTTGGCTGACTGCGTAATAATCCATCACCTGTTCACTGGAAATCCACGCTTTCTTTTCAACAACCTCTTTCTGCAGGATTGGAAGCATCGCATATCCTCCGCCAAAGGTCACCGCTCCCATCTTGAAGAAGGATATATACAGTTCCCACAACTCCTTCATCGCCATTCCTCCCATTCGCAATCGTCTTATTTACCAGGCTGCAACCGTTCCATCCGCACGCGGTTCGGCACCGCCGCAGAGCACGCCGTTTTCCATTCGCCAGATGATCTCGCCCTTACCCATGGTGCTGTACTGATAATGAATCTTGATTTGATGCCCCCGGTCCGCCAGTTCCTGCACGATCCGCTGCGGCACATCGCATTCGAGGTCAACCGCTTTTCCGCTCATCCACTGCCAACGCGGAGCGTTGAGCGCATCCTGCGGGTTCATATGGAAGTCAAGCGTGTTGGTCACCACCTGCACATGCCCCTGCGGCTGCATAAACGCACCCATCACGCCAAACGGCCCGACCGGCTTCCCATCCTTTGTCATGAATCCGGGTATGATGGTGTGATAAGGCTTCTTTCCTCCCGCAATTAGATTGTCATGACCCTTCTCCAATGAGAAGTTGTTTCCCCGGTTGTGCAGCGCAATGCCCGTATGCGGCACAACCAGGCCGGACCCCCAGCACATATAGTTTGACTGGATATAGGAAACCATATTCCCGTCATCATCCGCCGCGCACAGATAAACCGTCCCTCCGCTCTGCGGTTTGCCGACGGGTGGGAGCATCGCGGTCTTGCCGATCAGGCGGCGGCGCTCATCCGCATAAGCGTCCGAAAGCAGATCCTGCACGCTTACTTTCATATAGCGCGGATCGGTCACATAGGTCTTGGCGTCCATATAGGCAAGCTTCATTGCCTCAATCTGCTTATGGTAGACTTCGGCGCTCTCGCGCTCCCCATCGAATGCAAAGCCCTTGAGAATGTTCAACGCCATCAGCGCCGAAATCCCATGTCCGTTCGGCGGGATCTCATGGATATCATAACCCCTGTAATTCACATGGATCGGTTCCACCCATTCCGGGCGGTATTCTTCAAAATCCGATCTTGAAAAATAGCCGCCGTACTGGTCGGAGTAGTCCACCATCCGTTCCATGAGCTCTCCGCGATAAAAGCTTTCCGCATGTGTCTCTGCAATCGATTCGAGCGATCTGGCCATATCTTCGCATTTGAATAGATCGCCGGCGTTCGGCGCCGCGCCGTTCACACTGAAGGTATCAAACCACGGCTTGAATTCGTCCCCTTTGAACTCCTTGGCATAAACGCCATAGAGATACTGCCATTTCTGTGCATTATTCACCGACACGGGATGCCCCTCCCGCGCGTAGCGGACAGCAGGCTCCATCACCTTTTTAAGCGGCAGCCGCCCATATTTTCGGGAAAGCTCCGCCCAGGCGGATGGCGCCCCGGGAACCGTAACCGGTTCAAAACCATATTTCGGCATCTCCTGAAACCCTTTTGCCCAAAGCTTTTCCGCTGAGATGTTTTTTGGCGCCGGGCCGCTGGCATTGAGCCCGTGCAGTTTCCCACCTGTCCAAACCAGCGCGAACGCATCTCCCCCGATTCCATTAAAGCCGCATTCAACCACCGCCAGGCAGGTGGCCGCAGCAATGGCAGCATCGATGGCATTACCGCCTTGGCGCAGGATTTCAAGCCCGGCCTGTGCCGCCAACGGCTGCGAAGTTGCAACCATCCCCTTTGCGCCATACACCACATTGCGCTTGGACGGATACTGATTAATCATCGGATTGAAGTTCATCTGACTCCCTCGCATTCCTCATCTTAAACTTTTCCGGCAGGCTCTCCGCTCTCGCTTCAAAGCGCGGCAGGAGAGCTCTTGCCGGAAAATTCATTCTGCTAAAGCTTTGCCACGCATTTTTCCCTGTCAAGCGTGCCGTCCAGGGAAGCGATACAGGTTGCTGTCACCCAGTCGCCCATAACGTTCGTCGGCGTATGCGCCGTATTTACAATACGATGGATACCGGTGACCAGGCCAATCGCCTCAATCGGAAGGCCGAAACTGGTGAGCAGTGTGGCGCTGAGCACCAAAGCGATCGAAGGGACCGCCGCGCATCCAATCGCCATCAGAACCGACTGGATGACAAGGATCACATATTGCGAAATGGAAAGCTGGATTCCCATCAGCTGGCAGGTAAACACCACAATCAGGCCAAAATAAACCGCTGTGCCGTTCATATTGGCCGTGGCGCCGAGCGGAAGTACAAAATCGGTGGTTGATTTCGGTACGCCGATTTTCTCGGTACAGGTTTTCATGCCAAGCGGTAGGGTCGCCACCGAAACCAGCGTCGCAATCGCGATCATAATGGGCTCCTTGAACTGCGCCCAGAATTTGAATGGATTCATGCGGCAGATAAATACCAGCATGATGCTGTACATTACCACGATTGTAATCAAAGCCGCGATCCAGTCGCAGGCAATAAAGGTAACCAGGCTGCCGACCACCTTAGAGCCATATGTTGCAATCGTATCGGTCATAAGCCCCAGGACGCCGATCGGGGTGAATACCAGTACGAGATCGGTCACTTTGAACATCAAGCTCTCCATATTGTCTATAAAGCTTGCGAATACTTTGACCTTTTCCCCAAGAATGATCATTGCAATGCCCGCAAAGATTGCAAAAACAATAATCTGCATCATATCGCCGCTCGTCAGGCTGGCAAAGATATTGACCGGGAACATATTGGTAATCGAATCGAGCACATTGATTTCAGCGGTCGCCTCATAACTCGCGGCGGACAGTTCCTCCATTGTGAATCCGGCGCCCGGCTTTAGAAGCATTGTGACAATCAGCCCGAAAACAACCGAAATCGCGCTCGTCACAAAGAAAAACAGAAACGTTTTGATCCCAAGGCCCGTAAGCTGTTTGAGGTCGCCCAGTTTTGCCACCGAATTCAGAATACAGGCAAATACCAGCGGCACCGACAGCATTCTCAGCATTCTCAGATAAATACCGCCCACAAAAGAACAAGCCTTCATACTCACCGCGATCCAGCCGACTTCCCTGCCGCCCATCGCACTGAAGATAAATCCAAGGACAATGCCAATAAACAGTGCAATCATTGTCTTTTGCCACAATTTGAGTTTCTTCAAGCTACTACACTCCTTTCAATGAAAAGGCATTTTTCGTGTAGGGTACCCTGAACGATTCTTTGCAAAAAAACAGGTTGCTGTCCGGACTCTATCCTTCAGCTTTTTAGCTGGGAAAGACTTTCTATTCCTACGCGCGGCACGGCATTTTTTCAATCGACTCACAATCGATCACTTGTCGACATATTGCGGCAAAATCACGCTTTCTATCTAAAAGTGGAGATCAGAGATTTACATATTCAAAACTTTCCATTGTATTCTGCTTAATATATTCCAAATGGCTGCGCAGCAGGTCCTCGCTCTTTTCCAAATCCCGCGCTTTGAGCGCTTCCACAATCTCAAGATGCTGATCCCGGGAGCGCACAAAATATTGCCGGGCGCATGGGGTGCTGCGGTTTACCAGCAGGATCTGCATGCTCAGCATCTGATAAAAATTCTCCGCCCGCTTGTTGCCTCCAAATGCGATGATTGTCTCATGCAGGTCAATATTCGTCTTGGAATACTCGTCAAAAGGCGAGCCATCTTCCAGAGCGGACAATTGTGTCTTTATGCGATCCAACGTTTCATCCGGAATCCGATGAATCGAAGTTTTCAGGCAAAACAATTCTAGAACCACGCGAAGGTCGATGATTTCCTCCACGTCGTGCCGCGTAATCGGCGCGACAAAAGTCCCCCGGCCGGGATAATGATTTACAATCCCCTGCGCCTCCATTTTTTTTAAAGCTTCCCGAATCGGCGACCGGCTGCTGCCCAGCTCAACCGAAAGCTCATTTTCAAAAATCGGGGCGCCCAGCGGAATTTTATGCGTCAAAATCAAATTAAAAATTTTATCATATACATTGGTTTTACTGCTTCCGTTATCAGACATGTTAATCCTCCAAACAAAGTTAGTCTCCCAATCTATATAAGTATAATATAAATGGAATAAACTTTCAATTGGAAGATACCCTTTTCTTTTCCGATGAATATTTTAAATCGATTCTAAGTCGATTCTCTGTCGACACGTTTAGAATAGCATGATGCCGGACTTTTGTCAATTGGTCAATATCCTCAGTTTTTTGATCTCTTTTATGTGGAGTTCATGAAACGGTTTATACGCGGGAGGGCCGAACCAAACACATCGCCAGCTGGCGTCGAAGCCGCAAAAAATGAATTACACAGACTTGTGTCGATCTTCCTTCATCTATTATGCTTCATGGCATCGTTTGCGGCAGTGTCTGTTCTTATGGGAATACACAAACTTTCAAACTAAACGCTGATTTACGATATATCCTATTGAGTATGTCTTATATTTTACGGTAATCTATAAACACTCGATGCTCCGAGAATATAAAGATCTCCCTGAAAAATGCCCGCCATGCGCGGGCATTTTTGCATAAAAATCCCCAGGCTGCTTTTCCCGCCGCAGTCTGGGGATTTTATGTCACTGAATCTTTTTTGTTTAAAAACCGGTGCCCGGATTGGCTTTGTCAGCTTCGGGCGCCTCTTCCGGAATGTTCTCCGTTTCGGAAGAAGCCGCCGGCGCGGCCGCGAAGATGTAGGTGCCGAGCTGCCGGGTCTTCATCTGGAAAACGAAATCGTCGTCATCGTTGGTGACGAACTTGCCTTTGGAGGTGACGTCAACCAGTTCGCCGTCGGCGGTTTCTTCATAGACGATGATCTCGTCCTCGTCCACCGTCAGCTCATTGTCGTCATCGAGATACGGAACGTTCAGTTCCAGCGTTGCTCGGGAGGTGGAGGAAATTTTCGGGCTGCCCACAAACTGGCGGATGAACGCGTCCTGATCCGCGAATTTCTCCTCGTATTTCGAGTTGTCCCATTTGGTGGACAGCTTCGGATAGTATTTCGCAACGTCGCTGTCCGCCGTGAAGCTGAGCTTCGCGATCTGGTCGTTCTCGTCCTCCCAGATCACCTCGTTGTCCTCATTTTTCTCGGGTTTGAAAACATATCCGCCGGTCCCTGCCGTCTGATCCTGATCACCCTCGAGCACTTCGTTGGTGACCCAGAAGGCATCCGATTCATATACGACCTTTCCGCCGGTGGTCACCGCCACGATATCGCCGGCATGGGCATCTGCCGCTGCTTTTGTCGCAAGGATTTCATCACAGCTAGTGCAGTACCAAAAATTCTTTTTCGCCTTGACGGTCAGCTTGACGGTCAGCTTGAACTCCTCGTCGTTATAGGAATCCTTGAGCTTTACCGCGATATACCAATCACGCGATCCCGCCGGATGTTCATTGTCATCGCTTGGATCATCCACCTCGATCAGATTTTTATCGAACTTTTTCTGCACCAGCTCGATCGACTGGACATATTTGGATCCTTCTCCCTTCGAAGCTTCCACTTTAAAAAAGTCGTCCCGATCACAAATATAACCCAGGTAACTCTCACCGTCCCCGTCGAAGTAGATGGTTTTGGCCGGACGGACAGTGTCGCTCTTACCATCCTTGATAATCAGGTCGCCGGCGCTCTCCACATAAGCATTGTCCAACTCAAAATCCGTGTCATACAGTGCGATGTCATCCAAACAAGCATATAAGGAATCATTTGTGCTGGTAACCTTTACCGCCGATACGCTGATACACATGGAAATCGCCGTTACCAGAGCCAGTACCATTGCCAGAATCTTTTTCATCTTGTTGCCTCCCTGTTCTTTCTCTTTTTTATGTCCCCGTGCTCTCCAGCCACGAAAAACCAAACAGAAGGGAATCATATCCTCTGCCATGGCAGAGGATATGTAAAAGGGGCCCCTTTTACATATTTATATATCTAGTATATCATACCAGAATCACACGCGCGTCACAAGAAAATTTTGGAAATCGCGCAGGTCAGTAGCAGATGGATTTTGGTTTCCCGGCATTTTCCTTGATATAGGAAATAAAGGTCTGGACCGAAATTGGAAGGTAAACATCCTTTTTGGAAATCATAACCACATCCCAGTGCGCCGAACGATGGTTGAGATCGATCTGAACAATATCCGGGTCGGGATACATCTCCAGAATCTGACGCGGCAGGATTGACACCCCAATGCCCACCTTGACAAGCTGCACGACAAAATCCCACTGGGATGCCTTCACAACAATCCGCGGCTCAAAGCCCGCGTCCCGGCAGCCCGCGATAATATTGTTGTAAAGCATGTACTCATCGCCCAGCAACACAAATTTGTCATTGCGCAGGTCATTGTAATCGACGGCTTTCCTGCGCGCCAACGGATGCTGCCGGTTTACCACCAGCACGTTGAGATCCTCAACAATCGGCACAACTTCAAACGCGTCGGAAATGATCGGCATAATGGTAAAAGCCACATCCAGCTTGTTTTTATCCACCATCTGCTGAATCTGATTTGCTCCATGCTGGTCGATTACAAATTCAAGCCCGGGATATTTCTCCACAAACCCCTTAATGAGACGGGGAAACACACAGGTGCCAATGATGGGAGGAAAACCCACCTTGATGATCCCTTTTTGCAGGCTGGTGAGTCCGTGCATCGCATCATAAATGGCCTGATGCTGTTCGACGATCCCCTGTGCCATAAAATAAAGCTGTTTGCCATAGTTCGTAATCTGGACCTTTTTGCCGGAAATATAAAAAATCTGGATGCCCAGTTCTTCCTCCAGATGTTTCATCGCCTTGCTCAGCGTAGGCTGTGAAACATACAGGTTCCTTGCTGCCTCAGAAAAGCTCTGTGCCTCCACGATTCCGATAAAATACTTGAGCTGCTTGATATCCAACTTCATCACCCCGCTACCCCCATAGTAATGATTGCATTCCGGTTTGTCAACCGGGAAAAAGGGCCGCGCCCGGCGGGCGCGGCCCTTTTCGTTCACTGCATGGTATTCGGCAGCCACAGGGAGATTGCAGGGAACGCGTTGACCAACAGCAGTACGCCAAGCATCATCAGGATATACGGCCACAGCGGACGTACCACCTTGTCATAAGGCGTATTGAAGGTTCCAATTGAAACGAAAATATTCAAGCCAAAAGGCGGGGTCAGCATGCCGATGGCACAGTTGAGCACAATGATCATGCCAAGATGGATCGGGTCGATCCCGATTGCCATGCCCAGCGGATAAACCAGCGGGGTCAGTACGATGACAATCGAGTTCGGGTCCATAAACATGCCCGCGACCAGAAAGATCACATTGATGATGATCAGAACCATATAGGCCGGTGCGCCCTGCGTCAGCGTGACAATGCTCTGCGGGATCTGCGCGGCGGTCAGTATCCAGGAGAGCAGCGATCCCGAACCGATCAGGATAAAGATCATCGCGACCATTCGCCCTGAGGTGATCCCGATCTCAAAAACCTCCTTGAAAGAAACCGAACGGTAAATGAACAGCTCAATCACCAGTACATAGGCCACAGCGATCGCGGCTGCCTCGGTTGGGGTCATGACGCCCGCGTAAATCCCAACCAGGATGATGACCGGAAGTCCCAGCGCCCAGAAAGCATCACGGGTGGCCTTGAGCACCTCTTTGAAGGTTGCGGGCCTCTGTCGAGGGATCTTGTGGCGAATCGCATCGATGCACACATAGATGCTGAAGATGACAGCTACCAGAACGCCGACCGAAAGGCCGGACATGAAGAGCTTGCCGACCGACGCGCCGGAGGAAACTCCATAGAGGATCATTGCGATGCCGGGCGGAATCAGCATGGCCAGGGTGCTGCTCGAGGTGATGCAGCCGATTGCCCGCCCAGGCTCGTAGCCCTGTTCGCACAGGGCGGGATAGAGGATCATCCCGATCGCCACGATCGCGGCCGGTCCGGCGCCGGAGATCGCGCCGAAAATGGTGCAGGTGACCACCGTGGTGATCGCAAGCCCGCCGGGCAGATGCCCAACCAGCTTGTTGGCAAAATTCACAAGTTTATGGCCAATATCGCCTTTTGACATGATATCCGCCGCAAACATAAAAAACGGGATTGAAAGCAGCGAAAAGGTGTCGATCCCGCCAACCATTCGCTGGACGGCAAGCCCCATATCCATGCCGGGGAAATTCATCGTCAGCGCGGCCAGGCATGGGATAAGCATCGCAATAAAAATGGGGGCGCCAAAAATCAGCAGGCAGAAAAATAAGCCTCCGCAGACAGCGAGCATCAGCAGCTTACCTCCTTTTTGGTTTTTCTGCTGGAAATGACCGCCATGAGCTTACGCAGATAGACATAGCTCATGAGCGCAAAACCAATATTGGTGGACAGATAGATCAGCCAGATCGGGATGGTGATGGCAATGCTGGTGTTGCCGCCCTGATACTGCAGGATGGTAAACTGGATGCTGATATAGGTCATGTACAGCGAGATCCCCATGCACAAAAGATACAGCAGAACCTGATGAATAAATTTTGCGGACCCTTTGAGCAGGTTTGGCACAAGGTCGACGTTGACGTGTTCGCCGTATCGCGCGCAGGAACTGATTCCAAAAAAGGTGACCCACACCACGACATATCTGGAAAGCTCCTCCACCCAGGTGAGCGACATCTGGAAGAAATAACGGGTGATGACATTTATGAATACGATGATCGAGATGAAAAGCAGCCCCACGCTCATGACGACATTTTCGATCTTTTCGGTAGAATCGTCAATCAGGCGCAGGATGCTTTTCTTTTCGGCATTTTTCATCGGTGCTCCTCCTTATGATTCAAGGCGGCAAGGCAATGAAGTTTTCATTGCCTTGCCGATCTGACGGTTATTCCCCGGTGATGCTTTTCCGGGTTTCCACAATGGCATCATAAATCGCAGCGCCTGCGTCGCCCTGGCTGGTACGGGCAAACTCCTGTACCGGTTTCATCGCTTCTTTCCAGGCATTGAGCTGATCCTCGGTGAGGTCATGGATCGCAGTCTTACCGGTGTCTAAAATCAGCTGCCGGTCCTTTTCTGCAAGGGCAAGGGTTTCGTCCAGGCAGACGCGCCCGCCCTGCTGGATACCATCGTCAATGGCGGCCTTCACATCGTCCGGAAGCCCGTCGAACCATGCCTTGTTGACCAGTACAACCTGGTCGAGACCCGCATGATTGGTGATGGTGATATCGGTCTGTACTTCATGGAACTTCATATCATAAATGGTGTCGATCGGGTTTTCCTGACCATCAAGCGCCTTGTTCTGCAGCGCGCCATAGGTTTCTGAGAAATCCATAGTGATCGGGCTGGCGCCGAGGATCTCCGCCTGCTTAAAGAGGATGGGCGAGTTCATGACGCGCACCTTCAGCCCCTGCATCTCCGCCGGATCGATCAGCGGCTTGTTGGCGGTCCACGCCTTGTATCCGGTCTGCCAGATCGCTTTGGTATAGAAGCCCTTTTCGGTCGTTGTGTCCATCAACGCTTTGATCGCGTCAGAATGGTAAAGCTCGTAGAGCTGCTCCGGATCTCCCGGCAGCAGGTACGGGGTGTCCAGCAGAGTCATCATCGGGGTGGTGCCGCCCAGATACGAGGTCGGGACGACAACACACTCAATTGTGCCGAACTGCGCCCCTTCCACCTGGTCACGCTGCCCGCCGAGCTGGGAGGAAGGATAAACCTGCGCCTCCACCTTGTCTCCGACGGTGGCCTCCACTACTTCCTTCAGCTTCTGGCAGCCGAGGTCGCGCGCGCTGCCCGGGGAAGAAACATGGCTGATTTTCATCGTGATCTTTTCACCGGGCGCGGGCTGTGCGCTGGAAGCGGCGGGCTGACCTGCGGCAGAGGGTTCCGCTGCGGGCTGCTGTGTGCCCGCGCAGGCGGAAAACGAAAGCGCGGCGGCCAGCACAAACACGGCAATAGCAAACATTTTTCTTTTCATATAGATCCTCCTTCAATTCTGGGACACTATTTCTGTTCGATTTAGATGCAAGGTTTGATACGATGCACAAACTGTCCGTATCCGACCTGTCCAACGAATTTTCCATCTTTCGCAACCAGTTTTCCACGCAGATAGACAGCGGCGGGGACTCCTTTGACGGTCTTGCCGTCAAACGGGGACCATTTACATTTGGATACGATACGGTCGTTGCTGATGACCTCCTCCTTATCCATATCCAGGAGCACCAGATCGGCGTCCGCTCCGACTGCAATGTGGCCCTTTTTCGGGAAAACGCCATAAAGTTTTGCGGGATTCTCGCACATGCACTCCACGATGCGGTTCAGGGTTGTTTTTTTCTGACTGACGCCATTGAGCATCAGCCGCAGGGAAGTTTCCACACCCGGGATGCCGTTCGGCGCATCCCAAATGTTCTTTTCACCCGGGAGTTTCTGTTCCTTTGGATACGGACAGTGATCGGAACCTATGGTGGTGACATAACCCAGATCAAAAAGTTTCCACAGCTCCTCCACCTTTTCCGCGGTGTTCATCGGCGGCGTGAATTTTACCCACGGACCTTTTTTCTCCAAATCTTCAACGGTGAGGTTAAAATAGTGCGGGCAGCTTTCCGCATAGGTCCGGTAACCTTCCTCCCGCGCCTGATGGAGCAGGCGAAGCAGCTCCGGCTGGCTGACGTGGGCGATATTGACCCGGCAGCCGGTTTCCTTCGCGATTTCGATGACCGTTTCCACCGCCACCCGTTCAGCAAGCTTGGAGCGCCATTCCCACTGGGAATGATAATCCGTGCGGCCCGCGGCGCGCAGGGTATCTTCCTCATACTGGCAGATACCGTCGTCCTCACAGTGGATCAGCACCGTGCCATCCATGCGGGCAACCTCTGTGAAACTGCGCATCAGGAACGCGGTGTGCATCGCCTTGACGCCGTGCAGATTACAGGTAAACGTCTTGAACCCAGTGATCCCCGCATCCCACATGGCTTGCAGTTCCGCGGTATTTTCCGGTGAAATGCCGCCCTTCAGGCCGAAGTCAACGCAGGACTTATCCGAAAGATATGTAATCTTCTCCAGCAGCGGCTCCACCGAATAGACTGCCGGCAAGGTCCGGTGATGGTCGATTGCGGTGGTGATTCCGCCGACAGCGGCTGCCATCGTCCCGGTGGTGAATTCCTCCCGGTCGGTATAGCCGGGGTCCATCATATGGGTGTGCCCGTCCACACATCCGGGCATGATATAACGTCCGCCGACGTCGATCACTTCGGCAGCTTCACATCCGCTTCCAGGTGCGAGCAGCGCCTCGATTTTCCCATCACGGACAAGGATATCCGCGGGAATGCTGCTTTTGGATGAGACAACGACAGCGTTTTGGAACAGTAAATCTCCCTTTTTCATACGATTAGCTCCTTATAAAAATCTGGTATGCGGTGAAATACAATGTTGGTGCCCGGTACAACGTCCTTTGATTTGCTCAGGGCAGTGTTGACCAGTCCGGAAGTGGTATGCTCCCGCGTTTGGAAGGTTGTGCAGATGACGCCGCCGTCCGGATTCACCAGAACGCTGTAATCATCCTGGCTGCAAGCGGCGCTACGCGCCACGAACACCTTGTTTTCAGCGGCCCGGGTTTGCATCCATTTGAGATAGAACGCGTCCTCCCCACTCCCGTCAAACCAGAGGATCAGGTCAGCGCCCTCCAGCATGGCACAGCGGGCGATCTCCGGGATCTCAATTTCGCGGTCAAACAGGGCGGACACCCGGATACTCTCGGTAAGTTTCAATGCCTGGATTTTCGCCTGTGGCGGCGAGCCCTCCAGATGGGTGCTGTAAAGTTCGCCGATCATCCGATCCTTTTGCAGGAAAACAGCTTTTTTTCCACCGTTCTCCCCAATCCCAACCGCCACAATCGCCTGGCCGTGCAGGCTTTTGGACAGACAGGAGAGATCTTCGCAATCCAAAGGGCCTTCATAGGGAGGAAGTACGATCAATCCCGCGTCGATCCCTTCACAGATTTGGATGTATTCACATGCCTTGGCCAGATAAGCCGTCTTGTCCTCATAAGCATAGCGCACCAGTGAGGTGTAAATTGTAAGATCCTGTAAGCGATAGGCGCGATTGACAAGCTCCGCAACCGGAAGCGCATCCGTTTCCCGCGTCAGGGCACTATACAGCGATGGGCGGCGCGGCGCGGCTTGGACCGGTGGGCGGGGCAGATCGAGTTCACATATGCGGATCTCCGCTCTATCCGGAGAACACTGAACCGGCATACTCCCATCCGGCGCCGTGATAAAGCTGCGGCCCAAAAAGGTGATTACACCGCTTTCCACACCGGCCTTGTCGCAGACGGCAATATAGACCCCGTTTTCCTTTGCGCGCGCCTGCAGGATGAACTGATACTGCTGGTTTGTCAGCTGCTGCGGGCTGGCCGCGGAAGCCACCAGATTGACGCAGTCCAGAATCAGCCCCGCGCCCTTCAGGCGCAGAAGCCGCGCAATCTCCGGGATGCGTCCGTCCGCGCAAACCATCACGCCGACCCGGCCAAAATCAGTATCAAATACCTGTGCGGGCCGGCCGGCGGCAAACCATTTACGGTCAAAATGCCAGAGGTTGGATTTGTCGGCGCGGTTGGCCAGCGCGCCTGTGCGGTCAAAGACCACCGCGCTGTTATAAAGCTCTCCGCCCTCCTCCAGCGCAATTCCAATCACTATGTAGCTGCGGTAAAGTTTTGCCAGAGCGGAAAGCGCGTCCAGCAGGCGGATGGTTTCCCTCAGGGAGTCCCGCGTTTCATCCAGCCCAATGTAGTAGGCGGGATAGGCGCATTCGGGCAGAAGCACAAGGTCCGCGCCGGATTGGCAGGCCTGTTCGGTCATCTGGAGGATCTCCTCCAATGTCTCGCGGTAATCAGAGATATCATGCCCTTGCAGTTGGATCAAAGCAAGCTTCATTCTATCACAGCCTCTCCACTATCAATATTCTCCAATGTTTTCCTGTATCCTCATTATAATTTGTGCATATCACAGTGTTAATATTACTAACAAGAATAAACGATACATTTATTTCATGATATCTATAGATTTTTAGAATAATTAATTATCAGTGAAACATTACGGCGGG
>NZ_QSBX01000014.1:18764-51697 GCF_003465835.1 Anaerotruncus sp. AF02-27 | reverse complement strand
ACCCCCCCCCCGCCGTATCCCGCTATATCCAAAGCCCATTTATAGGACAGTTTCCTCCTCTTCGATCTCGTTTTCCTCCTCTTGTTGCGGTGTCTGGGGACCTGGAGAAAGGTGGGCCAGATTATAGATCCTGACAATTGCCGCCAGCATCACCAGTGCATTGATCAGATTGTTCAGCTGCAAGCGCTCCCCTTCAACAGGATCGTCCACCGGATTTTCCAGCGCTTCGCCCGAAAGTCCCAGAAAAAAGGATGACGCGCTCAGAATCATTACCGCCGCAGTGATCTCAAATGGAAAGAGATCGCGCTCCGCAAGCGGGTCTTCCTCCCCATTGATCGCCGCAAGGACCCGCTCTTTTTGCATAAACACCGTAAAATAATTCACCAGGACCGCCGCGACCACAAGCCCCATATAATCCAGCGCCTGGGAGACGGTTTCATACTGCTGTTTCAATACATCCAAACCGGCCGCCGCTCCGGTATTCTCCGTGGTTTCCATCCTTTCACCCCTTTTCCCCAGAATATGAAAAACCAGTGCCCTTCGACAGACCGAAAAAACAAACCGGCGCCCGGCATCTCTGCCGGGCGTCGGTTGCAATTGGGTTATTCCATATACCCGCCCTTCATGGGAGAAACCGCGTGCTCGGAAAAAATCTTCAGCACGCCGTGTTTATATTTCGATTCGCGGGGTTTCCATGCCGCTCTGCGCTGGGCCAGAACCTGCTCAACCGCATCCGGCTCCATCCGCTCCCCACCTACGCCAACGACGGCCAGCCGCCGGTTCGGGATATCGATTTCGATGAGATCGCCCTCCTCCACCAGCGCGATCGGGCCGCCGTCCGCAGCTTCAGGCGATACATGCCCAATCATCGGGCCTTTCGACGCGCCCGAAAACCGGCCGTCGGTGATGAGGGCGATCGAAGCCGACAGCTTGGGATCGGAGGAGATCGCTTCCCCGGTGTAGAACATCTCCGGCATGCCGGAACCCTTCGGGCCTTCATAGCGGATAAAGACCGCGTCGCCTGGCAGAATCCGGTGATGAAGCACCGCATCGATGGCCTCCTCTTCGGAGTCGAATGGCCGCGCGCGCAGCACCGCGCGGAACATCTCCTTCGGGCAGGCGGTGTGTTTGATCTCCGCGCCCTCCGGCGCAAGGTTCCCCTTCAAAATCGCGATGCTTCCATCGGTGCCGATCGCAGTATCGAAGGTGCGGATAATGTCGGTGCGCCCGCAGCCGGTCTTTGCGAGCAGCTCGTCGCAGCGCTCATAGAAACCGTTCTGTTTGAGCTCTTCCAGATTTTCACCGAGTGTTTTGCCTGTGACAGTCATCACGTCGAGATGGAGCATCGATTTGATCTCCTCCATCACCCGCGGCACACCGCCCGCATAATAGAAATATTCAGCGGGCCAGCGGCCGGCCGGCCGGATGTCGAGCAGATAGTGGGCGCCGCGGTGCATCCGGTCGAAGGTGTCCGCATCAATTTCGATACCGAATTCGTGCGCTGCAGCCGGGATATGCAAAAGCGAGTTGGAGGAACCCGAAATGGCCGCGTGCACCATGATCGCGTTTTCAAAGGACTGGAGCGTGACCATGTCGCGGGGGCGCAGTCCCAGTTTGGCAAGCGCAACCGCCTGTTTTCCCGCGCGCACCGCGACCTCATTCAGATCCTCGCAGGTGGCGGGCATCAGCGCGCTGCCGGGCAGCATCAACCCGAGCGCTTCCGCCATGACCTGCATGGTCGAGGCGGTGCCCATAAAGGAGCAGGCCCCGCAGGAAGGACAGGCATGGTGTTTATAATAGGTGAGCTGTTCGGCGGTGATCTCGCCGCGTTCGTACATGGCGCTGTACTTTCCGATCTGCTCGAGGGTGAGCAGATCCGGACCCGCCTCCATAACACCGCCAGTGACGATGATCGACGGGATATTGATCCGTCCGACCGCCATCAGATGGGACGGGACCGCCTTGTCGCAGCTTGAGATGAACACACCCGCGTCAAAAGGCGTGGCGTTTGCATGGATCTCAATGAGGTTGCAGATGGTATCCCGTGAGGCAAGCGAATAGTTGATGCCGTCGTGGCCCTGGGCCATGCCGTCGCAGATATCAGTCGCAAAATAACGCGCCGCGCGGCCGCCCGCGGCCGCCACGCCCACGGCCGCGCTGTCGACAAACCGCAGCAGGTGCGCGCTGCCCGGGTGGCTGTCTCCAAAGGTGCTTTCCACCATGATCTGTGGTTTTTCAAGATCTTCAACCGTCCATCCCATGCCTATGCGCAGCGGATCCATCTCCGGCGCGAGCTTTCGGATTTCCTGACTGGTCATGTTCGCATCGACTCCGTCTCTTTTCAAAATTTTGCTTCCTGTTTTTCATTATAAAAGGGTCGTTTCCTTCTGTAAAGCGGCAAGCGCCCGATCAAATATCCCCGCCGCCTCGACGGTATCCGCCAGCGGCATGATTTCGCTTTCCATCTTCCCGGCGCGGATACACTGCGCCGCATGTTCAATCTGGAATTCGAAGCCGGACGGCGTGGGCGAAAGAAAAACGTCCGCAGGTTCCTGCAATTCGTAAGCCGAGCTCGGCGCCATCGGTTCGGTGAAAAGCTCCGCTTTCTGGGCATAATGGAACCACGGAGCGATCCGGATATAGCCTTTATCGCCGCAGAGATAGGCCTCGTTGCGCGCATGGAAGGTAACCGCGCATTTTACTTCCCCCACCAGCCCGTCCGCATAGGAAAGATGCAGGAACGCCGCACCGTCCACACCGGTGCCGGAGGGCACCAGCGTCGTCCGAATGCCGGAAAGTTCCCTGTTTTTGGCGAACAGCTGGACAAATTCAATCCCATAGACCCCCAGATCGTACAGCGCGCCGCCGCCGAGCGCCGGGTCATACAGGCGTGGATAGCCCTCCTGGGGGCGGCACGCGCAAAGCGACGCGCTCACCGCACGCAGACTGCCGATACGGCCCTGCCGCACCCAGCCGAGCGCGGCGTTCGTCGCGGGCAAAAAACGGCTCCACATCGCCTCCATCAGGAAAACGCCCTTTTCACGCGCGGCCCGTGCGAGTTCCTTTGCTTCGCGGGCAGTCATCGCCAGCGGCTTTTCGCACAGCACATGCTTACCCGCCGCGATGCTGCGCATGCAGCAATCGTAATGCGCCTGGTTGGTGACGGCGATATATACCGCGTCGACCTGTGGGTCCGCGAGCAGCGCATCATATCCCGCGCAGACGCGCGGGATATGATATTTTTCTGCAAACGCCTCGGCTTTTGCCGGGCTGCGTGAGGCAACCGCGGTAAGCTTTGCGTTTTTTACCAGCCCCATCTGGAAGGTTCCAGCGAATTTTTCCGCGATGCCTCCCGGCCCAATGATCCCAAACCGGCACTGTTCCATTTCAGCAGCTCCTTTCAAATTCCAGTTCCCCCGCAGCGCGTTTTTGAAAAGCAGGCAAGGCCGATACAAGACGCTGCTCGCACCGGCCCTGACTGTGATTCGACAGGGGGAATACCCCCATATAGAAAAGGAAGAAAGAAAACTTAATAAATCGTCGCGCCTTTATGGGTCGGGGAGCACATCTTTTTATAGAGGGAAAGCCAGCCCATACTGTCTTTTTCAAGCGGCTTCCAACCTTCGAACCGGCGGGCGATCTCCTCGTCGGAGATTTCCACATTCATGGTGCGGTTCGGGATATCGATCGAGATCATATCGCCGTTTTTGATGATGGCCAGGTTCCCGCCGGAATACGCTTCCGGGGAAAGGTAGCCGATCGCCAGGCCGCGGGTCGCTCCGGAGAAGCGGCCGTCAGTGATGAGCGCGACATCCTCATCCAGTTTTTTGCCGCAGACAGCCGCCATGAAGGTCTCCAGATGCGGCATACCCGGCGAGCCCTTCGGGCCTTCATAGCGGATAACCACCACGTCGCCCGCTACAATCTCATCGTTTAAGAGCGCCTGCCAGCCCTCCATTTCGGACTCGTAAACCTTGGCCGGACCGCGGAATTTGAGCGCGTGCTCCTTGACGGCGGAGAATTTCACAATCGCGCCTTCGCTGGCAATATTGCCGCGAAGCACCGCGATGCCGCCCTTTTCCGCGATCGGATTGCTCACCGGATGAATCACATCGGGATCATGGTTTTCCACGCCCTCCAGCAGATCGGAAAGCTTCCCGCAGACGCCTTCGGTCGAGGTGTCGATGAGTCCCGCCTTGTCGAGCTCCTTGAGCACCGTCAGGATGCCGCCCGCGCGGTCGAAATCGGGCATCGAATAGGTCGGATGGCTCGGATAGATGGTGGAAATCAGCGGGATCTGATTGCTGAGCTGGTCGAACAGGTCGTATTCGATGTCGATACCGGCCTGTTTGGCCACTGCTGGCATATGCAGCACGCTGTTCGTGGAACCGCCGATCGCCATGATGTATTTGATGGCGTTGATGTAATTTTCGCGCGTGATGTGGTCACGGGGCTTCCAGTCGGCAATGGTGAGCTCGACAATCTTTTTGCCCGCCTCCTTCGCCATCTGGCGCCACTCATCCGAGCAGGCCGCCACATTGGCGTTGCCCGGCAGCGAAAGCCCAAGCACTTCGGCAAAGGCACACATCGTGTTGGCGGTGCCCATGAAGGGGCAGGCGCCGGTGGTCGGGCAGGCATTTCGCACAATGCCTTTGTAATCCTCTTTGCTCATCAGCCCGCCGATGTATGCGGCATAGGCCTGTTTGGTATGCGTCAGGGTGATCATCTTGTCCTTATAGTGGCCGGGCTGCATATAGCCGCCCGTGAAGATAAGCGACGGGATATTGAGCCGGTTCGCGGCCATCATCATGCCGGGGACAACCTTGTCACAGCTGCCAAGCATGATCATGCCGTCAAGCATATTGCCCTCCACCTGGCTTTCAATTTCAGAGGAGACCAGATCACGGCTGGGCAGGGTGTAACGGTCGCCCGCGGTGTTCGAACAGATGCCGTCGCAGATGCCGGTCACCGGGACCTCGATGGGGAAGCCGCCCGCGTCGCGGATGGCCTCCTTGATATCGTCGATCACGAGCTTAAAATGATAATGGCCGGGATTGAGCTCGTTCCAGGCATTTACGATTGCAATCTGGGGCTTATACATCATCTCTTCTTCCACGCCCATGGCGAAGAAGAGCGCGTTGCGGTGGTCAATCGCCTCTTCAGAAAAACTTTGTGAACGCATGGAAAATTCCTTCCTTCTTCTTTAGATTTTATCGGACAATCCCTTTGCGCAGGATGAGGTTCGCAAACCGCGCGGTCTCGCCGGTGGCGACCACTGCGAAAGCGCGGCCCGCCCGGTCGTAAAAGTCCCAGCGGTCAAGCTGTTCAAACTGCACGGGTTTCTCATGGAACTCATCCAACAGGGCCTTATATTCCCCCTGGATATTGCCGGTGTAGTCGCTGTCGGCCGGAATACGCATCACAACCGCCGGCGTGTCGGTTGCATAATCGATCGGAAAATATTCCAGCACCGCCCGCAAAAGCTCCTGGATTCCGACGCCCGGATAGCGCACCAGGCGCTGGGCATGGCTGACGGCGGGAAAGTTCCGGTCGGAAAAGACGATTTCATCGGTGTGCCCCATCTCCATCAGGATCTTCATCAGCTCCGGCGTGATCAGGGGGTTGATCTTTTTCAGCATAAGCGCACCCCTTTCCTAGGACACAAAGAGATTCGGCAGGAACATCACCAGCGGCTCGCAATAGGTGATGAGCATCAGTACCACAAGCATAGCCAGGAAGAATGGAATAAAGGCTTTTACCACACTTGCGATCGAACATTTCGCAATGCCGCAGGAAACGAACAGGCAGACGCCAACCGGCGGAGTGAACAGCCCGATGGCCAGGTTGACAACCATGATAACGCCGAAATGCACCGGAGAAATTCCGAGTTGGGTGACGATCGGCAGCAGGATTGGGGTGAAGATGATGACAGCGGGGCTCAGGTCAAGCCAGGTACCCACAAAGAGCAGCAGAAGGTTCACCAGCAGGAGGATCAGGAAGCGGTTGGTGGTGATGCCGGTGAGCCAGCCGCCAATCATGGCCGGAACGCCCTGCTGCGCAAACAGCCATGCCAGCGAGGAAGCGGTCGCGATCATCAGGGCTACCTGGCCGGTGGTGCGCGCCACTTCGGAAAGGATCTGCGGGATATCCCGGAAGAACAGCTCCTTATAAAGAACGCGGCCGATAATGAACGAATAGAGCGCCGCGATGCCGGCCGCTTCGGTCGGGGTGAAGAAACCGCCCACGATGCCGCCGAGGATGATGATGACAGTGAGCATGGCGGGGATTCCCTTAATGATGATCCAGACCGCCTCTTTGAAGGAAACCCGTTCGTCACGGGGATAATTGCGCTTTTTCGCGTAATAGGCGGACACGATCATCAGAGCGATGCCGACCAGGATTCCCGGGATGATGCCGCCCATAAAGAGGCTTCCGATCGACGCGCCCGCAGCCACGCCGTAGACGACCATTGGGATCGACGGCGGAATCATGACGCCGATGGTGGAAGAAGTCGCGGTGACCGCGACCGAAAAGTCGGTGTCGTAGCCTTTTTCCACCATGGCGGGAATCAGGATGCCGCCGATGGAGGAGGTGTCGGACGCCGCGGAACCGGTGATGCCCGCGAAAAGCATGCTGGCCACGATGTTGATATAGCAAGCCCGCCCTTCATGAAGCCGACCATCACCTTGGAGACATTGATCAGGTCGCGGGTGATGCCGCCCAGCGCCATGAACCGTCCGGTGAGGATGAACAGCGGGACTGCAATCAGGGTGAAAGTGTCCATGCCGGTGAACATACGCTGCACCATAACCATCATCGGCACATCATTGGTCACAAGGATCCCGCCGATGGTCGCCAGGCCGGTACAGATTGCGATTGGGACGTTGAAGACCATGAGACCGATCATGATGGCAAATACAACCAATGCGATCATAAAAAGCAACCTTTCTTTCTAAATCTATCAGTGCCCGTCGGGGCAGTTGCAAAGCGGGGCCTCAGGCCGCCGCGCTCTTTCCTTCTTTAATATGATGGTATAGCATATCAACGCCGAGGATCGCATATAAAAGCCCGGAAATCGGCAGGGCCATATATACATAGACCATCGGCATGCGCATAACCGGCGATTTCTGGATCGAAACGATCTCCAGCAGCATGGTGCCGAAAAAGGCAACAAACGCGCCGAAAACAATCACCAGTGCGTAGACAAAGATACGGTTATAAAATTTCACTTTCGGCGACATCTTACTTTCAAAGTAATCGATGCCAAGATGCATATTGTGGCGCAGAGTCATAACGCTGCCCAAAAAGCAGAACCAGATAAAGCTGAACCGCGCGAGCTCGTCCGTCCAGGAGAACGGCACTTTCAAAAGCAGGCGGGTGCCGATCTGGCAAAGGATGCTGATGGTCATGACAATCCCCACGATGCGCACGAGGTTATCTACAACCAGGTCATAAAGGATATGGATCATTTTTTTCATACAAGATATCCCCCGTCTATCGAATCAATTGTAATCGGATCAATTGGAAGGGCGCGGCGCGCTTTTGCGCCGCGCCCTTTTGAAAAATGGTCGTGGAATTTTCAGTTTATTACTGATTGCAAAGGATTTATTTCAGGAACGCGTCGATGATCTCGCCGCCGATTTCATCGCGGTATTCGTCGTACAGCGGTTTTACTTTCTCAATGAAGGAGGTTTTGTCCGGGCACTCGTTGACTTCCATGCCAAGGCCCTTGAGTTCTTCGATGGCCGCGGATTCACTGTCGGCATCCAGCTTGGTGGCGATAGCGCCCGCTTCCACACCGGCGTCCAGAACGATCTTCTGGAGGTCTTCAGGAAGCTTATTAAAGAATTTCGCATCGATCGTGATGACGTTCGGGGTGATGAAGTGCTCGGTCAGCGAGAGGTAGTTGGTAACTTCATATTCCTTCTGCGTGATGATCAGCGGAACCGAGTTTTCCGCGCCGTCGACCACCTTGGTCTGCAGAGCCATGTAGCGTTCGCTGGCGGCCAGCGGGACCGGGACAGCGCCCAGCAGCTCAAAGGTCTTGGTCATGACCGGGCTTTCCATGATGCGGATCTTCATGCCCGCAAAATCATCCGCCGTGACGACTGGGTTTTTGGAGTTGTAGAGGCTGCGCGGGCTGCGGATCATCCAACCGATGATCTTGATGCCGGTTTTCTCTTCAAGGGACTGAACCAGGGTGTCGTTGAGGCCGTCATCCAGAACCTGACGGAGGTGGTCGGTGCTCTTGGAGATATACGGCAGGTCGAATACCATGAACTTGGGATCAAAGCCGGAAAGAACCGCGGTATTGATCTCAGCGGCCTGGATGCTGCCCATCTGCATGCCTTCGATGTAGTCGCGGTGCGCGCCGAGCTGGCCGCTGTGGTAGATTTCCACGGCGATCCGGCCGTTCGAACGCTCCTCGACCATCTTCTCAAACTCGAAGAAGGCGATGACACAGTTATCTTCCGGGTTTGAAGGGGTTGCCATCTTGATGGTAAATTCCGCTTCAGCGGCCGGAGCATCGGCAGCCGGTTCGGAAGCGTCCGCCGCGGGCTGACTGGCCGGAGCGGAAGCCGCGGGCGCAGCAGAAGAGGAAGGTGCCGGTGTGCTGCCACCGCAGGCGGCGAGGGAGCCGATCAGAGCCACGGATAAAGCAAGCGCTAATACCTTTTTAACCATTTTCATTTGTCTCCTCCTAGATTTGTTTGGTTTTAGACTGGTTTGGTTTTTCAGCCTACAGGTCCGCAATATCCACACCATTTTACAACATATTGCAAATCTGTTGTTAAAAGCATAGCATACTGTTATTTTAATTACAACCTAATTTTTGCATTAAAAATGAAATTTGTTCATTTTATATTTAAATTTTATTAATTTATTGGTTAAATTACCGGGTTTTCTGCCGAAAATAAAATTTCTTTCCTTCTTTTTTAAGAAGCACTTGACATTTATGTGCAATGGATTTAAGATAGATGTTACAAACATGTACCAAACATGATCTGTATTAAAATGATAATATTTATAAACGAGGAGGACAAATTATGTGGGAAATGATTCAAAACCGCCGTGTGATTTTTGGCGAAGGCAAAGTCGGTGAGATCGGTGAGATCCTCTCCTGGTATGGTCTGCGGAAGGCCTTCTTTGCAATTTACGACAAAAACGCACCCGTCTACCAGTCGATCTGCGCCGACCTGGACGCACATGGGATCGCCCATGTTGCTTACGACGCCATCAAAGGCGAACCCGACCTGCATGTGATCAACAACGGGCGTGACCTGTATGTCGAAAGCGGCTGCGACTGCACCCTTGCGGTGGGCGGCGGCAGTGTTATCGACACCGCAAAGGCGATCGGCATGATGAGCACCAACGGCGGGCTTGTGGAACAGTACCAGATGGAAGGCCGCCCGGTCACCAAGCTGCCGCCTTTCTATATCGCGGTACCCACCACCGCCGGCACCGGCGCCGAGGCCACCAAGGTGGCGGTCGTTTCCAACAACTATAATGGACTTAAAAAGAGCCTCTATCACACCACCATGATCGCCGACGTCACCATCCTCGACCCGTCGCTCACAGTGGGGCTCGGCGCCAAGGCCACCGCCGCTACCGGGATGGACGCGCTGAGCCACGCGATCGAAAGCTATGTTTCGCTCAACGCCAACCCGGTCACCGAGATCTATGGGCTGCGTGCGATGGAACTGGCGGCCAAGGCGCTGCCTGTCGCCTGCACCGAGCCCGGCAACCTGCAGGCGCGCGGTGACATGCTTGTCGCCAGCTATTTCGGCGGCGTGGCGATCAGCGCGGGCATCGGCATCGCGCACATCATGGCACAGCCGGTCGGCGCAATGTACAAAATCCCGCACGGCGACGCCTGCTCGATCTTCCTGCCGCTCGCCATGGAATTCAACATCGATCACGCCACCCGCAAATACGCCGATGTGGCCCGCGCGCTCGGCGTGGAGAAGATCGGCGCCAGCGATATGGACAACGCAAAACGCGCCATCGAAGAGGTCAGGCGCATCCGCAGCCTGGTGGGCGCGCCTGACACCCTCGCCCCCTATCTGCACGGCGAAAAGCCCGATCTCGATTTCGTGGTTGACACGGTAAAGAAAACCACCGGGCACATCACCTGCAATCCACGGCCGGTCGACGCGCAGGTCTATCGCGATATTTTTGAAAAAGCGATGTAAGCAGCCGCCCAGGAGATTGACTTTATGGCGCATCCCGCGTTATAATGTAATGTAATTGGATTGTAACCAAACCAAGCGGAAACAAATAGTTTAGGCGGTTTAAGTGATGTCTGGAAAAAGATATTTATACGAGCAGGTTTACGATAGCCTGAAGGAAAAAATCGAATCGGGCGCATATGGCTGCGGAGATCTTCTGCCTTCCGAGCGGGAGATCGGAGAAACGTTTAATGTGGACCGTACCACCGTGCGCCAGGCGCTAAAAATGATGGTTGCCGACGGCCTGGTGGAAAAGCAGGCGGGTGTGGGCACCCGTGTGGTACAGCAGGCCCCGCCCGCGCATAAACCATCCCCCAGCCGGATGCTGGCTTTCTTCCTGCCCACTTCCACCAAGAAAAGCGATCGGATCACCGAACCGTTTTACGCTACCTTGTTCTATAATCTGGAAAAGGAGTGTAAAAACCACAACTACACGCTGGTCTACTCCACGCTGGACAGCAACGACGACTTTCCAGCGATCCTTCAGGGGAACAATTACGCGGGAATCTTCTTCACCAGCAATGTGGACCGCCGTTTTATCGATTACGCATTGTCGGCCGGCATCCCGTCGGTGCTCCTCAACGACTATTACCCGCCGTTGATGTCGGTGGTTCCGGACAATTTCTACGGGATGATCTCCGCCTGTGAGCATCTGCTCTCGCTGGGCCACCGCCGGTTCGCACTGATTAAAGGCATCAGCTCCTACCTGTCCACCGCGGAGCGCTACTCCGCCTGTGTTGTTGCTTTCCAGCGGGCAGGGCTCGATATTGAAAACATGTATTCGGAGGAAACCACCTGGGAATCCGGCAGCGGCTATACGGCCGCCCGGAACATCCTTGAGAAAGCCGCCGGCGATCTGCCCACCGCGATCATCGCCTTCAACGACAGCCTCGCAATGGCCGCGCTGCAGGCAGTGCATGAAAAAGGGCTGCGGGTCCCGGAGGACATCAGTGTCGTGGGGTTTGACGACATTGAGCAGGTCAAGCACACCTATCCCCCGCTCACGACCGTGAGCCAGAATATCCCGCTGTTTGCCAAGACAGCTCTGCACAACCTGCTCACCCAGCTGGATAACCCTTCGGACGTCTACAAAGTGCGGGTTATCATCCCCAGCACACTGGTGGTGCGCAATTCAACCGGCGTCCCAAATGCCAGCCGCCCGCCCCTGCAATTACCGAAAAAGGCCGCCAGAGCTTGATGCTCTGGCGGCCTTGCCGCATCTGTAGATTATTTTGAAAACTCCCCGGCCATCTTCAGGGCAGCCTTCATGCCCGTTGCTAGGAAATAGGTGTCGATGCCCAGCGCAATGAAGGTGAACCCCTTCTCCAGATAGGAGGACACCGATTCACACGTGGGGGTGACAATATGAATCCCCGCGGCTTTGCCGGCTTTTTTGCAGGCCGCGACGACCTGGTCACAGGCGCCGGTCACCAATGGATCGCCCGTCTGGCCAGGAATGCCATAGGAGCCGCTCATATCGTACGGACCAATGAACACTCCGTCCACACCCGGCACAGCCAGGATTTCATCGATGTTCTCCACGGCTTTTTTGCTCTCGATCATCACGATGACAGCCACCTCGTCATTGATGCGGGCGACATACTCGTCGAAATCCTCCCCCCAGTTGTTGGCCCGGCAGAAGGCGAATCCCCGAACCCCTTCAGGCGGATACTTCGCGGCGGCGACCGCTTTCGCTGCTTCCTCCGCCGTTTCAATCAGCGGAACAATCACGCCGGAAGCGCCCATATCCAGCGTCTGGCGGATCGCCAGCGTATCGTTGGAGCGGACGCGCGCCATCGGGGCGGTATTCTGGCCAAGGCCGCGGAAAAGTTCGATGGTCTGTGCGTTGGTGGTTTCGGTGTGTTCGATATCAGCCGCCACCCAGTCAAATCCCTGGCGCGCCATCATTTCGGCAATGTCGGCGCTGGGAATCTGAATCCAGCTGCCGATGCAAACCTCGTTGTTCTGCAGTTTTTTCCGGATGCTTCTCATGACTACTCCTCTTTCCGCTGATATTTATGAGTTCTGGTTTAAATAAGACTGCCACATGCCGCAGCAGATTTCCATTGTACGCATGGCGGTGTCCAGCGTGCTCGAACAGTTTCCCCTGCCGAGCAGGTCGTCCACGATGTCCTGCACCTGCGGCGCGCCGACATAGCGCTCCTCCGGCACGCAAATCTCCCGCGTGCCGCTTTCATTTTCCAGGATCGTGGGGCTGGAATTGTCCGCGTAGTGAAAGCGGATAAGCCCTTTGTCCCCGCAGATCTCCACCTCGTCCTGAGGCTTCCAGGCAGCGTAATCCCACAGCCCGCTGATGAGCACCCCCTCCTGTCCGCGCAGGATAATCGAAGCGAGATCCTCAGCCGGATAGGCGTCGGTGAGCCGGTCGGCGCAAACCTGCCAGCAGGTGAGCGGCCCAACCAGAAAATCCATCAGGTCGATCAGATGGACGTCACCCTCAAAAAAGATTCCGCCGCCGCTGTAAGCGGGATCATATTTCCAGTTGCGTTTTCCGGTCTTTGGGTCCGGCAGCACCGCCCGCTGCGAACGAAAGATCCGGATACACCGCACCCGGCCGATTTCACCTGCCAGCAGCAGCTCCCGTATCCGCTTAAAGCGCCCCATCCCCCGGCGGTAATGGGCCACAAAACACCTTGTCCTGCTTTTTCGGAAAGCCTCCTGGATCTCCGCGGCCTCCCGCATATTCATGGCGATCGGTTTTTCCAGATAGCAATGCTTGCCCGACTCGGCCGCGAGCAGCGCATACTGTTTGTGGCTGTCCGGTGTGGTAGCCACATACAGGATGTCAATTTCCGGGTCGCGGGCCAGCGCGGCGGCATTCTCATATACCCGCCCATGCCCGTGGCGGTCCGCCCATGCCTGCGCCCGCGAAAGGGTACGACTGGTGATCCCCACCAGCCGGGAATCCCGGGCGAGATACAGTCCCGGCCCGGTTTTGGTCTCAGTTACCTCCCCGCAGCCGATCATGCCCCAGTTTACCGTTTGCATCCACATCCCTCATTTCTGCTTCATCAGATCCGCCCCCTCCGGCTTCCGGGGGGAGCCAGACCCCCTTTACCACTCGGCGATCGAACCGTCCGCATGCCGCCAGACGGGGTTTTTCCATCCGTGCGGGTTCTTCGCTTCCTCCAGCACCAGTTCCTTATTGATCTCCACGCCGATGCCCGGCTTTTTCGGCAGGCGCACATAACCATCCACAAAGTCCAGATCCTCTTTGTTCAGAATATAATCGAGCACACCGGCGCCTTTATTATAATGGATGCCCATACTCTACTCCTGGATCACCGCATTGTGGCAGGTGGCATCCACCTGCAGGCAGCAGCAGAGCGCGATCGGGCCGAGCGGACAGTGCGGCGCCAGCGCCACATCGTACGCCTCTGCCATTGAAGCAATCTTTTTCACCTCAGTGATGCCGCCCGCGTGGGACAAGTCGGGCTGGATGATGTCGGCATAGCCCTGCTGCAAGAGGCGCTTGAAATCCCAGCGGGAGAAAAGCCGCTCGCCGGTGGCGATCGGGATATGCGTGTTGCGGGCCACATCGGCAAAGCTCTCCATATCCTCGCAGAGCACCGGCTCCTCAATAAACATCAAGTCGAACTGCTCGAGCTTTTTTGCCAGCACCTTTGCCATCGGACGGTGCACCCGGCCATGGAAATCGACCGCGATGCCGAAATATTTCCCAGTGGCTTCCCGGATCGACGCTACCCGTTCGAGCACCGCGTCCACTTTATCATAGGTGTCTATGTATTGGAGTTCCTCGGTCGCATTCATTTTGATCGCGGTGAAGCCCGCCTGCTGGCGTTCCTTCGCGGCCGCGGCCACATCGCTGGGCCGGTCGCCGCCGATCCAGGAATAGACCCGCATCCGGTCCCGGCAGGCTCCGCCCATCAACTGGTAAACCGGCGCGCCAAAGAATTTTCCCTTGATGTCCCACAGCGCCTGGTCGATCCCAGCGATGGCGCTCATGATGACCGGGCCGCCGCGGTAGAACCCCGCGCGGTAAAGCTTGGTCCAGATGTCTTCAATCCGCATGGGATCTTCACCCAACAGGTAGGGTTTCATTTCCTCCACACAGGCAAGAACTGTGGCGGCTTTTCCTTCGACCACAGGCTCGCCCCATCCAACGAGCCCACCGTCGGTCAAAATCTCGACAAATCCCCATCTTGGGCGAACTTGATAGGTGTTTACCTCGGTAATTTTCATCTAATTTTCCTCCCTGTTTTGTTCTATGAGGCCCGATCTTTCAAATACCAACAGGTAGTATATTGGTTTAATCTTATTATACCTGTTCCCATCAGCACTTGCAATAGAAGAAGCAGAAAAACAACAGGGGGTTTTTTGTTTCCCGTTTCGCCGACAGGGCTTCCGCCTTTCCTTTCGTAAATCAGAAAAGAGAAACCGGACCGCCCAAATGGGCAGCCCGGTTTCTCTATAGGATGTAAAAATAAGAAGGTATCAATGTTTACGCCTGTCCACAGACTTCCAGGCAGATGCTGGCGTTTCCGGCCGCGCACTTGACGAGCATGTCGATATTCACGCGATCTTTCGGACGGTGGGTATAAATTTCTTCACAGCAGGAATAGCCGATGGTCGGAATCCCCAGATAGCAGAAGGTATAGGCGCCGTCGGTGCCGAAATTCCATTTGTCAAATCCGGGATTCTGGCCCAGCTTTTTGAGGGCGGCCACCGTCTTGACCACATACGGGTTATCCTGTTCCACCAGATAAGCCGGTTTATCCATGTTCTCGTCCTCTTTGAGGCCGGTGTAGCTCGTATGGGACAACACCCTCATATTGGCGGTCACGTTAATCTCCGGGTCCTTCTCCTTGCATGCGGCGATCACCCGGCGGATATCCGCGAGAACCCCTTCCGCGCTTTCACCAGGAATATACCGGCGGTCGATCCATACGCGGCAGACATCCGGGACCGTGCTTCCCCAACCCGGCGTGCAGCTGATGTGCGTGACCGATTGGGTGGATTTCCCGAGGAAGGCATCCTCTTTCATATCCTTTTTGAGTTCTTCCAGAGCCGCGAGGACCGGAACCATCTTGTCAACCGCGTTGCCCCCCAGCCACGGGGCGCTCGAATGGCTCATAACGCCGCGGCTGATGAGTTCGATCTCAGTGCGGCCGCGGTGGCCGAGGTAGACATCCAGCGAGGTGGATTCGCCAAGCACGCCCAATGCGATCGGAATCTTTTTGAGATAGCCTTCACAGAGGTGCTTCATACCCCACATGTCTCCCGGCTCCTCATCGATGACAAAGGTCAGCAGCACATCACCCTTGAGCCGGATGCCCAGCTTCTTGAGAATATAGACGCCGTAAACCTGCGCAGCCATCGCGCCTTTTGTGTCAGAAGCGCCGCGGCCATGGATATAGCCGTCAGCAACCGCACCGCTGTAGGGCGGATATTCCCAGTCATCCGGGTTGCCGGAAGCAACCTGGTCCATGTGGCAGTTGAAAAGAATGTTGTCCCCGCCGCCAGTACCTTTATAAATGCCGACAACATTCCCATAAGGATCGGTGAACACCTCGTCAAAACCGAGTTTGGCCAGCTCTTCGGTGATCAGCTTTGCAACATTCTCCTCATGCTGCGATTCGCTCGGAGTCTGCACCAGACGCTGCACAAAGCTGACCATTTCTTCGCGGAAAGCTTCGGCATATTCGGTGATCTGTTCATAGAGTTTTTCCATCGACAAATTCTCCTCCTGTTAGAAAACTAAAATTGGTATCAACAGCCGAAAAAGTTCACAACCGGCTAAGTGACCAGGCCAATTTTCAAAAAATAAACCCACATCAAATCTCTAACACTCTGTTTTATAATTTAACATCTCAGCTAACGATTGTCAATAGTTTTTAAAAAAATAAACTTGATAAATCACATTTATGCAATGTAACCATAATCCTGTTCCTTCCGGGAAAGCCCAGCGGATAAAGCCGATTGACAGCTTGTAACAAGAAAGTTATAATAGCAGATGTTATGACCTGTCCGCAGTGCGAATACACAGAAGGAATGGTGCGCACAATGCCAAACTTGAAACCCATTGTGAAAAAAACAGTCGTCGACGAAATCATCAACAGTGTTGTCGAAATGGCTAAATCCGGAAAAATACAGCCCGGCAACCGCTTCCCCAGCGAACGGACGCTCGCCGACCAGTGGCAGGTGAGCCGCGCTTCCGTGAGCGAGGCAATGCGGGCGCTGGCCTTTTCCAATATTGTCACCATCAAGCCCGGCGACGGCATTTATCTCAATGAAATTCCATTTGATGCAATGGAAGCCGGCATGACGACAAAAAACACTTCCCTCATGCGCGAGCAGTCCGACCTTTTGGAATGCCTGAAAGCCCGCCGTGCCCTGGAGGGGCAGATTGCACAGCTTGCGGCGATCCGCGCCACCGAGGAGGATATCGCCACACTGCAGTCGCATATGGATAAGATGCTCGCTCACCTGTCCGATTCGGAGGAAGATCTCAAAATCTATGTGGCGGAAGATTTTGCTTTCCACCAGGCGGTTGCCCAGGCGGCACAAAACCCCTATCTTTACAAAGCGATTAACGCGATCTGGCAGGCGACCCATCGCTGGATCTATCGGATGACCGTCATCTCCGCGGGCCGTGCCGAGATCACTTCCCAGGAGCATAGCGCGATCTTTGGGGCGATCAAGGAGCGGGATCCCGCGGCAGCCGACCGTGCCGTCGAAATCCATTTGCAGCGGATCATGAACCGCTATCAGGATTACTTCGACACGCAGACGCAGGAGAAAAATGAGCCGAAACGCAGAAAAAAATCCCAGGATGCTTTGGCCGGGAAATGAAAAAGACACCCACGGATTCTTCTGCAAGCACCTTCGCTTAGCCGTCCCAAGGATCGCTTACCCACCACATTGGCAACTGTAAAATAAATTTGATCTTTTTTCTGTATGGTTTCCCGCCGCATTGCAGATACTATCTGCGGGGTGATTCTATGAAACCATATGAGGACCTTTATAACCTGATCGCTCAGAGCCCGCAGGCTCATCAATTTTTTACCACTTTGCCCGATAATGTGCGGGACGCTGTGAGCTGGAGGGCCAAGGAACTTCATTCTTTGGGCGACCTGCAGCAGTGCGCGCAGGAACTGCTCAGCGATTATGACTAAAAAAGGCGGCGCCGCTTCCATAGCGGCGCCGCCTTTTTTCCTTTTACCTTCCGATGACCTCTACCTGGAATCCTTCCATCACGTCGAGAGCTTTGCAGTTGGACGCAGGGTCCATGCAGGACGTGCCCTTCGCATCCACCACAACCCGCGCCTCCGGCAGCGCGGCCTTTGCCAGCGCGGCGTTCGAAATGACGCAGATATTCGAGACAAGCCCGCAGAGCTCAACCTCGTCATATTGCCCAGCGCGCAGATAGTCAAACAGCTCCGCTGACCCGAACGCAGGCTTTTTAAACACCCGGTCACCCGGTTTTTGGCAGTGTGCGACCGCGCCATAAAGCTTCCAGCCATCCGTGCCGTCAATGCAGTGGACGATCGGGAGTTTCCTTCCTTCCTGGGTCGAAAGGTAATTGTCCCCATGCGTGTCAAAGGTAAATGCCACTTCGCCGCCTTGGGCACGGCAGGCGGCGATCTTTTCACAGATCGGGCCTTCCAGCAGCTCCGCGCCCGAAAAGCCGAGCGCCCCATCCACAAAATCCTTTTGGTAATCCACAACGACCAGCAATTTTTTCATCAGAACCGCCCCTTTCAAAAAAAGCCGGACAACCGTCCGGCTTTTCAATTTTAGATTTCATATACCTTGACCTGATTGTTGATCATGGCCACCGAGATCCTGCGCGGCGGATTAGTGCCTTCCACCAGGCAGGAAGCAGTCCCAAACGCCGCCGCAAGCTGCAGCGAACGCTTGAGGTCATATTTGTAGTCATGCGCGATGATGAACCCCGCGAGCGCCGCGTCGCCGGCGCCGATGGTGGACTTTATTTCCGACAGCTCCGGCACATCCGCCTTGTATGTAACCTCGCCGTCAGTGTAGAGCGCGCCCTCGGCGCTCAGGCTCACGAGCACGTGCCGGATACCCAGCCCGGCGAGCCGCTTGGCCGCGCAGACAACCTCCTCGAGGCCATTCAGTTCGTGTCCAACCAGCGCGCACAGCTCCGCATAATTTGGTTTGATGACCCAGGGCTGGATCTTCGCAATGTTCTCGAGCGTTGCCGACTTGGTATCAAGTGCGATGGAACCGCCGTTTTCCCGGATAAATGAACAGATTTCGCAGAAGATGTCGTCGGTCACGCCCTCCGGCATGGCTCCCGCGACCACCACCAACGTAGCGGGTTCGATCTCCTCCGAAAGGGCGATCTCCAGCTCGTTGATTGCGCGAGAAGTCAGCCTGGGGCTTTTGCGCACCAGGCGCACCGACCTGCCCTTCGGGTCCACGATGTTGATGCTCTCCCGAAGGCGTCCCTCGGTATAGATGACGCGTGTGCTGACATTTTCGTCCTTGAGGCGGTTGAAATAGCGCTTGCTGTTCTCTTCCCCGGCGACGATCAGCGCAGTGTTCGCGATACCGTAGCTCTGCAGCACACGGGATACGTCAACCGCCTTGCCCGCCGCGTCATACAGTTCGCTTTCCACCATGATGTCCCCGCCGGGTTCAAAATTTTCCACATAACAGGTGATATCCGCCACCGGGTTTAAGGAAAGTGTGATGATCTTTTTGAATAGCATACGACACCCACCCTTACATTGGTTCGGAATTTATTCCCGCGGTTCCCCTTCTCCGCCGGATTCCTCCGGCTGCCGCGGCTGAGCGGGCTCAGACGGTTCGCTGCTGGCGGTTCCACCGGGCTGTGCGGGCGGCTCGGACGAGGCTGTCTGCTGTTTCGCAGCGTCCTCGGCAGCCTGCCGTTCCTCCTCTTTTTTCTGCGCGGCGGAGAAGATTGAATAGTCCGGTTTTTCAGGCAGCGGGCGGCCTTCCATCATTGCCGCGAATTCGTCGCCCTCCATTTTTTCGTTCTCGAACAGGAATTTTGCCACTTCATGCAGCTGATCCATATGCTCGGTCAGGATATCCCGCGCGCGTTCGTAGGCGGTGTCGATGATCTCGCGGATTTCCGCGTCGATCTCCGCCGCAACATTGTCCGAATAGCTCGGCGTGCTCGAGAAATCACGGCCCAGGAATACTTCGTTCTCATCGTGCCCATAGACGATCGGTCCCAGCTTCTCAGAGAAGCCGTACCGCATGATCATGTTGCGGGCAACTTTTGTAGCGCGCTCGATGTCATTCGACGCGCCGGTGGAGATGTCCTCCAGCACCAGCTTTTCGGCCATCCGGCCGCCGAGCAGGGTGACGATGTCATCGTTCATCTCACGCTTGGTCACATAGGATTTGTCCTCGCCCGGCAGGGAGAGCGTATAACCGCCCGCCATGCCGCGCGGAATGATCGAGATCTGGTGCACCGGGTCCTGCGTGGGCAGGTAATAGGTACAGACCGCATGGCCCGCCTCGTGGTAGGAGGTGAGCTTTTTGTCCTTCTCGGTGACCACATGGGATTTCTTCTCCGGCCCGGCGATCACCTTGATGGTCGCCTCCTGGATCTCCGCCATGGTGATCGCCTTGAGGTTCTTCTTAGCCGCGAGCAGCGCGGCTTCATTGGTGAGGTTTTCGAGGTCCGCGCCGGTGAAGCCAGCCGTCGAGGCCGCGATGACCCGCAGGCTCACGTCCGGGGCGATCGGTTTGTTGCGGGTGTGAACCCGCAGGATCGCCTCACGGCCCTTGATATCCGGGTATCCGACCATGATCTGGCGGTCGAAACGGCCCGGGCGCAGCAGCGCCGGGTCGAGGATATCGCGCCGGTTGGTGGCCGCGATGACAATGACGCCCGAGTTGGTGCCGAATCCGTCCATCTCGACGAGCAGCTGGTTCAAGGTCTGCTCACGCTCGTCGTGTCCACCGCCAAGGCCCGCGCCGCGCTGGCGGCCGACCGCGTCGATCTCATCGATGAATACGATGGCCGGGGCGTTCTTCTTCGCCTGCTCGAACAGGTCGCGCACGCGCGACGCGCCGACACCGACGAACATTTCGACAAAATCGGAACCGGAAATCGAGAAGAACGGAACGCCCGCCTCGCCCGCTACCGCTTTCGCAAGCAGGGTTTTACCGGTTCCGGGAGGGCCCATCAGCAGTACGCCCTTGGGGATGCGCGCGCCGAGCGCGTTAAACTTGCTGGGGGCCTTGAGGAATTCGACAACTTCGACGAGTTCCTCTTTTTCCTCCTCCGCCCCCGCGACATCCGCGAAGGTGACCTTTGGGCCTTCGTCCGGCATGCGGGGCTTGGCCTTGCCAAAGCTCATCACGCCGCCCGCGCCGCCTCCGCGTGCCTGGCGCATCATCATCACATAGAAGAAAATGAGCGCGCCCAGCAGGAGCAGGGATGGCAGCATGGCGACCCACCACGGCGTCTCCTTTGGACGGATAAAGTTGACGGTCATCTTCTGATCGGGATGCGCCTCATTATACTGCTGGATGTAGGTGGGCGACCCGTCGTAATGGTCGTAATAAACGTCCGTCAAAAAGAGGTTTACATTCGGGACCTTGTAATCCGTCAGTTTCCTGTCGTCCTGGAAGGTGGCGTTTAAAACGCCAGTACCCAGATCCAGTTCAAACTCCTTGATCTCCTGTCTTTCAAAATACCCGATCACCTCGGAATATTTCACGGTAACAGGCGTTGTCTGCAGCGAGGAGAGCAGCAGCGTCGCCATCAGCATCAGCAGCAGAAATACCGAGATGTATACGCCAACGCCCTTAGACCTTTTGTTCAATCGTGGTTCACTCCTGTCATTTTGCGTATCATGATTCTTCTATAGCATGCGGCTTATTCGCCGTAAACTTCCGGTTTGAGCACGCCGACATACGGCAGGTTACGGTACTTTTCCGCGTAGTCGAGGCCGTAGCCCACAACAAACGCGTCCGGCACCTCGAAGCCCTTGTAGTCGGCGAAGATATCCGCCGCGCGGCGGGAAGGTTTGTCAAGCAGGGTCGCAATTTTGATGTTGGTCGCGCCGCGCTGCAAAAACAGCCCTTTGAGATAGCTCAGCGTAAGCCCGCTGTCGAGGATATCCTCCACAATCAGGATATTCACATTCTGGGGATTGATGTCAATATCCTTGATTATCTTAACCACTCCCGAGGTTTTTACCCCGCTGTGGTAGCTCGATACCGCCATAAATTCCACTTCGAGCGGAATGTCGATCGCGCGGATCAGGTCGGCCATAAATATAAACGAACCCTTGAGCACGCCAAGAACCAGGAGGTTTTTCCCCTTGTAGTCCTCGCTGATCTGTTTTCCAAGCTCCTGGACCTTCCGCCGCAGTTCCTCTTCGCTGATGAGGACCTTTAAAATATCATCCTTCATTGCCGCTTCCCTCCGTCGTTTCGGTACTGATGGCAAAAGTCAGCACCGTTTTGGTCCCGCCGTCAATTTTGACCCGTTCGTCCGCGCCGATTCCCTCACAAAAAAGCACGCCTCCGCTGTCCGCGATGACACACAAGCTCTCACGGCCTGCGAGCATAAGCTCGTTCATCAGCTTTCGGAGCGGTTTTGAACATCCCCGCCCCACTGGCCGGATCCGGTCGCCGGGCGCGCGGGAGCGCAAAAAAATATCAGTTTTTATTTTATCATAATCCACCGCGTTTTTTAAGACCGATTCGGTATTGTTCTCAAAAATTTCATAATCTGCACAGTTTATGCGGGAAAATTCTATCGTTTTCCCACAGCCGAGCGGTACGCGCAGCCCATCGAGCGCTTCCTTTTGGAATTGACAGGCTTTAAGCGGCCCGACCCGGTGCCGTTCCCGGCGTTCCAGACGCAGTATGCCCCTTTGCACCGTCACATAATCGCCCCGACCGACCTGCAGAACCGATTTGCCTTTGCCGCCAAGCATCCCTTCTATAAGCGCAATGCGTTCCGCGCTCCGCTCGATCCCATTTGCCGCGAGCAGGTCCGCGATCACCCGCGAACGAATCGCGGGATGCCGCGCGGCAAGCGCCAAAGCGTCAATCCCGCCTTCCTTTGCGAGACGTTCCCGCTCCTCTCTCGCCTGGCCGGCCAGATAATCGGCGTCCTGCCGCAGCGCGTCGGTCATCCGGCCGATCGCCGTGAGCGCCGCCGGGTTCACCCGGTTGAGCTGCGGAAGAACGTTTTGGCGGATGTGGTTTCGGGTGTAGTCACAGGAGAGGTTGGTCGAATCGGTCACAAAGCAGAGCCCATGGTCATAGCAATACTGTTCGATCTCCGCCCGCGAACACGCGATGAGCGGCCGGATAAGGTAATCCCGCACCGGTGGGATGCCCGCGAGCCCGGCAATTCCGGTGCCGCGCGCGAGGTTCAGCAACACCGTTTCGGCTGTGTCCGAAAGGGTGTGGGCGGTGGCAACCCTGCCTCCGTGCTGCTTCTGCAGCGCGGCAAAAAAGGCGTAGCGCTCATCGCGCGCCGTCTCTTCAATCGAGGTGCCGCGTTTGCCCGCGAGCGGGCGGATCTCCACCCGCTTCACATCGAGCGGCACGCCGTATTCCTGGCACATGGTACGCACGAGCTGTTCATCCCGGTCGCTTTCCTCCCCACGCAGACAGTGGTTCAGATGACAGGCGCGGACAGTCAGCGAAAGGCCGGCAAGCGAACACAAAAAATCGAGCAGGGCGACCGAATCCGCGCCGCCCGAAACGGCTGCAATCACCGTGTCACCCTGCCTGAGCATTGCGAACTGTTCAATTGTGGCTCTCGCCTTACGGTTCATCACGCGATAACTCCAAATTGGTAAATCTTGTGTAGCGGTTGTCCCAGCCAAGCTTGACCGTGCCGACTTCACCGTGGCGGTTTTTTGCCACGTCGACATCAACCACGTTGCGCTCCTCCGCCTCTTCCCGCTCGTAATAGTCCTCGCGGTAGAGCAGCAGAACGATGTCCGCATCCTGTTCGATCGAACCGGATTCACGCAGGTCGGAAAGCATCGGCTTATGGCCGGCGCGGGATTCCGGACCACGGGAAAGCTGCGAAAGGGTGATGAGCGGAACGTTCATCTCCTTTGCCATGATCTTGAGGTTTCGGGTGATCTCCGAGACTTCCTGCACGCGGTTGTCGATCCGGCGGCCGGAGGACATCAGCTGCAGGTAGTCGATGATCACAAGGTCAACTTTGCGCAGCCTTCTGAGCTTCGCTTTCATCTCACCCACCGTGATGCCCGGCGTATCGTCCATATAGATCTCCGCTTTCGAGAGCACCTGGGACGCCATTGCGATTCGCACCCAGTCGTCCCCCGTGAGCTCGCCGGTGCGCAGGCATTTGCCCTCGATCGACGCCTGGGAGGAAAGCAGCCGCTGCGCGAGCTGTTCGTTGCTCATTTCGAGTGAAAAGATTGCAACCGTCTTGCCGGACTTGACCGCCACGCTTTCCGCAATGTTCAGCGCAAACGAGGTCTTTCCCATGCCGGGGCGCGCGGCGACCAGGATCAGGTCGGTGCGGTTGAGCCCGGTGATAACATGGTCGAGCGCCGGGTAGCCGGTCGAAATGCCCTTATACTTGTCCCGGTCCTCCCCGGACAGGTGCTGGAGCGTTTCATAGGTTTCGGTGATCGCCGTCCGGATATGCTTTAACGCGCCCGAACTGCGCCCCTGGCGGATTTCAAAGATATTCTGTTCGGCTGAGTCGAGCAGCACGTCCGATTCAGCCTGGCTTTCCTGCGCCATTCCGATGATCTCCTGCGAAGCGGTGATCAGCCTTCGGACGTAATATTTTTCGCGCACGATCCGGCAGTATGCCTCGACGTTCGCCGCCGAAGGCACCACCTGCGCGAGGTTGGTCAGATAGATTTTGGCGTCCTCATCGGTCTCAAAGATGTTCTCCCCTTTGACCGCGTCAAGGACGGTGATGAAGTCCATCGTGCGGCTGCCGTTAAACATGGCGGCCATCACTTCAAATATCTGCTGGTGCTGCGGGCGGTAGAACGCCTCCGAACGCAGGTTTTCGAGCACGACCGGGAAGCAGGAAGCGTCGATCAGCACCGCGCCGAGCACGCTTTGCTCCGCTTCGAGGCTGTAGGGCATCTGCTGGGCGTACTGCCCGTCGAAATCTGCCAATGCCCGCACACCCCTTCCGTTTCGTTCTTTCACTTAGTCCGCTTCTCCCACGACCACATACATACTCGCAGTGATGCTTGGATAAAGCTTAAGCTGCGCCGTATAGCTGCCGAACGCCTTGATATCGCCTTCGAGCACAATCTTGCGTTTATCGACATCCGCGCCGAACTGCTTTTTGATCTCCTCCGCGATCTCCTTCGAGGTGACCGAGCCGAACAGTTTGCCATTCGCGCCCGCTTTCGCGGTCAGCTTGACCGTCTTGCCTTCAAGGCGCTTCGCCAGATCCGCCGCGGCCTGTTTTTCCACCTCGATCTTGTGGGCGGCGGCCGCCTGCTTGGAATTGAATTCATTCATGGCCTGCGCGTTCGCTTCAATCGCAAGCCCGCGCGGAATCAGAAAGTTGCGGGCGTACCCGTCCGAAACATTGAGCAGCTCGCCTTTTTTGCCGCTGCCCTTAACGTCCTGTTTGAGGATGACTTTCATGTTACATTCTCCTTCTATCTTAAAAATTCGTGTTGCCAAAGCTGCTTCTTTCTTTTTTCTCTTGTAAAAAAGAAAGAAGCAAAGAAATCATACGCCGAAAACGGCACAAGCCCGGATTGCACGCTCCGTAAAGCGCCCAAAGGCAAACCGCGGCAAAAACGCTCTTATTTGCGGGAGTTTTCCTCGAAATAGGCGTCGATCGCGCCGACAAGCAGCTCCTTCGCCTTTTCGGCGCCGATCCCGGTCATCTGCGCGCCGGCCATCGTGAGGTGCCCGCCGCCGCCAAGTTTTTCCATAATGATCTGCACATTGATCTGGCCCATGCTGCGCGCTGAGAAGGAAATCCCGCCGTTCAGCTCAAACACCAGGAACGAAGCCTGCACACCGGTGATATTGAGCAGTTCGTCCGCCGCCTGCGCCGCCGTCACCTGGATGTCCTCCGCGTCGCCGTGATCGGTCGAAACGGCAATGGCGCATCCCTTATAAATCTGCGCGTTGGCCACCAGCTTCGCTTTGCGCTGATACGACTGCATCGGGCTGGCAAACAGCCGCCGCACCTCCACCGTGTCTGCGCCGATCTTGCGCAGGTAGGCCGCGGCTTCAAAGGTGCGCACGCCGGTCTTGATGACAAAGTTTTTGGTATCGAGCATGATGCCCGCCAAAAGCGCTTCCGCTTCCATGCGTCCCAGACGGAATTTCTCTCCGAAATACTGCACCAGCTCGGTGACCATTTCGGACGCGGAGGAAGCATATGGTTCATGGTAAAAGATCACGGCGTTGTCGATGTGGCCGACCATCTTGCGATGGTGGTCGATGACGACGACCGTCTTGCAGGCCTCATAAACGTCGCTTGACTCCAGAAACTGTTTAATATGGGTATCGCAGATGATGAGCAGCGTCTTTTTGGTGACGAGTGAAAGCGCTGTTTCCGGTTCAATAAAGACATTTGTATATCCGTTTTCCTCGAGCTTGCCGAAAAGCGGATCGACCAGATTCGCATTGCGCCGGATGCAGATATAAGCGTCCTTACCCATCAGTTTCGCGGCTTTCGCAATCCCCACCGAGGCGCCGAAACAGTCGAGATCCGAAAGCCTGTGCCCCATGACGATCACATTGTCACTGCCGCCTATGAGTTCCGCCAGCGCGGTGGCGACGATCCGGGTCTTGACCTTGGTGCGCTTCTCCACGCCGCTCGACACGCCGCCAAAAAATTCATATCCCGACGCGCTGCGCACAGCGGCCTGGTCGCCGCCGCGCCCGAGCGCCATATCGAGCGCCTGCCGCGCGAACTGTTCGCTTTCCGAAAGATTCGCCGCGTCGCGCCCCACGCCGATCGAAAGGGTAGCGGCAACGCTTCCCTCGATTTGGATATTGCGCACCTGCTCGAGCAGCGCGAACCGCGCGGAGATGATCCCCTGCAGGTTGCGCTCCTCGATCACCGCAAGAAAGCGGTCGCGCTCGGTGCGCAGCATCAAAGCGCCGCTCTCGGTCAAGAACTTGCTCACGACATATTCAATCTGCCCCATGACGCGGGTGCGTTCATTGTCCTTGAGGTTCTGAGAAAGCTCTTCATAGTTGTCAACAAGCAGGATCATCACCGAAGGCCGCGTCTCGAAATATTCGTCCGCATACCGCCGCAGCTCGGTATTTTCAAAGAAATACACCATATAAAGTTCGCTGTCCCGGCTGACGGCGCGCACATTGTACGCCACATAGCTGCGGCCCTTGTAGACGACCTCATGCCCTTTTTCCGGGCATTTGCGGGTCACGTCCAGGCCGGGCGCGACCGACTGGATGCTCTTTGCATAGACGTTTTCGTCCTCCAGGACATGGTTCTGCGCGAGCCGGTTGCACCAGAGGATCTCTCCTTCCCCGTTGCAGACAAACACCGGGATTGGGAACGCGAGCAGCGCGTCCTGCTGGACGGTCGTCAGCGCGCGGCCCATCTCGATGAGGAAGGTGTTGATATACCTGCGGATCACATACAGCTGCCAGAGGATCAGCCCGGTGCAGACCAGTGTCACGCCAAGGCAGATGTAAAACAGCGGCAGGCTGAAAAACAGCGACGCCAGCGTCATTGCCACGCAGCATCCGGTCACGATATACAAAATCGGCCGGAACAAATTTACGTTCTTTTTCACAGTGAAACCTCATTCATCACAATGTCGATCAAAGTGGGAAAGGCCGCCATCCTGCGGGAAAGGCCCGCAAAGACCTATGAACCCTATTATCCTGCTTATTATATCACGATCCGCTTTTGGTTGCAATCTTTAGAATCTTTTGCGGCGAAAATGCGGCGAAAACCTTGACAATCCCGTCCCATTCCGCTATACTTGTAACTACTAAATTACTATTTTACTAATTTACTAAAGGAGAGCCCTTATGAATATCCCAACCACACTGAAACACAAGCCGGTCATTGTCGCGGAGGATTATGAGCAGATCGATGGCCGCAGCGCCTATCATTCCGATGCCAAAGGGCTTTCCCTCGGCCTTGCCCAATGGAACGACCGCGGCAAACTTGACATCTCCGCCAAAGTCTGGCGCTATACCGGCGAGAAATGGTCCCGCCAGTCGGAGGAGCTGCCGCTGCATCGGGTCGTCGATCTTGCCATCCTCATCTGCCGCGCCAGGCTTTTCTTCCGGGAGGAGAGCTACCGTTTTCCCAAGGGCTACGATCCCGAAAAGCCTGTCATCGACCGGGTCGGGCTGCAGGGTGACGCCATGACCGTTTCGGTCTGCACTGAAAATCCCATGATCGATGAGGACATGAAACTTTTTTCCCAGGCGCTCGCCCAGGACGACGAACTGCTTGGGGAACGTCTCGCGGTCCTCGCGCGTATTTTAAAGGAGCTGAATTACTGATGGATTCCCACAAAAAGGACCTGATCAACGCCTACAAACAGCGGCCGCTGTCCGGCGGGGTCTATGTCATCCGCAACACAGAAAGCGGCCGCTACCTGCTGCAGGCGGTGACCAATCTCGAAGGCAGCCGCAATCAGTTTCAATTTTCTCAGATGACCGGTTCCTGCGTCAGTATGAAACTACAAAAGGATTGGAACCGCTTTGGCGGAAAAGCCTTTGTTTTTGAGGTTATCGAGGAACTCACCCAAAAGGAGGACCAAACCCCGGAAGAATTCAAGGCCGATCTCGAAGCGCTTGGGGAACTCTGGGCCGAAAAATTCGACCCTGCCCTTTCCTATTAAAAGAAAACCACCGCCCGCGGCAGAACCGCGGGCGGTGGTTTTCTCTATTCAGGCCCACCAACCCCGGAAGGATGGGGCCCATAGGGAAGGGCGGGCCGCCCTTCCCCATGAGGCGCATCGCGCGGTCGTTCGCCAGCGGCGAACGGGCGCCGCAAATGACATGCGCCTAGATTTCCTGGATCACAGGCAGGATCATCGGACTGCGTTTGGTGCGGCTGTAGAAATAGGAGGACAGCGCGTCGCGCACCTGGTTTTTCAGGGTGCCCCACTCATGGACATTGTTTCTGCGGCATTCCTCAAGCGCCTGACGCGCGATATTTTTCGCTTCGGAAAGCATATCCTCCGCCTCCCGCACATAGACGAACCCGCGGGAAACGATATCCGGGCCCGAAATGATCTCGCCGGTGCGCTGGTCGATGGTGGTCACCACGACGATCAGCCCATCCTGGCCGAGATGCTTGCGGTCGCGCAGCACGATACTGCCGACATCGCCCACGCCGAGCCCGTCGACCAGCACGCGTCCGGACGGAACGGTCTCGTCGGATTTGACCGATACGCCGTCCAACTCGAACACCTTGCCGTTTTCGCCGATAAAGACATGGTCGGAATCCATGCCCATTGCCAGCGCAAGGCTCGCGTGCCGCTTGAGGTGCTTGAATTCGCCGTGCACCGGGAAGAAGAACTTCGGACGGGTCAGCGCCAGCATGATCTTGAGTTCCTCCTGGCAGGCATGGCCTGAAACGTGTACCTCGTACATCCGCTCATAAATCACATCCGCGCCCAGCCGCATCAGCTCATTGACCACGCGGCCAACCGTCTTTTCATTGCCGGGGATCGGGGTGGCGCTGATGATGATGAAGTCGCCCGGGCTGACGCTCACCTTGCGGTGGTCGTTGGTCGACATACGCGAAAGCGCGCTCATTGGCTCGCCCTGGCTTCCGGTGGTGATGATCACAACCTGGTCCGGACGGTACCGGTTCAGGTCATCGATGTCGATCATGACATCTTTGGGCGGGGTCAGATAGCCCAACTCGATCGCGGTCGCAACCACATTGACCATGCTGCGTCCGGAAACCGCTACCTTGCGCCCGTGTTTGGCGGCCGCCTCGCAGATGAGCTGTATCCGGTGGACGTTTGAGGAGAAGGTCGCCACGATGATCCGTTTTTCGGCAGCCTGCTTGAAGAGCTTGTCGAAGCTCTCGCCAACGGTGCGTTCGGTCGGGGTAAAGCCCGGCCGTTCGGCGTTGGTCGAATCGGACAGCAGCGCGAGCACGCCGTGGCTGCCGAGTTCGCCAAACCGCGCAAGGTCGATAATATCCCCGATGATGGGGGTGTAATCAATTTTAAAGTCGCCGGTCTGAATAATCACGCCGGCAGGGGTGTGGATAGCCAGCGCGACCGCGTCCGGGATCGAATGGTTCACCCGGATGAACTCGACTTCCATGCAGCCGAGTTTGATCGTCTCGCGCGGCGCGATCTGCACCAGCTTGACCTTGCCGTAAAGCCCGTGCTCCCGCAGCTTGTTCTCGATCAGGCCGATGGTCAGCTTGGTGGCATAAACCGGGACGTTGTACTCCTTCAGGAAATACGGCAGCGCGCCGATATGATCCTCATGCCCATGCGTGATGACCACGCCGCGCAGCCGGTCGCGGTTCTTTGCGATGTAGCTGAAGTCCGGCAGCACCAGGTCGACGCCGAGCATCTGCTCATCCGGAAAGGTCATGCCGCAGTCCACCAGGAACATATCCCCCTGGCATTCGTAGGCGGTCATATTCTTGCCCACCTCGAGCATACCGCCGAGCGGGATGATCCGTACCGGGGGCTTGCGCTGCTCCTTCGCGCCTTTCTGACCCTTTTTGCCCTTTTTTCCGCCAGGCGCAGGGGCCTGGATCGCCGTCTCCTGCACCGGCGCTTTTGCCTGTGCAGGTTTTGCGCCGCGGCGGTTCTGTTTCGGAGCTTCCGGTTTCTTTTCCGGCTGCTGATTTTTCTCAGCCTGCCGTTCGGGCTGTTTTCCAGCCGACGGCTGTTGGGGCTTGGCGGATTTCTTTTTCTGCTGCAAAGCTGCGTTCGCGGCAGGTTTATTCGCGGGCTCCGCTTTATTGGCTGCAGAGACGCCCGCCGTACTGTTCTTTTTGCGGCGCTGCGCCTGCTTTTCGGGCTGTTTTACCTGCTGCGGCTGCTCCGGGGCCTGCGTTGCGGGCACATCCGGCTGTTTGGGCAGCGCCTTTTGCAGCAGTCGGGCCGCGACGTCTTTTACCGCCGCCTTGGGCTTTTTCTGCTTCGGCTGTGCATTCCGTTCCACAACCGAACGTTTCTCCAGAAAATCCAACCCGAGCTCGAGCTGTTCTGCTGTCAGCTTCCCGCCGACTTTTTTTTCATCTGTCACAAAATTTACCTCCGTACATTGTGCAATTATTCTTTTTAAGCACAAGAAAAATGAACCCATCCGCTCCGCGTTTTTTTATTCCGAACAAACGCAAATGCAAAAGATAGGCGATCCTAACGTGCGATATTCAGTTAACCGATCCCGGCCGGGGCAACCCACCCGACCGGCGATTTAGGAAACTTGCGAAAACCGAACACATCATTACTGTATATTTTAACCTTTCTCATGTTCCTTGTCAAGCAAACCGGAGAGCCTGCGGGAAACGTCGTCGCACAGCTCCTTTGCGGTTTCCCAGTTCGCCGCCTCCGCGAACACCCGGATCGCGCCCCCCAGTTTGCGCGGACGCAGCAGTACCACGCCTCGGTCCTGCCGCAGCAGCACCCCTTCCCCGGCCTGTTCAGGGGAAAGCCCCGCCAGAATCCGCGCGGGCGGCAGGTCGATCTGCACCACCGCCTCTTCGGTGGAAAAGGCCGGGATCATCGCATCCAGTTCCCGCAGGCTGATCCCATGCCTGCGCATGTAGTCAAGCAGGCTCACCGAAAGCATCAGCCCGTCGCGCATACACTGCTGCTTCGCGGCAATCTTCCTGCCTTCCGAGTCACTGCCGTCCGCCGGACAGAGCAGGTACCGGTAGACCCTCCGGCCGCGCTGCGCGGCAAAAGCCTCGAGCGCGCGCGGGAAGTCGTTTTCCACCGCCACGTCCCGCTCCTGTTCAAACTGCGCCATACACCATGCGGCGGCCGCCCGATGTCGGCTGACGGACACATTGTCCTGCGCAAGAGCCAATGACATCCCGTTCTCCGAAATGTTCAGCTGAATCCCGCCGCCTGAAACATCGCACCCGAGCTTTTGCAGCACGTCGGTAAGAATCCGCCGCACCGTCTTATTCTCGGAACGCACCGAGGCCGACATTCCGGAAAGTCCGTCCGGCGCGAGCCGCAAAAGTTCGGTCAGGTACATCACGCCGATGCCGGACATATCCACACAGTCCCCGTACCCCTCCTTTGGCGCGCGCGCAAACTCCCCGCGGGAAAGCGCCTGTTCAATCTCCCGCTCGATTTTCCGCGTTGCGGGAAGGCCCGCGTCACAGGCCACCTTGATCGTGCTCTGTTCGCCCGCGCAGAGATAAACGCCCAGCCCCAGCGCATTATAGGCCATCGCAAATCCAAAGAGCGCTTCAAACGCCCCGCCGAAATCAAGAACCGGCGTGCCCGTTGAACGGATACCCGCGATCAGCGCGGCGCCGAGCACTTTTGAGCATCGAAGGTCGCTTGTCGCAACGCCGACCGCCCGGCCCCTGGCAATGGTGCCGACCGCGCAGCCGACCCGGACCGCAACCTCCGGTGTGATCTCCACGCCGATTTCCCCGCAGAGCCCTTCGTCGTCAAACGAGCAGGCCGCGCCGCCGCGCGCGGTGATGTGATCGGAAACAACCGACCCGTCATTTACCTTCGCGCCGCCCGCAATGCGCACCCCCGCGCGTACGACCGCTTTCGCGCCGATGACCGCCCCTTCCCCGACCGCGGCGCCTTCGAGCAGGGTCGCTTTGGACTTGACCGACGCATCCGCGCAGACAACGCTTGAAAGCACGCCCGCGCGCGCCCCGATTATACAGCGCGGGAGCAGCACCGCTTCGCTGACCGTCGCGCCGGACGACACCGTCACCCCATCGTCGAGCACGCTGCCCGCGTTTACAACCGCGTTGTCCCCAATCTGCACGCCCGCGCCGATATAAACCGGCGGGATCAGTTCATATTTGCCGGAGGGCCGCCTGCCCGCCAGGATATTCCCCGCGTAGTCGCGTTCTCCCGCCAGATGGCACCGCACCTTCCCGTCGAGCAGATCCTTCTGCGCGCGCCGGTAGGCCGAAAGATCCCCGATATCACACCAGTAGCCCGAGAGCGCGCAGCTTTGCAGCAGCATCCCGTCCGCGAGCATCCGGGGAAAGAGATCGGATGCAAAATCATATTTTTCCCCCTCCGGGATCATATTGACCGCCTCGGGAGACAGAATATAGATACCTGTGTTTGCCAGCTCACTGGTCGCCTGCGCAAACGACGGTTTCTCGACAAACCCGGTGATCTTTCCGGATTCGTCCGCGAGCACCAGACCGTATTCCCGCGGGTCGCCGACCTTGGTCGTTACGAGCGTCACCGACGCACCGCTTTTTTTGTGCGTTTCAACCGCTTCCTGTAAAGGGAAATCGCAAAGCGCGTCTCCGCTGATGATGAGCACCGGTTCGGCCGTTTCGCCCACCGCGTGCTTCACGCTGCCCGCCGTACCGAGAGGCGTATCTTCTTCCACGAACGAAAGCGCCATCCCCGCAAAATCCCCTTCCGGGAAATGCGCGCGGATCACTTCCGGCAGGTATTGCAGGGTCAGGATGCTTTCAGAAACCCCGTTTTGAGCAAGCAGTTCCAAGATATATTCCACGATCGGCCGGCCACAGAGGCGGGCCATCGGTTTTGGCAGGCGTTCGGTCAGCGGGCGCAGCCGTGAACC
>NZ_QSBX01000014.1:0-18754 GCF_003465835.1 Anaerotruncus sp. AF02-27 | reverse complement strand
CCCCCCCCCCCCCCCCCCCCCCCCCGCCATAATTACCGCTTTCATAAAGAATGCGTCCCTCCATTTTCCATTTTGCAGTCGTATGGATAGTATGGACAGGTTCCCGGCTGTTTATCGTACAGCGTCTAAAAAATTCCATGCTGTGAACGTCTGTCTGCTTTCTACCGGATAAAATCCGGTAATTCAGGCGGTTTGCCCTTGTAAAACAGAGGAATATGGTATAGAATAAAGAATTGAAATTACAACAAATGACAGCGGAGGTTCACCGATGCCAAAACAAGTGGAAATTTTCACCGACGGGGCCTGTTCCGGTAATCCCGGCGTGGGCGGCTGGGGCGCTGTGCTCCGGTTCGGCGCGCACGAGAAGGAGCTTTCCGGCGGCGAGGCCGAAACCACAAACAACCGTATGGAACTCACCGCCGTGATCGAGGCGCTCACCGCGCTCAAGGAGCCCTGCGAGGTCACCGTCACCACCGACTCAAAATATGTGGTCGACGCGATCGAAAAGGGCTGGGTCTACGGCTGGCAGAAGAAAAACTGGATGCGCGCGCCTGGCGAGCCCGCCAAAAACGTCGACCTGTGGAAGAAACTGCTCGCGCTACTGCGGCAGCACAAGGTTCAGTTCCAGTGGGTGCGCGGCCACAACGGCCACCCCGAAAACGAACGCTGCGACACGCTTGCGGTCGCCGCAATTGAAAAGATCCGGGGAAATTTGTAAATTTTTTTGATTGCCTATTGAATTCTATACCAATTCAGTATAGAATTGAGATGTAAAGAACAATTCCCGTCAGAATGGAGTTTTGCATATGAAAAAATTTGTATACGCGGACAACGCCGCGACCACACAGATTTCCGACGCTGTTTTGGAGGCGATGCTCCCCTGGCTCAAGGACGGCTACGGCAACCCTTCCAGCATCTACGCCAAAGGCCGCGAGGCCGGACATGCCATCGAGGCCGCGCGCAAACAGGTGGCCGGTGCGCTCGGCGCGCGGCCGGATGAAATCTACTTCACCGGCTGCGGCTCTGAAAGCGACAACTGGGCGATCAAAGGCGCGGCCCATAAGCTTGCCTCCAAGGGCAAAAAGCATATCATCACCACCGCGTTCGAGCATCATGCGGTCCTTCACACCTGTGCCGCGCTCGAAAAGGAAGGCTTTGAAATCACCTATCTTCCGGTCGGTCCGCTCGGCGTGATCGATCCGCAGCAGGTCGCGGATGCGATCCGCGCGGATACCGCGCTGGTTACGATTATGTATGCGAACAATGAAATCGGCACCATCCAACCGATTCCTGAGATTGGGGAGATCTGCCGTTCAAAGGGCGTGTGGTTCCACACCGACGCGGTGCAGGCAGTCGGCAACGTCCCAATCAACGTTGTTGATCAGAAGATCGACATGCTCTCCCTTTCCGGGCACAAGATTCACGCTCCGAAGGGCGTGGGCGTCATGTACCTGCGAAAAGGCATTGTCCTGCCAAACCTCATCGACGGAGGCGGCCAGGAACGTGGACGGCGCGCGGGAACCGAAAATGTCGCCTCGATCGTCGGGCTTGGCACGGCGATTGAGATCGCCTGCGCGGACATCCCGGCCCGCATCGCAAAGGTCACGCCGATGCGCGACCGGATCATCGGCGAGCTGCTCAAAATCCCGATGTCCCGTCTCAACGGCGATCAGGAACACCGCCTCTGCGGCAACGTGAATATCTCCTTCCCGGGCGTGGAGGGTGAATCCCTGCTTCTGTCGCTCGATCTTGTCGGCATCTGCGCCTCCTCCGGTTCCGCCTGCACATCCGGTTCGCTCGATCCCAGCCATGTGCTGCTTGCAATCGGCCTTTCCCATGAGGTTGCGCATGGTTCTCTGCGTATCTCGATCACCGACTGGAACAATGACGCGGACATCGATCATATCATTGAAAGCGTCCCGCCCATCATCGAACGGCTGCGCGCCATGTCCCCCATGTGGGAGCACATGATGAAAGGCGAGCCGGTCAATCTGTAACCCGTATATTTTTGATTGTCATAGAGAGGAAGTTCTGTTATGCTGTATTCTGATAAAGTGCTGGAACATTTCGCCAACCCCCACAACGTCGGCGAAATTGAAAACGCGGACGGCGTCGGCGAAGTCGGCAACGCCAAATGCGGCGACATCATGAAGATGTACTTAAAAATTGAGGGCGGCGTCATCTCTGACGTCAAGTTCAAAACCTTCGGCTGCGGCGCCGCTATCGCAACCAGCTCGATGGCGACCGATATGATCAAGGGTGCCACCATTGAGGACGCGCTCAAGCTTTCCAACAAAGCTGTTGTCGAAGCGCTCGACGGTCTTCCCGCTTCCAAAATTCACTGTTCGGTTCTGGCCGAACAGGCTGTCAAATCCGCGCTGGCCGATTACTACCGCAAGAACGGCGTCGATCCCACCCCGATCGTCGGGAATATTGAGGACTGCGACGCCTGCCACAACCTTTAATTGCACGTTTCGCCGTGCGCACGAGTGACTTTCTTGCGCGTCCAAGAAAGTCACCAAAGAAGGACGTTCAAGGGGGCTTCCAACAGCCCCCTTGAAAATCCCCTGTGAGTACGTCCGCTTAGACAAAACGCAACTTGCCGCGTGATAAAAAGCACGCGGGACAAATCGCCGCAACCTTGCGGCGATGCGCTGCGCGCAATAAGGACAAACCGATCGAAAAACCGGAGAACCGCTCTCAGCGGTCCTCCGGTTCTTTGTTTATATAAAGTTCCTCCGACTCCCGCTGCGCGTCCCGCAGATCCTCCACCGTCACCCCCAGCGCCCGCTGCGCTTCCATCGGTATCCCCGGAATCTGCATGATCCGCTCTAACGTATCCTCCACTTCCGTTACACGACTGAATAATCTGAAATAAGGATCTCTTTCCATTGCTACTCCCTCCGTTTCTTGTCATATGGTGACAGGAATTAAAACTATTGTAACATGACATGCTCTAATTGTAAACATGGCAACTGGTGACAAGATTTTTACGATTGGAGCGATAGCAATGCCGGTTAACAGCGACATTTTAAAGGAACTGCGCAAAGATAAAAAGTTGACACAAGATGATATTGGTGAACGGCTCGGCATGGCCGGTTCAACCTATGCAAGCTACGAAACCGGACGGAGACGCATGCGGATTGAACTCTTGGAGAACATCGCCGACGAGCTTGGCACATCCACCGATTACATTTTGGGCCGTACCGCGATCCAGAAGCCTTACCCAAAGCGATAATGGTCCCGCGCGCCTTGCGAAGCACCAGCGCGCGGCGCACCCAGCTTTTCTTCGAGCGGCTGCGCCGCCTATGGCGGATGCGGGGCTCACCCCGCACACCGCCATCGAAGCGGCGCGGGGTCGCGGGGATACCCCGCGCGTGTTCTTTCCCCCATTTCTTGCACGAGCAAGAAATGGGGCCCGGGCGCGCGGAGGGCGCGTTCCCCGGGCGCGCGGAGGGCGCATTCCCCGAGCGCGCGGAGGGCACATTCCCTGGGCGCGCGGAGGGCGCAATGCCATGGGCGCGGCGAAACGCACAAAAAACATCCCCCGGAAATCCGGGGGATGTTTTTTATCGGAACATATTCTTTTTCCAGAGGATAAGCGCCGCAATCCCGCAAAGCCCGAGCGACAGTGCGATTGGAAACCACGAATACGGCAACGGCAGATCCACCACGTTCATGCCGAAGAAGCTGAACACCATATTGGGGATGGCCATGACGATGGTGATGGCGGTGAGCACCTTCATGACGATATTGAGGTTATTCGAGATGACCGACGCGAAGGCGTCCATCGTCCCGGAAAGGATATTCGAATAGATATTACACATTTCGATCGCCTGCTTGACCTCGATGAGCACATCTTCCAGCAGGTCCTCGTCCTCCTCATACAGCTTGATAATCCGACCGCGCAGGATTTTCTCGAGCGTGATCTCATCGGACTTGAGCGATGTGGAGAAAAACACAAGCGATTTTTCCAAGCCCAAAAGCTGGATGAGCTCCTTGTTGCGCATCGACTGATGCAGGCGTGTTTCGGTCATTGAGGAGATTTTGTCGATCTGCTTGAGGTACTGCAGAAAGCGCGCGGCGATCCGCAGCAGGGTTAAGAGCAGGAAACGCGTTTTCAGCGAGGTTTGCAGGCCTTTGACACGGCCTTCCGCCATTTCGCTGATGAGCAGGTTTTCCCGCAGGCAGACGGTCAGGACATAGTCCCGCGTCATAATGATTCCCATTGGCATGGTGGTGTAGAGGATGGTTTTGTTTTCGTCATCCTGCTGATCAGCCACCGGGTAGTCAACAATCACCAGCGTCTGGCCTTCCTCACTCTCGATGCGGGAGCTTTCCTCTTCGTCGAGCGCGGCACGCACGAAATCCGGCTCGATCTCGAGGTCGCCGGTGAGGTAGGCGATCTCCGCTTCCGAAGGGCTGATGGCACAGATCCAGCAGCCGGTTTCGGGGGCGTCGATCCTGATAATACGATTGTCAACGGTTTTGTAGAAGTTAAGCATCGTAATACCCCTTTTCCGCAGGGGTACGGTCTTAGCGGTTGGATGTGCCCCTGCCGATATTCTCTTTTCTGATCACGCGTTGTCGAACTGGACAACTACTTCCAGGGTCAGGGTTCACATCTACACCTCCAAAAATTCAATTCCGGCAGATTTCTTACAGGCCGCCGCCCGTTTTACGCCTTATCTATTATAGCACAACCCCAGACGAATGCAAGCGCATTTTCGCGTTATCCGGCAATAAAATTAACTATTTGTCGAAAACTGGTCAAATCGGGGTTTTTTGAACAAATCCCGCCTTTTTACGTCTTTTTTACCCAAAACATACAAAAAGGCCCCCTTCCCGGACGGGGAGGGGGCCTGCGGAGCATGTTCAGAACTGCGCATTAAAGGTTTCTTCCACTTTGGAGGTGTCGTCCGCCATGACGAGGATCACATAATTGCCATGCGTGAGAGTGACCGCACCGTTGATTTTGACCATCTCCCCCGGATTGTAGCTTTCATAGGCATGCTTCTGGTCGTCGATGCGTTCTGCAACCGCATCTTTCACCATCTGCAGGTCAGCGGAGTCCTTCACCTGAAAAACCGAAACCTCCTCGGCCGTTGCACGGCTGCCGCTGATGTAGCAGGATTTGTCTGCAATCTTTTCCATATCCAGGTTGTAGATATTTTCAACCATGTCGTCTTCCAGTGTGATCATCGCATCTTTAAAGGTAAGCTCATCCGCAACCGCCTTGACCACGTCCGCCGCCGCGGGCTGTTTACCGGAGTCCGCTTCCTTTCCGCCGCAGCCGGCCAGCAGCGCCGCACACGCGGCAATCGCCAAAATTCCTGATATCAGTTTTCTCATTGCAATCGTCTCCTTATTCAACCGTTTCCAGCTCCGCTCCCGGCTCTGGGAAGGAGCTGCTTGTTTCCGCCGCCAGGTCTTCCGGTTCAGAAGAAGCCGCCGGCGGCATGCCTACGACATGGGTCTTGAGATAGGTGAACCAGATCTGATAGTAATCCGGGCCGAAATGCATGCCATCCGCCGGGGATGCCGCGTCCGGCAGCCGGCCGTTTTCATCCTTAAACTTCTCCGCGACATTCAGATAGTAGACGCCCTTCTCCTTGCAGAGTTCAAGCAGCGCGGCATTAAAAGTGTCGATCTTGTCGTTGTTCATATTATACTGATTGTTCAGGGTCACCGGCAGGATCGACTGGACGTAGACGAGCGCGTTCGGCTGGATTTCACGCACGTCGTCAATGAGTTTTCCATAGCGGCTGATGAAGGTCTGCTGGTCTTCGTCACGTACTTCGTTGCCGCCCAGCATGATGTATACCTTTGCATACTGTTTCTGCCCGAGCGCGTCCATGATGGGGATCCGGGTTCCGTCCTCCTGCTTAACCGCTTCCTTGGTGTAGACCGAGCCGAGGTTTACACCGGTATCCGCCAGCACGTCGGTGTTTTTCATCACGCCATAGAGGTCGATGCCGGTTGTGATTGAATCGCCCACAAAAACAGCGTCGTCAAAATAGGTGCTTTTCACGCGCTCGCTTTCGGGTACTGCCCCATCAAAGACCGGCAGTTCCTCCTCTTCCGGTTCCGAAGAGGACGGCGCCGCGGAGGATTCTTCCGGCGTGCTCGGCGGAGGGCTGCTCGAAGACGCCGGCGAGGAGCTGGGCCCGCTTGACTGCGCCTGCGCTCCCCCGGCCATACTCTGCCATACGAAAGCGATGATCAGCGCAATGGCAATCGCGGCGCCAATCAACCCCAGCACCGGCCAAATGGAATTCTTTTTTGGCCCGCGGTTTATTTTAATCGGTCTGTCTGACATGGCAATTTCTCCCTAAATCTCATGCGGCCTGCCCAGGATGGACAAGCATTCGTCGTATCGGTTAATTATACAACAACTCTTCCACAATTGTAAACAGGCGGGCCCCTGCGCAAAATGAACAAAATGTAAAAAATAGGAGTATACAAACAGTTATAAACACTTTCCACCGAGTTTTCCACAGCTCTGTCCGCCCAATCGGCCGCGAATTCACATGATATCCCCAACCATTTCAACGGTTTATCAACTGTATATTCGTCTCGCGGCCGAAAAATATGCATCCATTTGCCTGCAAAATCTCGTCATTTCACGCACTCTTCACAAATTATACATAGTGTCATAGCATCTTTACACATTTGGGTGTCCTTCCATTATAGTGCTGCTTTTTTGTAAAACTCCTGCCGCGGCCAGCCAGGTTTTCCAAATTCTCCAAGAAAATCAAATTTGTCCTTGACACGCCTCCTTCAATATGATAAGATGTAATTCGTCGAGTGAAGCTCGCGCGTTTTCCGACGGTTCTTTCCCTTCTTTGCGGCAGTGCTGGAATCGGCAGACAGGCACGTTTGAGGGGCGTGTGCGCGAGCGTGTGGGTTCAAGTCCCATCTGCCGCACCAAGACCTTGTAGATTGGCTTTAAAAGCCCATCTGCAAGGTCTTTTTTTATCTTTGCATTTGCCTGTTTGGTGTCGTACAAAACGCTTTTACGACACTTGTACGACATATGTACCGAATAAATCATTCTTTATGCGTGTAGGTGTCCCCGAAAGGGTGACATCATGCACAGACAGAAAAAATGCCGCTATCTTAGCGGCGAACCACCTTGAAGGCAAACAAAAAGCGCCCGGTGTACCAGACCGGACGCTCCTTGCCCTCAAATTTGACATTTAAGGTGGTTTACCATGACAACATTGTATAAAACTGTTGGGGAAAACATTGTTCGCCTGCGTCAGTCCAAAGGCTGGACGCAGGAAGATTTGGCGCATTACGCTGATCTTACTGTATCGAGTGTCAGCAAGATCGAACGCGGCGTTACCAATCCCACGTTAAAGACACTGGATAAAATCGCGGACGCGCTCGGCGTGGAAACCGATTCCCTTTTGCGCTTCTGATTCTCTCCCGGCTCCCGGATCACTCCGGGGGCCTTTTTTATTATGCGCAAAACCGTTGATTTTGACCACGCATTCAGGTACTATTAAAATAAGTATATTCATGCGTAACAGAAGAAAGCCTATCTTGTCCATAGGCTTATTTTCTGTACCCTCGCAGGTTTTGTATATTCACGTCTCCCTGTGGTTAAAAGTATAGGCTATCTGATAACAGATTTCAATATTCAAAACGCCGAAATCTGATAACAGATTTTATGTATTATTGTGAGGTGCGTTATATGGCAAAGTCTCCGAAGCAACAAAAGGCCGCTGACGATTATCTGAAAAACAAGGTTGACACTATAATTTTTCGTGTGCCAAAAGGAGAAAAGGCATTGTTATTTTCTTATGCGAACTCGCAAGGGAAAAGTCTGAATGCCTTCATCTATGCGGCAATACATGAAAAGATAGAGCGGGACAAAGAAACGCCGCCAGCCGACGACTAGCGGCATTCCATCAGTATAACGTAAGCTGATACGGATTTTGTTTTACAAAGTTGTCCGGGAGGTAAAGCCCGATCTGATCGCTGACGGCCTTAATCATGGCCGTTATTTCGTGCGGCGCGCTCCCCTGCTTCTCCATGTACTTCCCCGCTACTTTTATGAAGCTTGCCGCCTCACCCAACTTCTCGGGCGTTTTCGGGCAGGTATTGACGATGTAGGAGCCTGTCTGACGAAGCGTAGGCAATACGTCGTCAAATATCCAGCTTTCAAATTCATCCGCTTCTGGCAGCTCACAGGCCGCCACAAGACGATACAGGTCGCCCTCTGAAATGAAGTTCATCTCCATCGTTTTGTTTACGCTCTGTGGGTGAGGTACTTCCCGTTTCGTTACCCACCTACAATGATCTGTTACAGCTTTGCTTGGATTGGCATAGCGTAATGCACGAGCCGCATCAATTCCGCAAAACTCAATACGTCCGTCCACTTCGATTGTCCGAATCTCTCCGAACCGCTCATTTTGAAAGATTTGAAGCTCATTCATGCTTACATCCCCTCCTTGCGCGCTCTGCCTGCTTCCCGGCCATCATCCCATAATTAAAAATATGGCACAAGACAAAGGTAGGCTCTGGCTCCATCTTCTCGATGTACCACATCACATCTCTCTGGTAATCGTTTGGGATCTGGTGCATCCGAAGAATCTCAAATATCTGCTCTTTATTCATTCTCTAATCTCCCGCCCCTCGTGCATTGCCTGCATCTGTACGATGTCAAAGGGATTGACTGGCAGGCACCAGAGGAAAAAAGCAAGCGTCGGCACCTTATACGCATGGTTGCCAGGAATGTTCGCTTTCCATGCAAATCCAAAGCGGCAGCGGCCTTGTTCGAGCGCACAGCGCAGGCTTGCGGGAGACATGCCCAGGAAGCGCGCTACTTCGGGAACAGGGATGTTAAGCGGGTGTTCGTCGCAAAGTTGGAGAAGTTCATCAAACTTTTCCATAACTGGATGCGGGATTGTCAAGTTCACAAAAATACCTCCTTGATTTTCCCCCGAATGTAGGGTAAAATACAAGGGACAGGAAAGGCTGATACTTACTGGGTTTTAGCTTTCTGTGTGGTGGTTAAGCGTTGCAGCGCTTGACCACTTTCTTTTTACAGGATTCAAAGTATCTTCGCTGCTGCTCTTTGGTGAGCCTCTGGAATTCTTTGAATTTCATTGGCGGCTCCTTTCCGCCTTTCCTGTCCCTCTGGTTATATAATACTATATCTGCGCAGATATATCAAGATTCATTTTGCCTAAATATATCTATGCAGATATGTCGATATTGTATATATGCACAGATATATATTTTTGATATAATATATTCGAAAGGTGGGATAGTATGTCTCCTGCAAGTAAGGCTCAACAGAAAGCAGTCAATAAATATATGAAAGAAAACTATGATCGTGTAAACCTCACAGTCCCTAAAGGCAAAAAAGAAACCATTGCAAGTCACGCCCAAAAACAGGGCAAGAGCTTGAATGGCTACATAAATGAAGCGATTGATGAAAAAATGGAGCGGGACAACCAGGACAAATAAAAAGCGCCTTGTCCGAGTGGGCAAGGCGTGATATAATTGCGATAGGCGCTGTACAAAGACGGCAGGCGGTTAGCCCACCCCGGAAAGGGGGTGGTATGTATGGTCGAGATGATTTTAGCAATCCTTTTGGTTGTGGCGATCACCGAGGCCGTGAAGTACATAAAAAAATAACCGCCCATCCCTGCAAAAGATAGCGGTTATTTTTCCGTAATTTTTTCTAGGGCTAACCGTCTGCTGACAGCGCCTCTTTGTATTTTTATTATAGCCCCTCAAAGGGGCAAAGTCAAGCCGCAAGCCCTCCCCCTGCACGAAATTTCATGCACCGAAACTAGCAACACTGCTGTCGGTAGGTTCAATGCGACAGTGTTGTCGAGCTGATTGGTATGCGACACCGCTGTCTATAATCAACTTCGGTGCAGCGCTGCACCGAAGTTCAAACCTATCCGTAGCGTTGCGGTTAGGTTGTATATGCCTGATAGACTTTGTAACGCCAGAGATACAAGGTTGGAAATTAGCCGCAGCGCTGCGGCTAATTTTTTTAGGTACGGACAATCTGTCTGTACCACCACAAGCGGTGGAAAATGAGTATGTCCTCAGACAATAATAAAGCCGCCCCTCAAGTGAAGGGCGGCTTTCCTAGTTTATATTTTCACCGACTACGTTGTGACTTTTAGAAAACATTTTATATAATTTTTAAACATTAATTCTATTTTTTATTAATTTAGTATTAATTTCATGTTAATATTTGGTAATTTAGTTAATTGCATATATATGCTAAACCATGTTAAGCTAATGTTGCCCGATGCCCCGGGTAATAATTCGTCTCCCTGCAAAGATACCCGCCATGTGCGGGCATTTTTGCGTAAAGAAGGCCGCCTCGGGTGGAGGCGGCGGGATTACTTGATATGACCATTATTCTTCAAAATATCTATATATTTTTCTTTCGACAAAGGACAACGGATCAAATCCATAAATTGATCCTTTTCCAACTTTGTTTGTGAGGCCATTTGTGCAATCAAGGGATTTCCTATCTCCTTTTCTCCGTGACTATATTTTGTCCAAATAGATGTTTTTTGTCCGTTTACAAAAAGATAGAAAAATGTATGATCAGATTCCTGGCTAAAAAAACCTTTCTTTAATAAAGCCTTATTGATGTCCCTTATCTTTAATGTTGCCACAGAGCTATTTCCTCCTGGCGATGATTGCCATTATCCTTTGTTTTAATAATTTAGCATCATTGGTCAAGTTGTCATCCGTATCTTCACAATATACTCTCCATAAAGAATCCAAACAGTCATATATTGATGATTTAAGTTTTTCTAAGGAACGTTCGCCAATAAACATTCCTATATCTGCTCGATCCACCAAGTAGTATCCGTCCAGATAACGAACTGGAATAGGTTCTCGCCCTAGAATATAATAACAATAACCGCCTCTTTTAAATGGAGACAAAAAAATTTCATCAGTTGAAAACAAAATGTCACTCACCGTCGAAGATGCGCAAGACGAAGTCCCCAATTTGGTTATATTGTATATTCCCCGTGGGCGTATAAATAATAAGGGGACATTGTAAATTCCACTACTCTTCGTTGCCGTCTCCATCATCATTTTCATCACCTGTACTTGATTCTACGTTTTTTATACATTCGCTAAGCCAAGAGTGTATCTCTTTCGCAACGGTTAAATTCATAATTACACCAGATGAAATATACCGAACAAACATCCTTTGTTCTGGATCGTCTGCTTCGGGAAACACCTTTATCACATTGCCCAACGTTCCGTCTTTATTAAATTCGTGCACCACATCATAGGGTATCGGCATTCTTTCAAGGAAAAAATTCATTATAATTTCCCCTTTGGGAGTAATGCCGCCATAGGCGCCGTTAGTATACGATGGATTATAATCCTTTTCAAAAATGTACTTAAACTTTATACTAGGCTTTTCCACAGAATTACCCCCACATGTCCTCTTTATTATTATTAATATACAATATTATCGAAAAAGTGTAAAGCATAAATACCTCCTTGTTAATATTTTTAAAAACTTTCTTTATTGTGTCCCTAAACCACCTCCAAAAGTTCCACTTCTCCGCAACTTTCCATAAAACTTTGGCGAGGCAGGAATACCCTGCCCCGCCTTTTTCATTTCAGTAGCTGGTTATAAATCTGGTTGGCCTCTATTGCACTGTAGCCAGCGGCCATTAAAGCGTCCTTCTTCTCCTCCTTCTTTTTGTATCCGCGCGTAATTTCCAAGATCTTGACAAAATCCTGTTCGGAAACCCTGATTCCACCCCATAACGTGCCGTCTAGCTTCTCTTCTTTATATTTTGCGTATTTTTCCTTCTGGTCATCGCTCAACATATCGAAACGGTACGCTTTGGAATCAGCCGGGTACATGTTGTAGAACTTGAAAGCATCATCCACGGCGGCGCGTTTTTTGGGATCAAGGTTCAGGGTATCGAGATATTTTGAAAGCTCGGTCACCATCATGGTTGCGCGGCTGTCGTCGCCCTCGTAGTTCTCATACTGCGCCCGGATCTGCTTGTATTTGTTATAGATGTCGTTGAACTGCCGGTAGCTTATCCCGATATCGTGCAGCGCGCGGGCCTGTTCCTGCCTGCTGTCAGACAAATGCGAAATTTCAGGCACATAGATGTATTCGTCCTTCGCCTTTTCTGCGCCCTCCTTCGCGTCTCTTGCAAGCTCGTTCATCTGTTCGCGCAATGCGTCTGTTTGTGCTTGCTTCTCCTTATACGGGATATCCTGCGCAAGCACTTCCTTTTCCGCCTTGCGAAGTTCGGAAATCTGAGACGCGATCTTATTGTAATAGGATTCTGCGATATCCTCCGGCGTGCGTGTTCCAGCAGGGAGATTTTCCGCTGCATCCCGATCCGCTGCCTCGCGTTGCGCCGCTTCATATTCCGCGTAGAACTGATCGGTAACAGAACTTTGGTAGCGTGGATCTGCGGTAAAGCGTCGTTCAAAGGGTTGCACTGCCGCACGGTATACCGCGTTCCCGATCGATTCAAATGGTGTGTTTCCCTTATTTTGCGGAGACGTCAGCGCCTGTAAAACTTGCCCTGGATATCCCCCGTAGCTGCTGATTAAATAATCAACCTGTTTCGGAGAATCCAGGTATTGAAGCGCGCCCCAATCGGGAAGGCGTTGCCCAATATTCGCTATCCCCTTCGCCAACCCCGACGTGTTGATATCGTACTGGTTGATCGGTGACACGTTGGAATTCACCATTGCCTGCGGTACGATCGAACGGCCCGCGAAGTCTTTATTGTATGGGAGATTAGTGGTAATCGGTGCAAGGAAGTGATCTGTCAGCGGATTAGATGGCAAAATATCCGTCATCACCGTATTCCCAAAGTCGCGAAAACTGCCTTCAAGATCGCCTGTTTCAAGATACTGCGCAATCCGGTCAAAGGAAGCTCCCAACAAGGCCCCGTATTCCCTTGACTTTGGAAAGCGTATAAATGTCATTGCGTTCCCGTTTTCATCCACATCCGACAGATTCGGGATCACAAAATAGGAATCCTTTGTCCGATTGTCAAGATCCTTGTAATGCGGATTATCCCGATTGACCAGGAGCAGAAGTAAGGTTGGCAAAGTTACCGACACTGCCGCTTTTGACAGTGTTGAGATCGGGCGATTCTTTAATTGACGCGCCATCTTATCAAGGCCCTGCACCTGGGCATTCAGATACATCGTACCCGCGTCAGCGATTTTGGTAATGGGCGCGTTCCTGGAAAAGTTCACCGTGACATCAGCAGCGGCGAGTGACGCCGCCTTTCTTCCTTGCGGCGTGTCGCCGTACCTTTTTATTGCGTTTCTGTATTCTGCGACGCGGGGAATCTTTTCAGTGAATTCTCCGACAGCGCCAAGCGCGCGGAAAGGTGAATTTAAAAAGCGCTGCAACTTCTGGCCCTTGCTTACCTGTTTAAATGGGAGGGTTTTCTCCACAGACCTTGCAAACCCTTCCTGAGAGCCATAGAATCCCGTCCGGCTCCCTCCCAACGCCTGATACTGTTTATAGGTGTCACTGCGGGTTACAACGTCCAGGAATCCGCGCAGATAATTGGAATACAGTTCCAGTGGATTGTTAGAAATACTGTTAATGAAATATGTTTGGAAATCTCTCAATGTGTTGGTCACTGCGAACAGGGCGTTCACTCCTGTAATGGCCGATTTTGTTTTTGCCGTCATTGCCCGCATCCCGTTCACTACCGCTCTCGTCGCGTCGTCCGACACGCCTTTGTTTTGCAGCCATTGAAGCCCATTCCACATATCGCGGGAAATGTCCAGTGTAACCGGTTTTCCATCCTCCATCAAGGTTAACGTGTACCCATCCCGCGAAAGCTGTTTAAATGTTTCGGTGTCTACGCTGTCAAGGAATCCGTCAATCGAACCTAAATCAAGCGTACCGCCGCTACTTTCTGATATCCCGATCCCCAGCCTTGCGGCCTCTTCCGGGTTCTTGCGCGCCACATCCAGTATTTCACTGTAAAGCTCATTGCGCCGCGCCGCCTTCACAGTTCGGTCAATCTGCGTCATAAACGATTCTTCCAGCGGTATGATTTCGCTGGTTCCGCCCTTCGCCGCTTTAATCACACCAGGAGTAGACACCGACCTTCCGGAAAGCCCGCTCCCGCCGATCTTCTTGTCTTTGCGGAACGTAGGAATATAATCCGGATACATCTCTCTCATGTGCTGATACTGTTTTTCGCTCATCAGACCGCTGCCAACCAACCATTCCTTCTGAAAAGCATCCCACCAGCTTTCTATTTTTTCTGAAATCTTTTTAAATTCAGGATGCTCTTTTTCATAACGCTCAATGGCTTCGCGCGATTCCAGAACGCTGTTTCCGTTGACAGGCTTGTTCTTTACTGTCCGTGCATACTCATATTCAGAGATCAACTGCTCGTATTCCTCAACTAAGTTTCGGGTATAGTCGTCCGGGCCTGTAGCCTTCCGCAATATGTCGCGCCGTTGCCAATCCGGCATGTTTCCAATCTCCGGGTGCTCCACGATGAATTCCCGCAGCGTTTTTAACTTCCCGCGCGCGTCCGCAATACCTTCAAGATTCATGCGCGCTATGTTGTGCTTGTTCTGCATGTAGTCGTTGAATGCGGCAGATTGCCCTTTCGGAATCTTCTTCATCAGCTCGATATAAGAATCCCCTATGACGTCCCCGGAACGACTTACAAGAGACTGTTCCCCTATCACGTCGACCGTTCCGCCGGCCTGCCGGGCAATCTGTGTCGCGGCATCGATAATAGGCGTACCCGTCTGCGCCTGCAATTTATTTAGGCGTTCCAGAGGGGATTGCCCCGAAACCGTGTATTGATAGAATTTACGCCCAGCATCTTTCATAGCGGATGATGTTTCCATTGTTCCGGGCGGGACAATATGCAAAGCCGAATCAGTTTCTTTTCCCTTCAATCCCTCTAAGCGCAATGCGGGATCATCCACCTTCGGTTTCTCCCAATTGAGAGATTGCAGCATGGGATCATTCGGGGGAAGCGTGGGCTTTTTGACTTCCGGAAGCGGAGCAACATCGGTTTTCGAAATATCCAGATTAGAGTTGCTTTTTCTGGACGAATCGGATATACTATAAATAGGATCTGATGCAGCTTCTACTCCGGGCAATTGTAGCCCGGCACGAGGAAGTTGTTGAAGGGTCCTTTTTTCATCCTCAAAAAGGATATTCCCCAGCTTTCGTTGTTCTTCAATGAACTTGTTAAAATTGCCTCGTCCATACATACTGGCAACTTCATTGGAAATCCCAATGCGCCCCGCCTTATCCAAATGGATAGGCACCATCACTGGGTTTCCCTGAGCATCCAAGAATTCGGTAAACACAACCAAGCTATCCCTCTGCGTGGCGGATTTTAACACTGCCACAGGGTTTTCCAGCTGATCTGAAAGATGTTCCAGCGCATAAAACCCCAGATTATGCTTGCCGCCCATATATCCGTCAGGATAGGCGATTTTGCGCACGGTGGTCGGATTCATGGTCATAATTCGGTCTGATGCGCCAAAGCGCTTTAAAATGTCAGGGGTGTCACCCACAGTCAGCGGATAGGTAGGGTTGATGCCGTGCATCACCTCATTGACCTGCTGCATGAAATGAATTTTTTGATTTGTTTTCTGCGCCGCATCCAAATTTTCTATAGGTCTTGTTTCCGGTGCAACGTTCGGCGCATTATCCACAATGTTTTTTACTTTGGCACTTGGAAGTATCGGTTCGCCCATTCTCCGGCTGACGAGATCTGCAGCGCCCATTGTCCCCTGCATAAAGGCAGACATAGCCGACCCCATCAAGGCAGACTGACCAAGTTCTCCCAACGCAGCGTTTTGTGCATCTGGATTGTAGGTAATCCTCTGCAATAGAGGATCAACCGCCGTATTTATGGATTCTTCAAGTCCCTCGCCTGCGACATCAAGGGCCTTCCTGATAAACGGGCTGCCGATTCTACTTGTAAGAATGCCCTGGGGCAGTCCTGGGATACCGCCCGCCAGCCGTTCAGTTGCCACCTCCGACAAGCCAGACAGCGTACCATAATTAAGCGCATCCCGCACATTCGCACCTTCTGCAAATGCTTTCTTGGCGCTGTTTCCAGCGGCAGATGTCCCAATAACTATCTGCGCGCCAGTGGGGCCAGCGGACAAGGCGGGAATCATTGCGCCCGCCATCTGGTTAAAGTCACCGACCATGCGCTGCGAATCATAGGGATTGTATCGCCTTTCGATGCTTTCCCCATATTTCCGCGCAAAGTCTCTTTCAAGGGCCTTTTGCGCTGCAAGATCAAATGTTTCCGAAACTTTGTTCGGTGCGATTCCGCCCAAAGATGTAACCCCAGACATGAGCCGGTTTCCTTGGGCGTTTATGTAGTCACCTATACCCTGTGCTGTGCCCAATACACCTTGCGCAATACGTTCGGAACCATAAGCAAACGCTTTCGCCGGCGTCTGTGCCTGCGGGCCAAAGGAACGTCCCGCCCCTTTACCATCGAACTCTCCTCCGCCCCCTGGCTTTGGCAGTTCAATCTTTACATTTGCGCCGCTTGCAAGGTCGTTATACAGGCTCCGGGATTTATTGAGGTCTTGTTTCAAGGCAGGTGTTACAAGCGGCTTCTGCGCCGCCGTAAGCCCCTTCGACTGTGCATAGTCCAGCTTCTTAAAGTCGGCCATCTTCGGCTGATTCAGCACTGGCTTTTTGATACTCGAAGCGCTCCCACCAGTTAAGGTGGGAGCTTTGAATATCATTGGTTTTTTGTCTCTTTTAGATAGATCAAATTCCTCGTCATCATCGTCGAGTTTAACGCCATATCTTTTTAACAGGTATTCATCAACCATGAGACCACCTCACTTTTTAATACCCCGGCCCGTATAGTCCCTGCTTATTCGCTAATTCGTATGCGAAGTTTCCATTGTTGTTAACTTTTTTGAACACTCCGTTTTGCTGGCCGCTTAAAATTTCCTGTGGGCTAGTCATCCCGGCCCCTGGCACATAAATATAGTCACCACCTATTGGGCCGCTTCCTGCTAGATTAGTCATGAATGGCTCTTTGGTTTGGAGCCCAAGCAAATCATTTGCCGCCTGTAAATACCGCTCGTCTCCCGTCTGCTCGTACATGTCCAGATAGTTGTTATAAAGCTGCTGTCTTGTGAATCCGCCGGAACTTCCCGAGCTGCCCGAACCCTTCAAGCTGCTGTTATACGCCGCGAGTTCTTTTTGCCGCTCGAAGTCTCTCTGCGACTGCTGTTCCTGCCAGTCGCGTTCCGCCTGCTGCTGTTGGAGCTGCAAGAGGGCGTTGGCCATCATCTGCGCATACTGGCTTGCATTCTGCGCCACGGCAAGGTTTCCGCTGCCCCGCGTGTTGGCAATGTTCATATCGAGATTGGCAAGGTTCTGGTCGTATACGCCGCGCAGATTGTTCAAGCTGTTTCCATAGTTGGTTTCCAGCGCAAGGTTGGCACTTTCGGACGCGCCTCCCCCAAGGCCCATTGCTGCCATCTGCTGCGGAAGGTTCTTGCGGGAAAGTTCTTTTGCAAGGTAAGCCTGCTGTGCGCTGTCCTGGTACTGGCTGTCCAGCGTCCCGCGCTGTGCTTCCAGTTGCCGGATTGCCTGATTGGTCTGCGCCATCAGGCGGTCAGCATCCGCTTCTTCCGTTTCCCTAAGTGCTGCCCTGTATTGGCTCATAATATCACCGTACCCCGTCATAGGATTCGCCTTTCCTTTGCTGTCATAGCCCGCCGGATAGTTCGTTGCGCCGTTCGCGCTGCCGTCCCATTTCCCCGCAATCCTCCCCTGTGCAAGTAAAGAATCATACGCCGCCTGGTTGAAGCTCCCGCTTCCCCATATCGCCTGATATTCCGGGCTGTCAATCGGGAGCGCTCCGCCGCTCATCCCCCGGCCCGCGACGAGATTGTCATAAACCCAGTTGTATTCGTCTGAACCGTAGGGGTAACGGTAATCGCTGTTGCCAAAGTCTGTACCGTAGTTCCAATCGACATAGGCTTTTGCACTGTCCGAAATCTGCGAACGGTTCTTCGCGGTATTCGGCGCTACGTAGTCGAGCGAATAATAATCCTTGTCCGGGTTACGGCTTATGTAGGAAAGCCCAACCATCGCGCCGTTCTTTAGTCTCGCAACCGGGTCTTTTCCCGTTCCGGTTCTTGCGCCGGTATACTCGTAGCCCTCTTTTCCGGTTCCCCACTCGCCCTTTGAATTTTTATAGGTCGTGTACCCGTCATACCCGCCCTTACCGTTCCCGGTATAGGCCCCGGCAACCTGCGTCCGCTGCGTGGAGCCGTTTTTATTAGAGCCGGAACCGCTATTGTACTTGTTATATACATTCTGCCCGTACTTGTCATCCATGCTGTACCAGCCGCCATTCGCGCCCTGCACATAGGTCTTGCCGCGCTCGGTTTTGGTCTGTCCCGGATTGACTCCGGGTTTAGACGACTTTGAGCTGCTGGAGGAGCTGGATTTTGACGAACTGGACTTGTTCCCGGAAGAACTGCTCTTGCTGGAAGAACTGCTCGACCATTTTTTTCCGGAATCACTGTCCGCGCTTACCCATAGGCCGCTGGAAGTCTGAACATAACTTTTTCCACCCTCGGTTTTGGTATTGCCCGCTTTTCCCTTTGCCATGATATCACCCCTATCTAATCATCATTGCCACCAGCGCCCCCACAAGCCCGCCTGACAGGGTGGATACTGCGCTGGTGAAGATTGTCCTTGTCATGCTGTTCCAGCGTT
>NZ_QSBX01000013.1:0-89521 GCF_003465835.1 Anaerotruncus sp. AF02-27 | reverse complement strand
TTAATTCTTGCCAATGGGGGATAGGGGTGTCCCAAAAGTACCGATACCGCCTCTTTACAAATGTCCGCCAATCGCTTATAATAGGACGCAGAAACAGAAAAACGCCATAATTGGGGTGCTGGCGGATGCCGGCTGAGAGCGCACATGGACCTGTGCGTAACCCGCGACCTGATCTGGGTAATGCCAGCGTAGGAAGATAGAGAACTCTTTTACGCCGCAGGGATTATCTGTGGCGTTTTTTGTTTAGAAAAACAAAAAAAGGAGTCGAAAATCCATGAACACAACCGTACGCAAACTCACCCACAGCGCGTTGATGATCGCTCTGGCGCTGATCCTGTCGATGTTCAAGCTGTTCCATATGCCGTTCGGCGGATCGGTCACAATCGCCAGCATGGCGCCAATTATCATTATATCGCTGATGTACGACACCAAATGGGCCCTGTTTACCTCGTTTGCCTATTCGCTGGTGCAGATGGTGGAGGGTTTTTATCCGCCGCCGGTTCAGAATTTCTGGAATTACCTCGCAGTGGTCCTGCTCGACTATGTGATCGCGTTCGGGGTTTTGGGGCTTGCCGGTGCGATTGCCCGCCGTTTTTCAAATAAGCAGGCGGGGGCGGCCGCTGCAACGATTGCGGTCATTGGGATGCGCTTTTTTTGCAGTTTCCTGTCGGGGATTCTCATTTGGACTGAATACGCGCCGGAGGGCATGCCGGTGTGGCTTTATTCGCTGAGCTATAATGGGATGATCATGGTCGGGGAGATGGTGGTGACAGTGATTGCGGTATGCGTAATCGTCCGCTATGTAAATCTGCAAAAACTGGCCGGCGCTTCAGCCGCCTGAGCCCCAAAGTAAAAACAGCGGGCAGATATTTCTGCCCGCTGTTTTTTTGCGTATCGGCCTTTGTCTGGCGCATGAAATAAAAATAGCCGCTTTTGCGGCTATTTTTTTATTCTTTCAGGAACGGGAGTGCATTCTGGATGATCCGCAGGATGGCAAGCGCCTGGTTATCTGTGCAGTCCTGCAGCAGCTCATCGATCTCAGAAAGATACTCTTTTTTTTGTATTCGGCTTTTTTTGTTACTGACAGCAATGATGTCGTTGGCTGTTACCCCAAAAAATTCGATGATTTGAATTGTTTTCGTCAAACCCAGTTGTCGTTCCCCGCGTTCGCACTGCCCAAGATAGGCGCTGTCCAGATCGACGGCTTCTGCGAGCTGTTCCCGCGTCATCTTTTTGAGCGTGCGGTACTTGCGAATGTTGCTGCCAATGATCTTCGACATATTCTCCATGGGTCCATCTCCTGAAGGCTTGATAGGGTTCTACCTCTATTTTATGGTAATGTATGGAATTCTTACAGGGGCAAAAAACTAAAATAGGATTAGCCTAAACCAAAATTAGTATGCAGCTGGGAAACCGCGCTTATACGTCCGGCATATCATAAAAAGACGGGCGCTGAAAAACAGCGTCTGTTAAAGATTCCAACATTTCCCATAGGGGGATGAGAAATGCGAAGTGAACTGCTGGAGATGATCCAACGGGAAAACGCGGATTTTCTTTCCAACCTGAAGCGGGAACCGTTCCGAAAAAGGGTATTGGAGCAGCTGTACCACAGCGATCTGCAACGGTACGGCCTGGCGGAATGGGAGTATGCGCTTTCCTATTTGACAGATGAACCGTTGTCTTTCACAGGTTACCCGGAAATCCGGGAATTTCTGCACAATTATCAATAAAATATGCGAATATCGGAGTAAATTTATTTTACTCCGATATTCGCATTATTTCTACTGTGTTTCTGCATAAAATTTGAGTATCAAATTTTATGAGGGATGCGAATGAAGCCGCGTAAAAATCCACTTGGAGATAAAAATATTGTGGGTAAACGGGTGGTTGCCATCCGAAAGCAGAGAGATATCAAGCAGAAAGAGCTGCTTGCGTGGTTGCAGACAATGGGAATGGATATCAGTGGGACAAGCCTCTCTCGCCTGGAAGGGCAGCAACGGCTTGTGCAGGATTACGAGGTGGTAATCCTCGCAAAAGCGCTTAACGTGACCGTAACATATTTGCTCGGAGTGGACAAGGACTGAGCCGATGAATAAAGTACAGTATTATGGGGACAAAAATATTGTCCACCGGAGAATAAAAGAAACGCGCACCGCGGGAAAAATCTCTCAGGAAGAGCTGGCCGCTCGTATGCAGTCGCTGAATGTGAACATGGATCAGCAGATGATCAGCAAAATTGAAAAGAACAACCGTATTGTAACCGACTATGAGGTCGTCTGCTTTGCGAAAGCTTTGCATGTAACAGTTTTATATCTGCTTGGAATTGAAGAAAAATAAACACCGCCCGCATCGGTTTTCCGACGCGGGCGGCGTTTGTTTTACCGGCGTTTGGCCAGGATCTTCTGGATGTTGATAAGAATCTGTTTAAAGTTAATCAGCAGGACAAACAGGCAGAGCAGCACCTCCGGCAAGACCCAGTTTTCGGTGACGGTGAGCAGCACCCAGGACTGGATGAGCAGCGCGGCCAGATTGAGCGCGACCTTCGGCAGATTCCAGCGGATTTTCACATATTTGTGCGTATCGACCGCGCGCACAATAAACACCACAAAATAACTGAAAAAACAGGCAAATCCGGCCCCATTGACCCCGAAATGCGGGATCAGCAGAAAGCAGAGCGCCACATTGACCGCCGCGCCGATCATGGTTGTGACCATGGTGGCGTTGCTTTTCTTCTCCACCATGTAGATGCTTCCCAGGAAAGTGACAAAACAGGAGAATGAAGTCGCCAGCACCAGAAATGGGATAAAACGCCACGCTTCATAATAGTTTTTCGCCACCAGCAGGGTCATAATGAATTTTGCGAACAGGATGAGCCCCGACGCGGCGGAAAAGATGATCGCCTGGTAGGCTGCGCAGACGTTTGAAAAGAACCGGTCGCGGCCGGGCCCACTTTCGGTGAAGGCGGATAGCTGCCAGGCGTCGGTGAAGATGCCGGAGACAAGATTGATCATGGTCGGGACCTTGTAGGCGGCGGCATAAAGCCCGTTCGCCGCCTTGCCGAGGAAATAGACCACGATATACCGGCCGGAAACGTTGGTGATCCACCAGGAGATGGTGTTCGGAATGAGCGGGATGCAGTAACGAAGCATCGAACGCAGCACCAGCCAGTCAATGCCCTTGAAACGGATGTAATGGTGCAGGCGGGCGGCTGTGAACAGAAAGACCGCCGACAACAGGTCGGACAGGATGGTCGCCAGCACATAGCCGGTGATTCCGAGCTTAAAGACAACCAGCAGCAGGACGTTGAACACGATGACCATGATCGTGCTGAGCACCCCGTCGAACGCATAGAGCCGGACATATTCCTTCGCGCGCACGAACTGCGAACAGAGCGAGCGCAGACAGGAGGTGAGCACATAGAGGTAGATGAGATGGGTGTGCTCCTGCATGTTGGGCAATTTCCCGATGAACGGCCCAAGCAGGAAGAAGATCAGGTATCCAACGCCGAGCACGATGATCCCGCCTGAAAAGACGTCCCGCTTGTCCACCGCGCGGTCCAGGCCGAACCGGATGATGGCGGTGGAGATGCCAACCGAAACGAGCGGGATGATGAGGTTGGCAGTGTCTACAATGAGGTTGACCACGCCGTAATCCTCGGGCGTAAGCACCCGGGTATACAGCGGCATCAACAGAAAAACGAGCACCTTGGAGCTGAAGGTGCCGACCGCGAATATAAAGGTGTTGGAGATCAGCTTTTTATACTTATCCAATACACCGGCACCTCCGTTTTGATGTTAGAACAGGCTGATGAACTGCAAAAGGCCATAGGAGGCCACTGTCATGATCACCCCGGCGATCAGCACGCCCGCCGCGATCGAAAGGATGGCGGGCTTCATCCGCATACCGAGCAGGGCCGCAATCGCCGCGCCTGACCAGGCCCCGGTGCCGGGCAGCGGCACGCCCACAAACAGACAGAGCCCGATCGCTTCGTAGCGGGTGACCTTGTCCGCTTTTTGCAGGAGCTTTTGCTCATACCAATTGGTGACGCCGGAAAGCAGTTTTGTCGATTTGAGCCACTTGAAAAGCGGCCTGCCGAACCAGACGATGAACGGGACGGGCAATAGGTTTCCCGCGATCGAAATGAGAAAGACCAGATGCCAATCCATCCCCATGGCGGCGCCGAGCGGGATGGAACCGCGCAGCTCGATGAGCGGGATCATTGAAACGATAAACAGGGCGGTTTCGCGGCCTGCCACAGAAAAAAAGTCGAAAATCTGCTGCATCAGTTGTTCCATAAGCCCTCCGGATTTGGAAATCATTACATGCCTATTTATTATAGTAAAATTATGCGCATATTACAATCGAATCATGTAAACTTTTTGCCAATCCATAAAAAGGCCGCCGGCACCGGTCCGGCGGCAGCTTATGTAATGTTGCGGCTTCAGCCGGGAAGATGCAGGAGCGCGCGGGCATTCTGATAGAGGATTTTGTCCTTCTCCTGCCGGGAGAGGGTCGTCGCCTCCAGAAAAGCTTTTTCCGCGGGCACCGTGTTCCACGGGCAATCGGTCCCGAACAGCACCCGGTCGGCGCCATGGTTGCGGATCAGGCGTTCGTACTGCGCAGGGCCGCAGTAGACAGAACTCATCGCGGTGTCGAGATAAACATTCGGCAGGCCGCAAAGATGTTCTTCCGCCTCCTGATAGAGCATCAGCCCGCCCATGTGCGCTGCAATGATTGTGAGATTGGGGAAGGAACGCGCCACAAAGGCGATGTCCTCCGGCGGGGAATAGACGACCTTCGGTTCTACAGGGTCCCATCCAGCGTGCATCGTGATCGGCAGGCCGGCTTCGGCGGCCGCCTCGTAGAGCGGAAAATATTTCTCCTCTCGGATGAAGCAATGCTGATAGGCTGGATGCAGCTTGATCCCATAGAGGCCGAGCTCCTTGATCTGCCAGACGGCTTCGACGGCATTTTCCGAATCCGGGAAAACAGTGCCGAAGCAGAGGAGCTTTGGATGCTCCTCCTGGATTTGTTTGGCAAAGCGGTTGATGGTGCCTTCCTGGCCGGGCCGGGTCGCGATATGCAGCACCACGCCGTAATCGGTACCCCATTCGTCAAATTTTTGCAGAGTCCCCGCGACCGTGCCGTCGGTGTGGTATGCGCACTGTGCGATGGCGGAGAGTTTCTGGAGGGTGCGTGCGGCGAGCGCATCGGGGAATATATGGGTATGGAAATCGATCAGCATGTGATAGCCTCCAAATAAATGATGGAAAATTTGGGGATATTATACTGAAACTTATTATACAGCAACGATTTACTGTTGTAAAGAAAAACCGCACGAATTTCCGCTTGACAAATAGACGGAATGAGTATACAATGAAATCAAACCACCCACACCCCCTGGGGGTATATAGGAGGCAATTATGAAACAGAAATTTGACGTCACAGGCATGACCTGTTCCGCTTGCTCGGCGCACGTGGAGAAGGCGGTCGCCAAGGTTCCGGGCGTAAAAAACGTGCAGGTGAATCTGCTCTCAAACAACATGGCGGTGGAATACGACGAAACCGCGACCGGCACAGAGGCGATTATCCGCGCTGTGGAGGAGGCGGGCTATGGAGCTTCGGTGCACGCCCCTGCGGCAGGACCGGCCACCGCGGGCGCGCCGCCCGCGCCCATGTCCGACGGCCTGATGGCGGGCGAGATTGCGAACATGAAACGGCGGCTGGTGGTTTCGTTTGCCTTTTTGATCCCGCTTTTCTATATCTCGATGGGACATATGATGGGTATGCCGCTGCCGGGTTTCCTGCACGGCAATGCAAATGCGATGACCTTTGCGTTCACCCAGTTCCTGCTGGCGCTGCCGATCGTTTACGTCAACCGCAAATATTACCAGGTCGGCTTCAAGACACTCTTCAAAGCAGCTCCAAACATGGATTCGCTCATTGCGATCGGTTCGGCCGCGGCGATGATCTACGGCGTATTTGCCATCTACATGATCGGCTGGGGACTCGGGCACGGGGAAATGGCGGTGGTGGAGCAATACACGATGGACCTCTATTTTGAGTCAGCCGGGATGATTCTCACGCTGATTACGCTGGGCAAATTCCTGGAGACCCGTTCAAAGGGCAAGACGAGCGAAGCGATCACCAAACTGATGGATCTTGCGCCGAAGGTGGCGCTTGTGGAACGTGACGGCGCGGAGATGGAAATCCCGGTCGAACAGGTCGCGGTGGGTGATCTTGTGATCGTCAAGCCCGGACAGAGTGTGCCGGTGGACGGCGAGATCGTCGAGGGCGGCTCGTCGGTGGATGAATCCGCCCTGACCGGCGAGAGTATCCCGGTCGAAAAACATCCGGGTGACACGCTTATCGCGGCTACCATCAATAAATCCGGCTGGTTAAAATTCCGCGCAACCAAGGTCGGAAACGACACCACTCTTGCGCAGATTATCCAGCTGGTCGAGGACGCTTCCAACTCGAAAGCGCCGATCGCAAAGCTCGCTGACAAGGTGAGCGGCGTATTTGTGCCGGTTGTCATCTGTATTGCGATCCTTTCCACGGTGGTGTGGCTGATGCTGGGACAGAATTTTGAATTCGCACTGTCGATCGGTATTGCGGTGCTGGTCATCTCCTGTCCGTGTGCGCTTGGGCTCGCGACGCCGGTCGCGATTATGGTTGGAACTGGCAAGGGCGCGGAAAATGGCATCCTGATCAAATCGGCCGAATCGCTGGAAACCGCGCATACGATCGACACGGTGGTGCTCGATAAAACCGGCACCATCACCGAGGGCAAGCCCCGCGTGACCGATATTTTTACGGCGGACGGCATGGATGAAGAACGTCTGGTTGCGATCGCGGCGGCGGTTGAAAAGCCGTCCGAGCATCCGCTGGCTGAAGCGATCATGGCCGAGGCGGCAGCGCGCGGGCTGGATATCGCGCCGGTGCGGGAATTTTCCGCGCTTGTCGGACAGGGCGTGCAGGCGGAATTTGAAGGAAAAATCTACTATGCGGGCAACCTTAAGCTGCTCGCTGAGAAAAAAATCCCGCTTGGCGGTTTCGAAAAGACTGGTGCGTCGCTTGCAGAAGCAGGTAAGACGCCGCTCTATTTTGCGGATGAGAACCGGGTGATTGGTGTGATCGCCGTGGCGGACGTGATCAAGCCGACCAGCCGGGAAGCGGTTGCTCGGCTGCGCGAAATGGGAATTGACGTGGTTATGCTGACCGGTGACAACCGCCGCACCGCCGAAGCCATCCGCAAACAGATGGGGATCGGCCGGGTGGTGGCCGAGGTATTGCCGCAGGATAAGGAACGGGAGGTTTCCGCCCTGCAGCAAGCCGGAAAAAAGGTCGCGATGGTGGGTGACGGCATCAACGACGCGCCTGCCCTGACCCGCGCGGATGTGGGCATTGCGATTGGCGCGGGCACCGACGTTGCAATTGAATCGGCCGACATTGTGTTGATGAAGAGCGACCTGCTCGACGCGGTTTCGGCGATCGAACTTTCTCGCGCGGTTATCCGCAACATCAAACAGAACCTGTTCTGGGCGTTCTTTTACAATTCCATTGGCATCCCGCTGGCAGCGGGCGTATTCTTCTCGGTGCTTGGCTGGAGGCTCAATCCAATGTTCGCGGCTGCGGCCATGAGCCTGAGCTCGGTCTGCGTCGTATCGAACGCTCTGCGGCTAAAATTGTTTAAACCGCGCCGCGGCGCGTTGGCGGAGATTTCCGTCCCCATAGAAACCGAATCCAAAATCGTAAAAACAGAAACGAAAGAGGTTGTGAAAACAATGAAAAAAACCATGAAAATCGAAGGCATGATGTGCGCGCATTGTTCCGGCCGTGTGGAGAAGGCGCTCTGCGCGCTGGATGGTGTGACCGCCAAAGTGGATCTGGAAGCCAAGACAGCCATGATCGAAACCGAAGGCAGGGTGGACGACGACGCGCTCAAAGCGGCGGTGGCCGACGCGGGCTACGAAGTCGTCTCGCTCGACTGAGGCCGCGTTATGAAGGCGGATAAACAGAAAGTTACCCGGCTGCTCCGCACCGCGCGCGGGCAGATTGACGGCGTGCTCAAGATGATTGAGGAGGATCGGTACTGTATTGACATCTCCAACCAGATCATGGCGGCCGAGTCGGTGCTCTCCCGCGCGAACAAGGAGGTGCTGCGCGCCCATATGGAAGGATGTGTGGCAGACGCGTTTGAGGCGGGTGACGCACAGGAGAAGCTTGATGAAGTGATGGATCTGCTCGATAAATTAATAAAATAACAAAATAAAAAAGTTCCGCCCCGGAATTCCGGGGCGGAACTTTTTTTGTTCTGCTGCTTCATTTTGCGAAAAAGATGCAAAAATGGAGGGAGCGATTGGAAAATGAAAGATAAAAAATTATCATTTGTTGACTTTTTCATTCCCGGATGGTAGGCTATAAGCAACAAGAAAAATCCTTTTAAAATGAATGGATGCTGTTAAAAATCAATCAAAATATTGGGTATTTGTCAAAAAAATATCCATAATGTGAATTTATAGACAATCTAAATTGCATTTTATGAGAAGATGTCTATTTGCGAAGCGAATTCAATATGATAAAATATTATCGAAACAAGGAGGCTTCACCTATGGAACAGGCAACCAAATGCACATGCTGCTGCTCCGACGATCCTGGGGAGCTACTCGGACGGATCGCCCGACTGGCCGCCGAATACAAGGGCAGAGAGGGCTCGCTCATCCAGGTATTGCATCTTGCACAGGGAATTTATGGATACCTTCCGCTTGAGGTGCAGAAGGTGGTGGCGGACGGACTTGCCCTGCCGCTTTCGGAGGTTTCGGGCGTCGTGAGCTTCTATTCCTTCTTTTCGACTCAGCCGCGCGGTGAGCATACCATCCGCGTCTGTCTTGGAACCGCCTGCTATGTGCGCGGCGGCAAGAAGATTGTCGAACGTCTGGAAAAGCTGCTCGACGTGGGGGTGGGCGACACGACCGCCGATGGCAGATTCACCTTCGAAGTCGCGCGCTGCATCGGCGCCTGTGGGCTTGCCCCGGCCATGTCGATCGATGATGTGGTCTATAAACAGGTGAACCCGGATAAGCTCGAAGAGATCCTGAAACGCTATTACAAGGAGGACGAGGACGATGAGCCCATTTAAAGCGGCCTGCCCCCAGGACCTTTCACAAATCAAGGCGGATTATCTCGCTGCCGAAAAGCAGTGGGAATACCGCGTGCTCGTCTGCGGCGGAGCGGGCTGCATCTCCTCCGACTGCGCGGCGGTGCAGAAAGCGCTGGAAAACGCGCTTTCCGCGCATGGACTGGCCAAACGCGTACATACCGTTGTCACCGGCTGCATGGGAACCTGCGCCGTCGGACCGGTATTGCTTGTGGAGCCCGGCAACATTTTTTATGTAAAGATGGACCCGGAAAAGGTGGAAGAGGTTGTTGCCCGTCATCTCATGGGCGGCGAAATTTTGGAGGAATACACCTTTTTTGACCGCGCGCAGAATAAACGTGTCCCCAGGCTTGACGAAATTGGTTTCTTCAAAGACCAGGTCCGCATCGCGCTGCGCAACTGCGGCCGGATGGAATACGCTTCTCTTCCCGCCTACATCGCGCGAGACGGATACTTTGCGCTGGCCAGGGCGCTCACGATGACCGACGCCGAGGTCGTTGCGGAAATGAAGGGCTCCGGGCTGCGCGGACGCGGCGGCGCGGGCTTCCCGGTTGGGATCAAATGGGAAGCTGGAATGAAAGCCCCGAAAGGACAAAAATACATCGTCTGCAATGCCGACGAAGGCGATCCGGGCGCGTTTATGGACCGGTCGCTGCTGGAAGGCGACCCCCACGGCATCATCGAGGGCATGCTGATCGGCGGCTATGCCATCGGCGCGGATAAGGGATTTGTCTATGTCCGCGCGGAATACCCGATCGCGGTCGAACGGCTCTCGAACGCGATCGGGCAGGCGCGGGAAGCCGGGCTGCTCGGGAAAAATATCCTCGGCAGCGGCTTCTCATTCGACCTAGAAATCCGTATCGGCGCGGGCGCGTTCGTCTGCGGGGAGGAGACCTCGCTGCTCGCCTCGATTGAAGGCCGGCGCGGCGAGCCGCGTCAGAAACCGCCGTTCCCGTTCGAAAGCGGCCTGTTCGAGAAGCCCACCATCATCAACAACGTCGAAACGCTCGCGAACGTCGCGCCGATCATTCTGAACGGCGCGGCATGGTACCGCCGGTTCGGTACCGAAAAGAGCGCGGGTACCAAGGTGTTCGCGCTCGCGGGCGACATCGAGACCGCCGGCATCATTGAGGTGCCGATGGGCATCCCGCTCGGAGACATCATCTATAAAATCGGCGGCGGCATCCGGGGCGGCAAACGCTTTAAGGCGATCCAGTCGGGCGGGCCGTCCGGCGGCTGCCTCACCCGGGCGCATTTGAACACTCCGGTCGATTATGAGTCGCTCTCCGCGCTCGGCGCGATCATGGGGTCCGGCGGGCTGGTGGTCATGAATGAGGACACCTGCATGGTCGATACCGCGCGGTACTTCCTCGATTTCATCAAGGACGAATCCTGCGGCAAATGTTTGCCCTGCCGCACCGGCACCAAGCGGATGCTCGAAATCCTCGAACGGATCACCGAGGGCAACGGCAGAGACGGCGATATTGAGATGCTCGAGGAGCTCGCGGGCGCCTTAAAAGAGACCGCCATGTGCGGCCTTGGGCAGACTGCCTCGAACCCGGTGCTCAGCACGATCAAATATTTCCGTGAGGAATACGAGACCCATATCCATGACAGGCACTGCGCCGCGGGCGTCTGCGCGGAGCTGCAGACCGCGCCCTGCCGCAACGCCTGCCCCGCGAACGTCTATATCCCCGGCTACATGGCGCTGGTCGCAGCCGGCAGGCTGACCGACGCCTATCAGCTCATCCGGCAGGAAAACCCCTTCCCCGCGGTCTGCGGGCGTGTCTGCACCCATCCGTGCGAAAATCACTGCCGACGGGCGCAGGTGGACGAACCGCTTGCAATCTGCGGTGTGAAGCGGTTCATCGGGGACTACGCGCTGCGCGACGAATACAATATCCCGCTTGTACAGTCCCGTCCCGCGACCGGCAAGCGGGTCGCGGTGATCGGCGCGGGTCCGTCAGGACTCTCCTGTGCCTATTACCTCGCGCATCTCGGCCACGAAGTAGACGTCTATGAAGCCGAATCGGTCGCGGGCGGCGTACTTTACTGGGGCATCCCGGAATTCCGTCTGCCCAAAGAGGTGCTCGCCAAGGAAATCCGCGCGATTGAAGCGGCTGGGGTGAAGATTCACCTGGATGTCAAGATCGGTCGTGATATCCCGTTTGAAGAGCTGCGGCAGCGGTCGGACGCGGTCTACCTCGCGGTCGGCACCCAAAAGTCGAAATTGCTTGGTATCCCGGGAGAAACGCTCGCCGGTGTGGAAAGCGGGCTTGCGTTCCTGCGCAGGGTCGGGCTCGGCATTGACAAAAGCGTGCCAAAACGGCTGGTTGTCGTGGGCGGCGGCTCAACCGCGATGGATGTGGCACGCAGCGCGGTGCGCCTGGGCGCGCAGGCGGTCACCATCGTCTATCGCCGCACCGAGGAACAGATGCCGGCCGGCGCCGAAGAGGCGCGGGAAGCCCGGGAAGAGGGAATCCGGATCATTCCTCTGGTTTCCCCGTCCGCAATTATCGGGGATGACGACGCGGTCTGCGGCATCCAGTGCGTCCGCCGCGCGCTTGCTGATTATGGCAAAGATGGCCGCCGCCGCTCGGTGGAAGTACCGGGATCGGAATTCGTGATCGACTGCGACGGGGTCATCACCGCCGTCAACCAGGATGTGGACAGCAAATTCTATCAGACGACCGAGGTCAATGTGACTGCTTCGGGCGCGCTCGACATCAACAAATTCACCTCCCAGACCTCGCGCGAAGGGATCTTCGCCGGCGGAGACGCCTCCCCGTGGGGCCAGAATGTGGTCATCCAGGCAATTGCCGACGGCAAACGCGCCGCTTCAAACATCGATAAATATCTGGGCGGTACCGGGGAACTCAACAAGGGCGAATGGATTGACATCCCGGTGATCGAGGACAACGAAGTCACCGAGCCGCATGGCCGGTTCCCATTCCGCGCCGTCCCGCCTGAGGAGCGCTGTGACAGCTTCTGTGAAGTGTCGCGCGGATTCCACAAGCTGGATGCGATGGGAGAAGCACTGCGCTGCCTGCACTGCGAGAGGAGGTAAGAAAGATGATCCATTTGACAATCAACGGAAAAGCCATCGAGGCGCCGGACGGCGTGACAATTCTGGAGGCCGCCCGCCTGTATAACATCGGCATCCCGAGCCTCTGCCATCTGAAAGATATTCATCCCTACGGCTCCTGCCGCATCTGTGTGGTCGAGGTGGAGGGGATGAAAAACCTTGCGGCTTCCTGCATTGTGAAGGCGAAGGAGGGGATGGTGGTCCACACCCATTCCTCCAAAGTGCGCGCGGCGCGCAAGGTGCTCTACGAGCTGCTGCTTTCCGACCATCCCAAGGACTGCCTGAACTGTACCCGCAACCAGAACTGCGAATTGCAGGAGCTCGGCTATACGCTCGGCGTAACCGAATCCCGTCTTTCGGGGGAGATGTCCCCGGCCAAGGTGGACGTTTCCCCGTCCATCACCCGCGATACATCAAAGTGTGTGCTCTGCCGCCGGTGCGTGACCGTCTGCAACCGTATCCAGGAGGTCGGCGCGATAGGCGCCCAGAACCGCGGCTTTGCAACGGTGGTGAGTCCGGCGATGGGGCTGCCACTCGATTCTACCGCCTGCGCCATGTGCGGACAATGCACCGTCGTCTGTCCGACCGGCGCGCTCACCGAAACCGACGGCCTTTCCAAAGTCTGGGCAGCGCTCGAAAACCCTGTGAAGCGGGTCGTCGTGCAGGTCGCGCCCGCCGTGCGCGCCGCGCTGGGCGAGGAATTCGGCCTGCCCGCCGGGACGCTCGTCACCGGGAAAATGGCTTCGGCGCTGCATGAAATCGGTTTTGACGATGTGTTCGACACCGACTTCGCGGCTGACCTGACCATCATCGAGGAGGGCACCGAGCTGCTCGGGCGGCTCAGTGCGGCCCTCACCGGCGGCGAAGCCGCACTGCCGATGCTCACCTCCTGTTCGCCTGGCTGGATCAAGCACATCGAGCATAAATATCCGGCGCAGCTTGGTCATCTTTCCTCCTGCAAAAGCCCGCACACGATGCTCGGCGCGCTGGTCAAAAGCTTCTATGCCGAGAAAATCGGCAGGAAACCCGAGGAAATGTTCGTCGTTTCGGTGATGCCCTGCACCGCCAAGAAATATGAGATCCAACGTCCGGAGATGGGACAAAACGGCATCCCGGATGTGGACGCGGTGCTCACCACCCGGGAGCTTGCCCGGATGATCAAGGCCTCCGGCATCGATTTTTTGAACCTGCCAGAGGGCGGCTTCGACCGGCCGCTCGGCTTGTCGACCGGCGCGGCGGACATCTTCGGCGTGACCGGCGGCGTCATGGAGGCCGCGCTGCGCACCGTCTATGAGTTGGTGACCGGGCGGGAGCTGCCGTTCGACGGGTTACACGTCACTCCGATTGTAGGTCTTGAGCAGGTCAAAACCGCTTCGCTCACCATTGAGGGGGCCTTGCCGGATTTCGCGCATCTGGAGGGCGTGACCGTGCGGATCGCCGTCACAAGCGGCCTTGCGGGCGCGGATATCCTGATGGACCAGATCGCGGCGGGAAAGTCGCCTTACCACTTCGTCGAAGTCATGGGCTGCCCGGGCGGCTGCATCAATGGCGGCGGCCAGCCGCGTCCCAAAGAGGAGGGCTGCCGCGAGAAACGCGCGGCGGCGCTCTACCGCGAGGACGAAGGAAAGCCGATGCGCAAAAGTCACGAAAACCCCGATATCACCGCGCTTTACGAGGAATATCTTGGTGCGGCGAACGGGCATCTGGCCCATGAGCTGCTGCATACCCATTATGTCCCGCGCGGGCTCTATAACCAACTGGTGCGCTGATCTTTCTGGCCCGGGCCTGCTCCACGCGGCCATGCCGCATGCCGCGCACCTGAAATTTGACCCACTTCTCATACTTTCATAGGACACAAACCGCGGGAAGGCCCGGCCGATTGAATCGGCCGGGCCTTCCCGCGCCTTTGAGCCGCGAATCTTTCATATCGGAGTCCGGATTTCGCTTGGCCAGCCGGCGGGCCCCGTTTTGTTCCATAGAGGAGAAAAATATGGATATACTGGTTAGGGGGGCTGCCGGAGTGATTCCCTCTTGACATAATATACAGAAAAGGTATAATTAAAAAGGAATATAACAGGCATAGAAATACCTGTGACAGAAAGGAAGAGAAAGATGTCAGAAGCTGTATTATGGGCCGCGGGAGGAACCGGATTCACCTTCCTGATGACCTCACTGGGCGCGGCGGTGGTGTTCTTTTTCCGCAGCAAGGTGAATATGAGCATCCAGCGGATGTTCTTGGGCTTTGCGGCCGGAGTGATGATTGCGGCTTCGGTCTGGAGCCTGCTGATCCCGGCAATCGAGGAGGCCGAAGCATCCGGGATGGTTGGATGGATTCCCGCCGCGGGTGGTTTTGTGCTGGGAGTTGCCTTTTTGATGGCGATGGACAGCCTGCTTCCTCACTTGCATCCGAACGCGCGCGATCCGGAGGGGATGTCCTCCTCCTGGAAACGCACCACGCTGCTGGTACTGGCGGTCACGCTTCACAATATCCCGGAAGGGATGGCGGTCGGCCTTTCCTTTGCGCTTGCGGCGCAGCACGGCAATGACCCGGCGCTCTATGCGTCGGCGATGGCGCTCGCAATCGGCATCGGCATCCAGAATTTCCCGGAAGGCGCCGCGATTTCCCTGCCGCTGCGGCAGGAAGGGGCCTCATCGGGCCGCGCGTTCCTGTATGGCAGCTTTTCCGGTTTTGTGGAACCGGTCTTTGGTGTTCTGACCGTACTGATCGCGGGCGGAATCCAGCCGCTGATGCCGTGGCTGCTCTCTTTTGCGGCGGGCGCGATGCTTTATGTCGTGGTGGAGGAGCTGATACCGGAAGCGCATCTGGGCGATCACTCAAATGTGGGGACGCTCGGTGTCATGGCAGGATTTTTGATCATGATGATCCTCGATGTGGCGCTTGGGTAATCGGAACGGACGGGGATATTTCAGAAAGCCGCGCGGCTTTCTGTGAAAGATTCCGAAAAAAGGAGGAAGCCCGCAGCCGCTGTTTGCGGACGGCTGCGGGCCTTTGTGGTAGGGAATGGCGTCCCTTGTAGAAAGAGGAGATGGTATACATGTATGAAACCACAGCGGTGTTTCACGTGATTAGCTATAGCTAACCATGCGTTTATATTAGCATCCGCTAACTGAGATGTCAATAGGTTTTAAAAAAATTTCCGGGGATTGCGAAATTTTCAGATTCCGGTATACTGTAAAAGGATTACATCCGGCAAAAAAAGCTGGAAAAGGTGGGACTGGAATGACAGAAAAACAAAACCGGCAGATGTCCGAATCCTTTTTGATTGGGGCGCTGCTGGCGGTGGTCGGCGGCTTTCTGGACGCATACACCTACCTCTTGCGCGGCGGGGTTTTTGCGAATGCTCAAACGGGGAACATCGTGCTTTTGGGATTGAATCTCGCGCAGATGCGCATTGGGAGAGTGTTTTATTACCTTATCCCGATTCTGGCTTTCGCGGGAGGCGTATTGGCGGCAGAGCTGGTGAAACGGCGCTTCCGAGAACATCCCCGGCTGCACTGGCGGCAGATTGTCGTCGCGGTTGAAATCCTGGTACTGGCGGGTGTGGCATTTCTCCCACGGGGGGATCTGGATGTGTTGGCCAATGTTGCGATATCCTTCTTGTGCGCCATGCAGGTGGAGAGTTTTCGAAAGATCAACGGCAGCGCCTATGCAACCACCATGTGCACTGGAAATCTGCGCAGCGCGACCGAACTCATTTACCGGTTTTGTGTGAGCGGGGACCCGCAGGAACGCAAAAAGAGTCTGCAATATTATGGGATCATCCTGTTTTTTATCGCGGGTGCGATTCTCGGCAGCTGGCTTGCGGCGCTTTATGCCGAGCGTTCAGTGCTGTTCTGCTGCGCGTTGCTGTTCACCGGATTCGGTGTGATGTTTATCCGTGGGGAAAGGGAAAGATAGACTGGGCGCCCAATCGGGCGCCCAGTTTTTTGTCCGGAAAAGAATGGCGGATCAAACAAGTGGAATAGCAAAAAACTGGTAATTTTGGCTAAAGCAAAATATAGTTGCCTAGATTTTGTTACGAAAATCAAAAAACAGATTGTTTTTTGATTGACAATTGCCGGTCAAATAGGCTATAACTAAAGCGCACGATAGATTAACGATTACCTATGCAAACTCCTTAAAATTACCTATGGAAGTTGATAGGTTTTATTTTATATGCAATAGGCAAACGATTGCCGATTAACGATTGCCTATTGAAAAGGGGGATGTGGCTGTTGAAAGAGGCACAATATGCGACTTTGAAGGATGTGGCCCAACGCGCCGGCACCACAGCCGCCACCGTTTCTTACGTACTCAGCAATTCCAAAAAACGCTATATCAGCGAGGATATGCGCCGCCGGGTCGAACAGGCCGCGCGTGAACTCAATTACGTCAAGAGCAGCGCGGCCAGTTCGCTGCGCGGCAAGAAGCGCAAAATCATCGCCGTGCTTGTTCCGCAGTTTCGCAACCAGTTCTTCACCGAGCTGGTGCTGGATATTGAAACGGTTGCCGACCGGTTCGGCTACATCCTCTCCATCTGCAACACCTTTGACGACCCGGACCGCGAGGCGGAGATCTTAAATCGCATGCAGGCGCAGCGGGTCGACGGATATATCATCACCCCGTCGGCGCGCGGCGGCGAAAATACCCGACAGATCCGCCAGATCGGCGTGCCGCTTGTGGTGGTTGACCGATCGCTTGATGTTGATGAGGACTATTTTTGGGTTTCTTCCCAGAACTACGAAAGCGTCCAGCTCGCGGCCGATTATCTCATCGGGCATGGACACCGGAAAATCGCCTATATCGGCTGGGAAGCGGATTTCGGCGGGCTGCAGCAGCGTGAACAGGCCTATTGGGAGTCCCTTGAACGCGCAGGTATCCCGCGGGAGGACGGTATTGCCTATAATGGCTTATTCACCGAACAGGATGGCGCAAAGCTCACCCAGCGCGCGCTGGCTGAGCATCCGGATGCCACAGCGCTTGTCTATGCTTACAACGTGCAGGCGCGCGGCGGCGTACAGTACCTGGCGCAGCATGGAATCGTCCCCGGCAGGGATATTTCGCTCATCATCATCGGTTCGCCAAACTGGGCGCGCACAGGAGCCAACAATTTCACCTGCGTAGACCTTGGCGGGGGCGGGCTTGGCAGAATGGCCGCAGAGATGCTCTTTGAGATCATCGAGAGCGAGAATCCGCCCGCGCCGTGCAAACAGATACAAAGCTGCTTTTTAGTAGAAGGCAGTTCGGTATACAGATTATAAGGAGGAATAGACAGAATGGAAAAGAAGAAATCATTGATTATCGTGATCGCGGTTGTCGTGGTCGTGCTGATCGCAGGGCTCGTCGTCACCAACATGATGGGCAAAGAGGACAAGTATCCTTCCCGCGACATCAACATGGTTGTGCCGTGGAATCCGGGCGGGTCCACCGACCTGACCGGCCGTGCGCTGGCTGACGCCATGGGCAAAAGCCTGGGCACCAACATCGTTGTCACCAACACCCCTGGTTCCGGCGGATCGGTCGGATCGCTGACCGTCATGAAGGCGGAAAAGGACGGTTACAACGTCCTTGCCAACGGCATGCTGGCGCTGACCTCAATGCCCGTGCTCGGCTACACCGAAACCACCCAGCGCGATTGGGACTACTACCTCGCAACCTTCACCCCGAACGTCCTGGCCGTCAAGGCCGACTCTCCGTATCAGACCGCGCAGGATCTGCTTGACGCAATGAAAGCGAACCCGGGCGAGATCACCGACGGTACCGGCGGCATGGGATCCGGCGGACACATCGGAATCGAGGTGCTCTGCGCGGCAACCGGCCTGACCTACAAGCATGTCCCGTATGAGGGCGGCGGTAAAGCTGTCACTGCGGCGCTCGCCGGCGAAGTGGACTTCACCAGCCAGCTGCTTGTCGAGATGCAGGATATGTTCGTTTCCGGCGACATGCGCGCACTTGCGAATTTCACTGAAAACGACATCACTCTGGAAAATGGCACTGTTATCCCGTCGATTCTGAAATTTGCCCCTGAACTGGCTGACCGTATGCCGATGGGCGAGACCACCGGTATCGCTGTCCCGAAGGGCCAGCCGGATTATGTCTACGAGGCGCTGGACAAAGCGTTTGACGAGGCGGTCAAGAGCGAGGACTTCCTGTCCTTCTGCAAGACCAAAGGCTTTATCGTCAACACAATGGGCCGCGCGGAGGCGGAGCCTTACATCGAGAAACTTGCCTCCACTGTCACCTGGACCCTGTACGACTGCGGCGTCGCGACGATTTCTCCGGAAGAGTTCGACATCCCGCGCGCATAAGAAGTTTGACCGGGGCGCCTGACGGGCGCCCCGGATGGAATGAAAATGAAGCGGTTAGATGTCTAAAAAGCTCTAGCCGCTTTTCTTTAGACAGTTACAAGGAGTGAGATCGTGGAAAACGATAAAAAGCGATTGGATTTTGTCTCGTCGGTCGTGATGTTCCTGCTTTCGATCTATGTGATCTTTGAAGGGATTCACATCTATCACGAGGCTGGAAAAGTCTTTTATTTGTCCCCCGCGTTGGTTCCGACAATGCTGGGGTGCGTACTTTGCCTTCTGAGCGTGGTGCTCTTCGGCTACAGCCTGAAAGATGGGGGAATCTCCGCGCGCATGGCGGAGGTCAAAACCTATTTCAGCGGGATTTTCAAGGACTCCAACACCATGCGCATGTTCATCGGGGTTGTCCTGATGGCTGTTTACACCTTCATCCTCATCGAGATCCTGCCGTTTTGGATTGCCACCTTCCTGTTCATGTTCCTGCTGATGTACTTTCTCGATGCGGGCTCTCTTGTCAAGATCCTGCTGGTATCGGCAGCTTCGGTTGCGTTGATCGTATTACTTTTCCAGGTATGCTTCCGCGTGCCGTTACCATAAAGGAGGATAACAACAAATGGCATTACAGTATCTTGCGCAGTCGTTTGCGACTGTGCTCACGCCGATCAATATTGGCGTATTGCTGCTGAGCACCTTTGCAGGCCTGATTATGGGAATGCTTCCGGGACTCAGCGCGACCATGGCGGTGGCGCTGCTGACCGGCCTTACATACAGCCTTTCCCCGACCAGCGCGATCATTTCGCTGATCGGCGTCTATGTCGGCTCGATTTCCGGCGGCTGCCAGGCGGCCGTCCTTCTGAATATCCCGGGAACCCCGGCGAGCGCGGCGACCGCGCTGGACGGCTTTCCGCTCGCAAACCAGGGCAAGGGCGGCCTTGCAATTTTCCTGTGTACGACCGCTTCCTGCATTGGTACGCTCATCAGCGTATTGTGCGTGCTCACCCTGACCCCGTTGCTCACCAAACTGTCCCTGCAGTTCGGCAGCTGGGAATTCTTCCTGCTGAGCCTGTTCGGCGTCATCATCTGCGGAAACCTCACCTCAAAGGGCAGCGCCATCAAGGGCTGGATTTCCGGCATCCTTGGCCTGCTCATCGCGCAGGTCGGGCTCGACCAGCTCGACGCATTCCCGCGCTTTTCCTATGGGAACGTCAACATCATGGCGGGACTGGCGCTGATTCCGATTATGATCGGCCTGTTCGGTTTCCCGGAGATCATCAAAGCCTTTAAGAAAACCGAGGAACATGTCCTGAAAATGTCCCCCTTCAAGATGCGGGAGGGCTTCTCGATCATTAAAAACCATACGATGGCCCTGATCCGTTCTTCGCTTATCGGCGTGGGCGTCGGCATTATTCCGGGCGTCGGCGAAGACGTCGGCGGCTGGCTCTCCTACTGGGCGACCAAATCGAGCAGCAAGCATCCGGAAAACTTCGGAAAAGGCGAGATGGCGGGTATGGTTTCGGCAGAAGCGGGCAACAACTCCTGCATCGGCGGCGCGATCATCCCGATCCTTTCGCTGGCCGTCCCCGGAAGCGCCCCCGCGGCGGTTCTGCTGGCGGCGTTCATGATGCATGGCTACCGTCCTGGGCCGCTCCTGATGAACGAAAGCCCGGAATTCCTTTATCAGGTCTGTGTCGACCTGTTTCTCGCCGCGATCGCCATGTGGCTGCTTGCCCAGATCGTTGCGAAATTCTCGGTTAAGATCCTCGGCGTCAAAAAAGAGCTGCTCATGCCGGTCATCTATGTCCTGTGCATCGTCGGTTCCTTTGTCATCAACCACATCACCTTCGATGTGAAGGTCATGTTCCTCTTCGGCATCGTCGGGTTCTTCCTGGCCTGGGCGGAATACCCGGCCGCGCCGTTCCTGCTCGGCGTTATTCTCGGCTCGATGACCGACTCGAATCTGCGCCGTGCGCTGACCATCTCGAACGGAAGCTTCATGCCGATGCTTCAGCGCCCGCTGAGCATCCTGTTTATCGTTGCGATCGTCTGCCTGATTCTGTCCCAGTTCGGTGTGTTCAACAAACTGAAACGGAAAAAGACGGCGAAAACAGCCTGAACATTTTAAGAAAGCGGGGAAAGCCATATGAAAACAATTCGGATTGGGCTTGTGGGCACCGGTTTTTCGGCCGCGCTGCACGCGGAGGCGTACCGCCTGGTACATGGGTACGACGCGTGCATCTGCGCGGCGGCCTCCCCGGCGCCGGACGCGAAAGCTTTTGCAAAAAAATACGGGATACCGTCGGTTTATGGCAGTATGAAAGAGATGCTTGCGGCACAGGAGATCGACCTGGTTGATATCTGCACGCCGCCCTGCATGCACGTTTCGATGATCCGTGAAGCGCTCGCGGCAAAAAAACACGTGATCAGCGAAAAGCCGCTGACCGGCTGGTTTGGGAATCCACAGGACCCGCGAATGCTCGAACATGTGACCGAGGAGCTCGACAGCCTGCGCGAAGCGGTCAACGCGAGCGGGAAACATTTCTTTTACGCGGAGAATTTTGTCTATGCGCCGTCGGTGCAGAAGAGCCGCGGCCTGATTAAGGCGGCGGGAGACAAGGTGCTGTTTTTGCGCGGCGAGGAATCCCACAGCGGTTCGCACGCGCCGCACGCCGCGCTCTGGAGCGCGAACGGCGGCGGGTCGCTCATCCGGCAGGGCTGCCATCCGCTTTCGGCGCTTCTCTATCTCAAAGGGGCGCAGGCGGGAAACTGCGGCGTCGTAGATGTCATGGGCGACATGGGTTATCTTGTTCCTGCGCTTACCGAACAGGAGCGCCGCCATATCAGCGCGCGCCCGAAGGATGTGGAGGACCTTGCAAACGTGACCTTCACTTTCTCGGACGGAACCAAAGGGAGCGTGACCGCGGGCGACATGGTGCTGGGTGGAGTGCGCAACACGGTGGAGGTTTTCACCACCGGCGGCGCCCATCGCTGCAACATCGCGCCGAATGACGCGATGCAGGTTTACCATGTGGAAGATGAAAAGCTGCAAAATGAATACTTTACCGAAAAGCTGGAGACCCGCAGGGGCTGGCAGTCGGTTTTTCTTGACGAGTCTTACGCCCGCGGATACGTGGGTGAACTGCAGGATTTTCTCATGTGCGCTGCGGGCGACAAGGCAAACCCGGAATCAGGCTTCGCGCTCGCATATGAAACCACGCGAGTCATCTATGCGGCTTACCAGTCCGCACTTTTGGGGAAGCGGATTTCCCTGTAGCAGACGCCGGGGAACACCCCGGAAACGGAAGGAGAATCTCTATGCTTGGAATTGCAATTTTGGGCGTCGGGGATATCGCGAACGTCCATATTGAAGCCTACCAGGCGCTTGCGGACCGCTGCGAGATCCGCGCGTTGGTGGATATTTTTCAGGATAAGGCGGAAGCAAAACGTCAAAAATACGGCCTTTCCTGTGACGTGGTCACCGATTATAAGACGCTGCTCGACCGCAAGGATATCGATCTGGTATCGATCTGCCTGCCGCCGTCCGCGCACTGCGATGTGGCGGTCGATTTTTTGCGGGCTGGCAAGCATGTCCTGTGCGAAAAGCCGATGGCGCCGTCGCTCGAACAGTGCGACCGGATGATCGCCGCGGCGAAGGAAGGCGGCGCGAAGCTCGGTGTGGTCGCGCAGAACCGCTTCAAACCGGACATCATGCGCACCAAGAAGCTGCTGGAGAGCGGCGTGCTCGGCCCGATTTATTTCACGCAGGCAAACTCGCTCTGGTGGCGCGGGGACAACTATTATGATCTGTGGTGGCGCGGCACCTGGGAGAAAGAGGGCGGCGGATGCACCTTCATCCATGCGGTGCATCATATCGACCTGTTTTTGTGGCTGATGGGCGACCTTCGGGAGATTTCCGCGATGGTTTCGAATCAGAATCACCAGAACAGCGAGGTCGAGGACGTTTCAATTTCAACCCTGCGTTTTCAAAACGGCGCGGTCGGCACGATGATCGCTTCACTTTTACACCATGGCGAGGAGCAGAAGATCATCATCGACGGCGAAAACGGCTCAATCGAAATCCCGCACAAGGTCGCTTCCGACAAACAGCAGCCAAACGGCTATCCCGAGCCGAACGACCCGATGCGCGAGAAGATCGAGGAGACTTTCAGAAGCTTCCCCGACCTGCCGTATCAGGATCACTGCGGCCAGATTGAAAATATGATCTCGGCCATCGAAAACGGGACCGAACCGCTGATTACCGGTGTGGATGGCCGCAAGACGGTGGAGTTCATCACGGCGGTCTATCAGTCCGCGTTCCTCGGGGAAAAAGTCACCTTCCCGATGAGTGAAAAGGACCCCTTCTACACAAAGGAAGGGCTCATGCAGAAGGCGGTCAGGTTCCATCAGAAAACCAAGAGCGTGGAAAACTATGCCGACATCGGCATCAAGGTTGGCGGTTCGCTCTAAAAGGAGATCATAATGCAAAAATCCGACGGAATGAACTACGCTCCCGTTTCACAGGGCAGGGTGGAGATGGCCTGCAGGCCGGGTGAATTCCCATTCGGGGTCATCGGGCTGGATCACGGGCACATCTATGCGATCTGCAACGGCCTTCTTGAGGCGGGAGCGACCCTCAATAAAGTCTGGGACCCGGACCCAGAGAAGGTCCGGGCTTTCCTTGCGCGTTACCCGCAGGCGCAGGCCGCCGAAAATGAAGCGCAGGTGCTTGACGATCCGGACGCCAGGCTGATTGCCAGCGCGATCCGCCCAAGCCGCCGCTGTGCCCTGGGGCTGCGGGTGATGGAACACGGCAAGGACTATTTTGTCGATAAGCCCGGAATGCTCACAAAAGAGGAGCTTTCAGCGGCGCGGGAAGCCTGCGCGCGGACAGGGCAAAAATATGTGATCTATTATGGTGAACGCATCCACGTGGAGGGCGCGGTCTTTGCCGAGGAGCTGATCCGCTCCGGCGCGGTGGGAAAGGTGCGGCAGGTGACGATCCTGGCGCCCCACCGGCTCAACCGCCCGACCCGTCCGGACTGGTTTTTCGAGGAAAGCGAAAACGGCGGGATCATCACCGATCTCGGCAGCCACCAGATCGAACAGTTTTTGACCTACTGCGGCGCAAAGACCGCGGCGGTACTGCAAAGCGCAGTCGCCAATTACGCCAACCGTGACAAACCCCATTTCTGCGATTTCGGAGAAGGTGTGCTGCTCGCGGACAACGGCGCGACCTGTTTTTTTCGGGTGGACTGGTTCACCCCGGACGGGATGGGCGCCTGGGGGGACGGGCGCGTCTTTGTGATGGGCGAGAAGGGATCAATTGAAATCCGCAAATATATCGACGTGTCCGTTTCGCACGACGGCGATCATGTCATCTGGGTGGATGCCGAAGGCGAACACCGCGCCCAGGTGACCGGAAAGACTGGGTTTGTCTTTTTCGGGCGGCTGATCCGAGACTGTCTGGATCGAACCGAAAACGCTATCACGCAGGAGCACACCTTTGAGGCGATGCGCCTGGCGATCGAAACCCAGGAGAAAGCGCTGCGGATCGATACAAAAGGATAAAACCGGCCGCGGCCACCCCACCGGGATGGCCGCGGCTGGTTTTACAGTTGCACATCAAACGGAATTGCGGTATCATTGAGGAGAAAGGCGGCAGATATGAGAATTCCGTTTGACGAAATGGTGAATGAATTAACCCGCATACTGATAAAATACGGCTTTTCCGAGGAGCGTGCCCGCAAAAGCGCAACCCTGTTTGCGGAAAACAGCCTTGACGGCATCTACAGCCACGGTGTGAACCGCTTCCCCCGTGTGATCTCTTACATTGAAAAAGGGCTCATCGACGTGGACGCCGCGCCGACCTTTATGGAAAGCGTGGGCGCGGTTGAACGCTGGAATGGGAATCTCGGCATGGGCAACCTGAACGCGCAGATCTGCATGACGCGCGCGGTCGAGTTGGCGCACCGGTATGGCATCGGATGCGTCGCGCTCCAGAATACCAGCCACTGGATGCGCGGCGGCTCATATGGCTGGCAGGCCGCAAATGCGGGCTGTATCGGCATCTGCTGGACCAATACCCAGCCGAATATGCCCGCGTGGGGAGCGAAAGACCGCCGGATCGGAAACAATCCCTTTGTCATTGCGGTCCCGCGCGCAAACGGGCGGCATGTCGTGGTTGACTGCGCGATGGCGCAGTATTCCTACGGGAAAATCGAGGAATACAGGCGCAGCGGTGCATCGCTCCCGTTTCCGGGCGGGTTCGACGGGGAGGGTCGTCTCACCTGCGATCCGGCCGAGATCGAAAAGAGCCAGCGCGTCCTGCCGATGGGCTATTGGAAAGGCTCCGGTATTTCCATCGCTCTGGATCTGGTCGCGGCGATGCTTTCGGGCGGCCGCACGGTCACCGAAATCGGCAGGCAGGGGGAAGACGAATACGGCCTGTCCCAGTTTCTGCTGGCGATCGATCCGGGCAGGTTCAACACCCCGGACATGACCGATGCGATGGTAGACGCGGTGGTGAATGACATTGCGGACAGTATGCCGGACCGGGAAGGCGGGCAGATCCGCTATCCGGGACAGAAGGATTACGAAACCCGGATGGACAACCTGGCAAATGGAATCCCGGTCATCGAGGAGATTTGGGAGAGGATCAAGCGGTTCTGATCGGACCGCCTATTCAGAAAGGAGCAATTCACTATGTTGACAACCCAGCTTGCACTTGCGGAAAAATACGACTTCTGCTCAGAAAGATTCCAGAAAGCCTATGCATTCCTGCGCCGTGAGGACCTCGCGTCGCTTGCGCCGGGAAAGTATCCGATCGACGGAGAAACGGTTTTTGCCAGCGTGCAGGAATATGAGACTGCGCCGGCCAGCACCCTGCGCTTTGAGGCGCATGAGAAATATTTTGACATCCAGTACATGGTCGCGGGTGAGGAGATTTTTGCCTATTGCCCAAGCGAGGTGCTGCAAGCGGATACTGCGTACGATGCGGAAAACGATATCGTATTTTTTAAAGAACCCGCTGCAAAGCAGGTTGCCAACGTCCTTTTAACGCCGGGCGAATTTGTCATCGTCGCGCCGGAGGACGCCCATAAGCCGCGCTGCGCTGTTGAAAATCCGGTTCCGGTCAAAAAGATCGTCATCAAGGTTCTGGTTTGATCCCAACGATCAAAAGAGGCGTCCACCTTCCGGTGGACGCCTCTTTTACACATCTATATTATTCGGTGAAGTGCCTTACCCGCAGCGGAATTCCAATTTCCCGGGCGATTTTTTCGCAGCCCGCGATGTCGGCGGCGGGGATGACGTCCACCACCGAGAACTTCACCTCCGGGACATACTGTTTGCAGTCCCGGGCAAACTGGAGCATTGCGCCGTAGGCCGTTTCCCCAAACGAAGGACGGCAGAGCCGCAGGTAATACTGTGGATCGGAGGTGTTGAGACTGATCGAAACAGTATCGATAAGTCCTTCCAGCAGCGGGGCAGTCGTTTTTTTGCAGATGAGGTCTCCGAGTCCATTCGTGTTGATGCGGATCTTTGCACGGCTCACACCGCGCAGGTACCGGCTGACTGCGAGGAGCCGGTCGAGCGCGCAGAAGGGTTCGCCGTAACCGCAGAAGATGATCTCATCAAAGTCCGCGGGATGATAGTGCGCGAAAGCAGCGATCACCTCGTCCGCGGACGGCTCATGCTCCAGCCAGAGGCTTTGGGCGGAACCGAGCCCATCCATCTGCGAACGGATACAGAAAGTACAGCGGCAGGGGCATTTGTTGGTCAGATTGATATAAAGTTTGCCGTCATAGGTATATAACAATTCTTCCATCCTGTATTCTCCTCCTTAAAAATGAAACCGCTTCTTAGCATCCAGCCGGTCGAGCGCGGCGGCGGCAATCACAAAGACGGCGGCACTGCCGCCTGACTGCAAGAGTCCGCCCCACTGGGTTGCCAACGGAGCAAGCCAGTTGCCCGAGAGGACTGCCTCGGCCAGGTAATAGCCCGCGTTCGAGACGATCCCAGCCGCCAGCAGAGCCAGCGCATTGCGCCGGCAGAGGATGCGGGAGGAACGGTTGGTGAACCAGATTGCGGTGAGTGGCTTGATGATCATGGTGGGCAGCACCCAGACGGGCACGCCGGAAACGAGATCGGCAAGTCCGCCGCCAATCGAAGCCGCCGCGCAGGCATAAGGCAGGGGCAGAAGCGAAGCGGCCAGATAGATAAACGCATCCCCAAAGTGCATATACCCGCCGTTTGAGCCGATGGGGATGTGGAACAGGTACGCGGTGGTCAGGGTGATCATCGCGGCGAACATTGCGCTTGCGGTGAGCGTACGGTAGGTCCGGCGGCTCCCGGCGGTCAAATTGACCGTATTCAAATCTTATTCCTCCTCGATTAAAAGATGCAGGTGGTGCTCGAAGGCAATCCCATCATTAGGATCGCTCCCGTCGGCACAGGTTTCTGCGGCAGCGGCCTCCAGAAGCGCCGCCGCCTTTAGCAGCGTTGGACCCAGCGGGTCGCCGCGTACGAGCCCGCCGCAGAGCACAGCGGCCAGGATGTCCCCCGTCCCGGAAAATCCGCCGCCGAACCGTCTGGTTTTGACAGTCAGACGCTGCCCGCTGTCCGCCTGGTAGCCGAGATTCAGAATGTAATCGCCCTGATGGACGCCGGTGATCACAACCGTTCGGGGTCCTGTTTCGGAAAGGCGGCGGGCGATTTCCCAGATAGGTTCCAGCGTCTGGGCCTGCGCGCCGGGATAATCACAGCCTGCAAGGATACAGGCTTCGGTGAGATTGGGGGTAATCACATCCGCCCGTGCGGTGAGCGTTTTCACCGCGTGGCACATCGCCTCATCAAAAACCGGATAGACCTTCCCGTTGTCGCCCAATACCGGGTCGACAAGGACCGGGGTGTGCACCCCTCCGAATGTATCAATAAAATCCTGCGCAAGGCGCACCTGACCCGGGCTGCATAAAAAGCCGGTGCAGATCCCGTCGAAGTGCGCCCCATGTTTTTTCCATTCAGCGGCGAACGAAGCGAGGTGCCCGGTAAGGTCTACACAGTCGTAGCTCGAAAAGCCGGTTTGATTGCTGAGCACGGCTGTGGGAAGCGGGCAGGCCTGCACACCCATTGCGGCAAGAACCGGAATCGCCGCTGTGAGGGAACATTTGCCAAGGCCGGAAAGATCATTGATGACTGCTGCTTTCGGAACCGCCAAGAGAAAAACCTCCTTTGCTATTTCCATTTTATCCGGTACGGCTGAAAAAATAAAATGCGGGGAGTGATCATATGTTTCGATGGAAATATGTGCAATATGTTGTAGAATTTGTATATAAATACGGGCGAATAGTGCGTTTTGCTGATTAATAAAAGAGCGCTTGAGTGATTATGCTTTTAGATGAAAAAGATACATAAAATCAGTGGAATTTGGAAGGAAGTAATTATATAATTTGTAGAAATTCCGGATTGAGGAAACGACCGGCGGCACCTAGAAAAGAAGCCGGCTGCGAATGCTCATGTACGGTAAGGAAGCAAGCAACCGAAAACAAGAGATAGACCGCCAGCACTACACTATTCCGAACCAAAGACCAAAAGATAAGCATTGTGGGAAAATCTAAACTTTTGGATTTTCCTACAATGCCGACTACGGCGGAATCCTTCCCACTCCTTATATCTTTATTTCCGTATACATTGAATTTGTATTTAGTAAATGCTATAATGTCCCTATTCAAATTATAAATGTGTTGAATTAGTTACATGTACATATTTTTTGTGCCGCATAAATACCCTGTTGAGGTTGTCGTTCTTTGTCCAGATGTGGAAACAATAAAAGGAAGGGAACGATACAGGGAGAAAACAGGCTATTCCGGCTTTACGGTTGAAACCTTATACGATACATTTATGCAGACAACACCACGGATCGGCTTTTGGCTGGACAATTCCAACCAAACACCACAGCAGACAGCAGAAACCATTCTGAACGCCAGAAAGTCGGTATGATTGTTACATATAAGGGGAAGAAAAATTTCTTTTAGGTACTTTCTTTCCTAAAACTAATGTGATATAATAGCATCATTCCAAAAAAGGAGTAAAAAATATGCGGCAAGGTATTCTTAAATAAAACTATAATCAAATAGTGGGAACAAAGGATTATGATAGTCCCTTTTGTGGGGGCTTGGTTTTTTGTACCCAATTTAAGAATACTTTTGCCTTATCAATTTTGACATACACATATACAGCAATCACAAACAGGTGTATGCTGTATATGTGTATGTCCGCAAATTATAATCCCCAGTGGTAAAAGTATTTTACTGCTGGGGATTTTTATGCCCTTTTGGGGCTGTAAAAGGAGGACAATCACATGAAAATAATCAATATTGGAATTCTCGCCCATGTAGACGCAGGAAAAACAACATTGACGGAAAGCCTGCTGTACACCAGTGGAGCGATTGCGGAACAAGGAAACGTGGATAAAGGAACTACAAGAACAGACACTATGATTTTGGAACGGCAGCGCGGAATTACCATTCAGACAGCGGTTACTTCTTTTTGCTGGAATGATTATAAAATCAATATCGTGGACACTCCCGGTCATATGGATTTTTTAACCGAAGCATACCGCTCTTTATCTGTCCTTGACGGAGCTGTTTTAGTCATTTCGGCAAAAGACGGCGTACAGGCACAAACCCGTATATTATTCCATGCGCTTCAGAAAATGGACATTCCGACAATTATCTTTATAAATAAGATAGACCAAAATGGGATCGACCTGCGGCGTGTTTACCAAAGCATTAAAGATAAACTTACCAGTGATATGATTGTCATGCAGGAGGTTTCCCTGTCGCCAAAGATAACCATGACCGATATTTCTGATTTGGACAAATGGGATATGATTATTTCCGGAAGCGATGAACTATTAGAACGATATGTTGCAGAGGATTCTTTGGATATACAGGAATTACAATATGAAAAGTGCAAAAGAACCAGATGCTGCTCTTTGTTTCCTGTTTATCATGGGAGTGCAAAAGACAATTTAGGAACAGAAAAACTGATTGAAGCGATTACAGAAACTTTCATTACAGAAACAGACGATATTCAGTCTGAATTATGTGGATATGTTTTTAAGGTTGAGTATACAGAGCGGAAAAAACGGCTTTCTTATTTACGCCTGTATCATGGGACGCTCCATTTACGGGATACCCTGCTGCTGTCAAAAAAGGAAAAAATAAAGATTACAGAAATGTGTATTCCGTCAAATGGTGAAATCGTCCCGGTTGACCATGCCTGTCCGGGAGAAATTGTTATTTTAGCTGATGATACTTTGAAACTGAACGACATTCTGGGAAATGAAAAACTCCTGCCTCACAAAACACGGATTGATAATCCCATGCCATTACTTCGGACAACGGTAGAGCCGCAAAAGCCGGAGCAAAGGGAAGCCCTGTTAAATGCCCTCACAGAGATTGCTGATACAGACCCTCTTTTGCATTTTGACATTGATACTGTTACACATGAGATTATATTATCTTTTTTGGGAAAAGTACAGTTAGAAGTTATTTGTTCGCTATTAGAAGAAAAATATCATGTGGGCGTGGCTATGAAAGAGCCTTCGGTTATTTATCTGGAAAGACCGCAAAAAAAAGCGAGCTACACGATTCATATTGAAGTGCCGCCGAATCCGTTTTGGGCATCTATTGGTTTGACTGTAACACCGCTTCCTGTTGGAAGCGGAACACAATATAAAAGCGAGGTATCTCTCGGCTATTTAAACCAAAGTTTTCAAAATGCCGTCATGGAGGGTGTGCGTTATGGAATGGAGCAGGGCTTATATGGCTGGGGAGTGACAGACTGCCAAATTTGTTTTGATTATGGAGTTTATTACAGCCCGGTCAGCACCCCCGCTGATTTTCGTTTTCTTGCGCCTGTCGTGTTGGAGCAGGCATTGAAAAAAGCAGGAACACAACTGTTGGAACCATACCTTTCCTTTACCCTTTTTGCACCGCAGGAATATCTTTCACGGGCTTATAATGACGCACCAAAGTATTGCGCAATCATTGAATCAACCAGACTTGAAAAAGATGAAGTTATTTTTAAGGGGGAAATCCCTGCCCGTTGTATTGGTGAATATAGAAATGATTTGAATTTTTATACAAATGGAAGAAGTGTCTGCATTACAGAATTAAAAGGGTATCAGGAAACTTCCGGCGAGCCTGTGTTTCAGCCACGCCGCCCGAACAGCCGTTTAGACAAGATCCGGCATATGTTTCAGAAGATAATGTAACATCTTGCGCAATGCAAACGTTCATTGCTGGCTATTGCGAAATATCATTGATAAAATCAGCATCAGAGAGGAGGAACCATTTTGAACCAGAAACAGACGGATATTACAACAGGAAAGCAAATACGTCATCTGCGAACACAATCGGGAATGACACAGGAAGAACTGGCTGGGAAATTGAATGTTACCCGGCAGGCGCTATCGAATTGGGAGAGAGATGTTAATGAACCCGATTTAAATACGTTGAAAAAAATTTGTTTTCTTTTTGGAGTCCACATGGACGATTTTGCGAAGGAGGTAATAACAAAAATGGAAACATGTGAAAAAAAGAGAAACGACAATTTAATAAGTATGATATGGCAATTGGACTTTTTTATGGTGTCGGGATATTTCTTGGCATTGGTATTTTCTTTGTTGGCGGTTTTATGACAATGTCGGGTGCAGGGTGGGGAGCATCACTATTTGGCGGTGGCTGTTTTTCTCTTGTATTTGGCTTGATATGCCATGCAGTTATTACATTGAGAAGAAATGACAAATGATGACATATCCTGCTTTCTAGTCTTTTCGGTCATATCGCGTAAAAAAGCCGCTGCTTTTGGCTTTCCAATAGCGGCGGCAAAGGGAAATATCCTTTGAATACCTTACAGAAGAAAAGTTTTGCAGCATTATAAAAATAAAAGCCTATACCATTTTGGAAAGAAAAGATACATAATAGTCAAGACGGCAACAATCAGAAGTTATGGAGGGTAACAATGGAATATAGTAAGGAAGATTTAATGGAAGCAAAAAGGCAAATTTTGGGAGTGGGAGAGAACATGGGAACAGAGGAAAGCAAAAAGATCTGGGAGAAAAACGCACAATTTTGGGATGATGCAATGGGTGACGAATCCAATGAATTTCACAGAGAGGTAGTACGTCCCAAAGTAACGGAACTTCTCTCTCCTGATCCTTCGGATTACATTTTGGATATTGCGTGCGGCAATGGAAATTATTCTTCGTATCTTGCACAGAGAGGCGCTTCGGTCGTCGCTTTTGATTACAGCAAAAAAATGATAGAATTGGCTAAAAGACGGCGATCACAATATGCAAAACAAATTGAGTTTTGCGTAGCGGATGCGACCAATAGAGAAAGCTTATTAGGATTAAAAAGAAATCGAGCCTTTACGAAAGCAGTTTCTAATATGGCAATTATGGATATTACGGATATTGAACCGCTTTTTATGGCTGTTTATGAACTATTGGAGGAAAACGGGATTTTTGTCTTTGCAACGCAGCACCCTTGTTTTATCACATTGACTGAAAAATATATGACACCGCACAGTTACTATGATATAGCGATCGAAGGGCAGCCGGAGGAGCAGATTTATTATCATCGTTCCATACAAGATATTTTTAACCTTTGTTTCAGAGCTGGATTTGTCATTGATGGATTTTATGAAGAATGTTTCAAAAACAATAAAGAAATTCCTATGGTAATGATAGTAAGGCTTAAAAAGGTAAAACGTGATAGCTTAAAATAAATTCAAGTTTGCCGGATAAATAGCAAACCCGGCCGAGCCAGTCAACGGTCAAGATGAACGGGCTTCGCCCGCCGTTGACAGCCCCGCCCGGTTTTGCAGTTAGGCAGTCAAGGAGCGACAGCCTAAAGTGCTGCCGCCCCTTACTATCATAAAAAGCAACTACTAACCAGCCACAGCCCTTTTGGGAGGAAAGGGGGATTTTCCATGACCTGTACAGAAGAATATCGGGAACATATCGAGTACACTTTCCATGCCTTTTGCAAAGTCGTTATCCGAAATGCAACGATCAACGCAGCGAGGACACGGAGCAGGAAGCACAAAAGAGAAATATCCCTTGAATACCTCACAGACGAAAAGCACTACCCTTTAGGCACGACAGATGAATATTTCCAAGCCCCGGAGCCGGACGAGGAATACATACTTACCCTTTGCGGCGATACGGTCATTTTCAGCAGCGGTTTACTTGCGGAAGCCCTGTCACGGCTGGACGAACGGGAGCGGGAAATGATTTACCTGTCCTTTTTCAAGCGTATTCCACAGCACGAAATTGGCAGACAGTACGGGCGCAGCCGCAGCACAGCGGGCTACCATATCCGAAAAGCCCTACGGCAGCTCCAAGCGGAAATGGAGGGAATGGCATATGAGAAATAATAGGCTTCTCCCCTATGAAACAATCGTCCAAGCCGCCAGCGGGGAGCCGGAAGCGGTGGGAACTGTATTGCAGTATTACCGCCGCCGCATACAATGTGCCGCCCGTGTGAATGGACGGGTAGACCAAGATACAGAGGACTACATCACCCAGACGCTTCTCACAGCTATTTTCAAGTTCCGCTTTGGGAGATAGCCCTACCGCCTACAACTGAATAACCGCCGCTTCGCCGGCAACCAGAAAGCAGTAAATCTATTCAACAGATTTGCTGCTTTTTTTCGTTCCTGTTTGGCATTTTTGAAAATCCCCAGTATGAAAAAACAAAAGGGAAAATAGCCGCCGCAGTTGGCAAAATCCCTTACTTATCCGTAGAGGGTATCAAAGAAAAAAATACTGCCATTGTCCGCCTATTCCGGCTTGCGTGGTGTTGTAGGGAATAGAGGGGAAATTCTAAAAATCTCCGTCCATTTTGCTTTGCGTGGTGTTGTAGGTAGTGAAAGGAAAATTTTCAAGATAAGCCGGAATAGCGGGTAGCAAAGCCCTTTTGAAACGTTTTGTTAGCGGAAAGGACGGGAGCCGGGGAACGCCGGAGTTTTTCAGAGCAAGATTCTACCGAGGTGCCAAAATTCGCTCTCCGCTTATTTTTGCCCCTGCGGGAATCTTGTTGGGGAGTGCCTTCCCCAAACCCTGCTATGCGCCCTGTCGGGCGAGAAAGGAGGTCACAGACCATGCGAAAGAAATACAATACGCCCCACCGCCGTCATGTGGTAAAGACCCGCATGACCGATGAAGAATACGCCGACTTCACCGGGCGGCTGGCGGCTTATGAAATCAGCCAGTCCGAGTTTATCCGGCAAGCCATACGGAAAGCGACCATACGCCCCATTGTCACCGTTTCCCCGGTCAATGACGGGCTGCTTGCCGCCCTCTCCAAGCTCACGGCAGAGTACGGGAAAATCGGCGGCAACTTAAACCAGATTGCCCGGAGCCTGAACGAATACGGAAGCCCCTACCGGGGGCTGGAAAAGGAAGTGCGGGGAGCCGCCGCCGACCTTGCCGCCTTGAAGTTTGAAGTCTTGCAGAAAGTAGGTGAAGCCGTTGGCGATACTCAAACATATCAGCTCTAAAAATGCCAACTACGGGGACGCTGAAAAATACCTCACATTCGAGCATGACGAGTTTACCATGAAGCCCACCCTTGACGCAGACGGGCGGCTCATACCGAGGGTAGACTACCGCATATCCTCTCTGAATTGTGGCGGGGAGGATTTTGCCGTTGCCTGTATGCGCTCCAATCTCCGCTACGGCAAGAACCAGAAACGGGAGGACGTAAAGAGCCACCACTACATCATCAGCTTTGACCCACGGGACGGCCCGGACAACGGCTTGACCGTTGATCGGGCGCAGGAGCTGGGCGAGAAGTTCTGCGCCGAGCATTTCCCCGGACACCAGGCCCTTGTCTGCACCCACCCGGACGGACACAGCCACACCGAAAATATCCATGTGCATATCGTCATTAACAGTCTGCGGATTGCGGAGGTTCCCATGCTGCCCCACATGGACAGGCCAGCGGACAGGAAAGCAGGCTGCAAGCACCGCTGTACGGACGCAGCTATGAACTATCTGAAAGCCGAAGTCATGGAGATGTGCCACAGCGAGGGGCTTTACCAGATAGACCTTTTGAACGGCAGCAAAGAACGCATTACCGAGCGTGAGTATTGGGCGCAGAAGAAAGGACAGGCTGCCCTTGACAGAGCCAACGCCCCTATTGCTGCGGACGGTATCGCGCCCCGGCAGACCAAGTTTGAAACGGATAAGGCGAAGCTGCGCCGGACTATCCGGGAAGCCCTTGCCGCTGCTTCCGGCTTTGATGAGTTTGCCGCCCTGCTTCTCCGGCATGGTGTGACCGTCAAGGAGAGCCGGGGGCGGCTAAGTTACCTCACGCCGGACAGGACGAAGCCAATTACCGCCCGGAAGCTGGGGGACGATTTTGACCGGGCTGCTGTCCTCTCCGTTTTGGAGCAGAACGCCGCCAGAGCCGCCGAAAAACCCGCAGCCATAGCGGAATACCCCGGCAGTATCAAAGACCGCTTACGGACGAAAAAAGAAGCGAAAAACGCCCCGAACAATGACGCTGTACAGCGCATGGTAGACATAGCCGCCAAGCGAGCCGAGGGGAAAGGACGGGGCTATGAGAAGTGGGCGACCATGCACAACCTCAAACAGATGTCGGCTACCCTCATGCTCTACCAGCAGTATGGCTTTTCTTCCCCGGACGAGCTGGACGCTGCCATTTCCGCAGCCAACACCGCCACGCAGGAGAGCCTTGCCGGACTGAAAGGGCTGGAAGCCGCTATCCGGGAGAAAAAGGAATTGCAGCGCAACCTTTTGGGCTATATCGGCACGAAGCCCGCCCGTGACGGTCTGAAAGCGCAGAAATCGGAGAAAGCCCGGAGAGCCTACCGGGAACAGCACGAAAGCGATTTTATCATAGCGGACACAGCCGCCCGTTATTTCCGGGAGCATGGAATAACCAAGCTGCCAGCCAGCAAAGCCCTGCAAAGGGAGATTGAGCAGCTTACCGTCCAGAAGAACGCCGGATATAACGACTACCGGGAGAAACGCCAGCGGGCGCAGGAGCTTCAGACAGTCAGACGCAATATCGACCAGATTTTAAGGGGCGCACCGAGCCAGCAGAAAAAGCGTGAACAGGAGCGTTAAAGACCGCCCCGAAATGATACCGAAACCCTACAAAAATACAGGTATGATATGAACCCTTACCGCAATACTCCCCGACTTCCAAACGGGGCTTACAGGGCAGAAAAAGCCCGAAAATGATACCGAGAACATACAGAAAATGCCCCCTATCCCGCTACACCGATAGGAACGGCAGAAAGGAGCTTACCATTGCCGAGAATGAGCAAGAAGCGGCGGCTGGAATGGTCTTTCTTCCTCAACCACCGCAACCGTATCACTTACAACGACCTATGCCGGGGCTGCACCCGTGACTGCAAACAGAGCTTCCGGGCGGTTATCATACTATGCCCTCGCTATTATTCCAAACGCTGGAAAAAGGAGGACGCAGCCTATGGCAGATAACCGCAAATATTACTACCTCAAGCTGAAAGAGAGCTATTTTGACGATGATGCAATCGTTCTGCTGGAAAGTATGCAGGACGGCGTTATCTATTCCAACATTCTCTTGAAGCTGTACTTGAAATCGCTGAAAAACGGCGGGAAATTGCAGCTTGACGAGAATATCCCCTACACCGCCCAGATGATTGCGACCATTACCCGCCAGCAGGTAGGTACCGTAGAGAGAGCTTTGAAAATCTTTATGAAGCTGGGGCTTGTGGAGCCTTTGCCAAGCGGCGCACTCTACATGAGCAACATTGAGCTTTTAATCGGCCAGTCCTCTACCGAGGGGGAGCGCAAGCGCAGGGCGCGGCTGGCTTTGCAGGAACAAAAAGCCCTGCCGCAGACAGGGGCGGACAAATGTCCACCATATCGAGCGGACATTTGTCCACCAGAGATAGAGATAGAGAAAGAGATAGATATAGAAATAGAAAAAGAGAGAGAGTTAGAAACGGGACACCCCGCCCCCGCCGCCTATGGCAGATACCACAATGTCATTCTTTCCGATACGGAGCTTGACGGGCTGAAAACAGAGCTTCCCGGCAAGTGGGAGTATTACATTGACCGCCTATCCTGCCATATCGCTTCCAGCGGGAGGAAATACAAGAGCCATGCAGCCACGATTTTCAAGTGGGCGCAGGAGGACGCAGCCAAGAAAGCCCCGAAAAAGGGCATACCCGATTATACCTGTAAGGAGGGCGAGAGCTTATGACGAATGGATTTGATGAAATGATTTTGAATATGACCGACACCACGCCGGAGCCGGAGGACTACACCGGCGAGGACGGGCTTTTATACTGCGGGAAGTGCCACAAGCCCAAAGAGGGCTATTTCCCCAAAGAAACCGCCGCATGGCTGGGGCGTGACCGCCACCCGGCAGAATGTGACTGCCAGCGGGCAGAGCGTGAGGAACGGGAAGCCGCAGAGAAACAGCGCAGTCACCTTGAAACTGTCGAGCGGTTGAAGCGGCGGGGCTTTACAGACCCGGCTATGCAGGGCTGGACGTTTGAGAACGACAACGGCAAGTGCCCGCAAATGGAACACGCCCATTTCTATGTGGAGAACTGGGAAACCATGAAAGAGCGCAACATTGGCTATCTGCTATGGGGCGGCGTTGGCACAGGCAAGAGCTATTTTGCGGGCTGTATCGCAAATGCCCTTATGGAGCGTGAAATCCCCGTGTGCATGACAAACTTTGCATTGATATTGGGTGACCTTGCCGCCAGCTTTGAGGGCAGGAATGAATATATCTCCCGACTTTGCAGCTTCCCGCTGCTTATCCTTGACGATTTTGGAATGGAACGGGGAACGGAATACGGCTTAGAGCAGGTCTACAACGTGATTGACAGCCGTTACCGCAGCGGCAGGCCGCTGATCGTCACGACTAATCTCACGCTGGAGGACTTGCAGCACCCGGAGGACACCGCCCACGCCCGCATTTATGACCGTCTGATTGAAATGTGTTCTCCTGTCCGCTTTACCGGGAGCAACTTCCGAAAAGCCACGGCGCAGGAGAAAATGGGACAACTGAAAAAGCTGATGAACAGAAAGGAGAGCCGCCTATGACCAACACCCCAAAGAATGACCGCAGCACCCGCCGCCCGGATTGCGTGACGGAAATCCGCATAGGTAATTCTGTCCTTGTCGTTTCCGGCTATTTCAAGCAGGACACCACCGCCACCGCCGCCGATAAAATGCTGAAAGTGCTGGAAGCGGAAGCTGCTACACAAAAATCGGCAATTTGACGGGACGTAAAGAAGCAGAAAGGACTGTACAGCCAGCCCCGGCGTGTGGTATGATAGTCATACGGAATAGTGGGGCTGGCTGTCGGAAATGGAGGACACTATGTTAAGACAGACCACCCGAAACCTTATTACCGCCCTTTATCCGAGATTATCCCACGAGGACGAGCTGCAAGGTGAGAGCAATTCTATTTCAAACCAGAAGCGTATTCTTGAAACCTATGCGAAGCAGAACGGCTTTTCCAATCTGCAATGGTACACAGATGACGGTTATTCTGGGGCGAACTTCCAAAGACCCGGTTTTCAAGCCATGCTTGCGGACATTGAAGCCGGAAAAGTCGGCACCGTTATCGTCAAGGATATGTCACGGTTAGGGCGAAACTATCTGCAAGTGGGAATGTATACGGAAATGATTTTCCCACAGAAAGGCGTCCGCTTTATCGCTATCAATGACGGAGTGGACAGCGCACAGGGCGACAATGATTTTGCCCCTCTGCGGAACATTTTTAACGAATGGCTGGTGAGAGATACGAGCAAGAAAATCAAAGCAGTAAAACGGTCTAAGGGTATGAGCGGGAAGCCCGTCACGAGCAAACCCGTATACGGCTACTTTATGGACGAGGACGAAAATTTTATCATTGACGGGGAAGCCGCCCCTGTTGTGCGGCAGATTTACAGCTTGTGCCTTGCCGGGAACGGGCCGACCAAGATAGCCCGTATGCTCACAGAGCAGGAGATCCCCACGCCGGGAACGCTGGAATACCGTCGGACGGGAAGCACCCGCCGCTACCACCCCGGCTATGAGTGCAAGTGGGCGACCAATACCGTGGTACATATCCTTGAAAACAGGGAGTACACGGGCTGTCTGGTAAACTTCAAGACGGAGAAGCCGTCCTACAAGACCAAGCACAGCGTAGAGAACCCCATTGAGAAACAGGCGATTTTCGAGAACCACCATGAGCCTATCATTGACACCCAGATGTGGGAGCGTGTGCAGGAGTTACGCAAGCAGCGCAAACGCCCGAACCGCTATGATGAAGTGGGCTTATTCTCCGGCATACTCTTTTGTGCCGACTGCGGCAGCGTCCTTTACCAGCAGCGTTACCAGAACGCCACCCGCAAGCAGGATTGTTATATCTGCGGGAGCTACAAGAAGCGTACCCGTGACTGTACGGCGCACTTTATCCGCACCGACCTGTTGACCGCCGGAGTGACCGACAATCTGCGGAAAGTCACCAGCTATGCAGCGAAGCACGAAGCCCGGTTTATGAAGCTGCTGATCGAGCAGAACGAGGACGGGGGCAAGCGCAGGAACGCCGCAAGGAAAAAGGAGCTGGAAGCCGCCGAGAAGCGTATCAGCGAGTTATCCGCTATCTTCAAGCGGCTGTATGAGGACAGCGTGACCGGGCGCATTTCAGACGAGCGTTTCACGGAGCTGTCGGCAGACTATGAAGCCGAGCAGAAAGAACTGAAAGAGAGAGCCGCCGCTATCCGGGCAGAGCTTTCCAAAGCGCAGGAAGCCACGGTAAACGCAGAAAAGTTTATGAATGTTGTCCGCAAGTACACCAGCTTTGAAGAACTTACCCCTACCCTTTTGCGTGAGTTTGTGGAGAAAATCGTTGTGCATGAGTGCAGCTATGACGAGAACGGCACACGCAGACAGGACATTGATATTTATTACTCTTTCGTTGGCAAGGTAGACCTGCCCGAATGACCGCCCGACCTATCCGGCGCAATGCGCAAACGCCGGATAGGAACGGCAAAATTTTTTACACTTCTACTACTTCTTTATCACACATCAGCAAAAGCAGCCGGCTTCTTTTCTAGGCATGGAAGATATCGAAATTTGAAGTCGATCGAAATGTTCTTATACGAAAAGCCCTTTGACAAAACGCAGCGAGTCGGCCGCATCTTCAGCGAGCTGTTCGTCGCTTGCCCCGTCGGAAAGGTCATGAAATAGATAGAGTGTATCGCCCACTTCACAGTTGCTCAGGACGAAGGGCTCCATCACAAGATCTCCCTGGTACCCGATCTCTTTGAGCGCGTCCGCGCCCTCCCGCCACGGCAGGCGTCCTTTGCCCGGAAGCTTGCGGTTGGCCTCCCCAATGTGCATGTGCCCCAAGTGTTTTCCAGCGGTGCGGATTGCGCCGGCCAATGAATCCTCTTCGATGTTCATGTGGAAGGTGTCCAGCAGGATCTTAACGTTTGGACGGCCCACCTCCTGTACATAACGGACTGCTTCGGCGGCGGTGTTGAGGAGAAAGTGCTCGTAGCGGGTTACGACCTCGAGCATGAGCTCGATGCCGTATTGCGCGGCGGCATCAGCCATCTCGCGCATGCTTTTTACGCTTTGTGCCCATGCCGCAGGCTTGTTCACCGGTTGTGAATAGTCGTACATCCAGTAGCCGAAATAAACACCGCACATCTTTTTGACCCCTGCTTTCTGCATGGCGGGCAGGAAGCTTTTGAGGCGCTGGACGCCATTTTTCCGGATCGATTCGTCCTCTGAAGCGGCGTTATGCGCTTTTCCCATGCCGCCGCCGGCGGTGAGGGCAATCCCGTGTTCTTCGCACAGGCGGCGCAGGGTTTCGAGCTGATCATCCGACATGGCGGCAAGGTCGGTGGTGCCGACCTCGAGCGTCTCGAATCCGAGCCGGGCCACCTTGGGAATTGCGTCGCGATAGGTTTCAAAACCGCCGTCCCAGCTGTGCTGGAAATAAGAATAACAGATACCGAACTTCATGACAGATACCTCCTCATTTATTATTTTAGGGCTTCATGGGCTTCATGGGCTTCATTTTGGACACATCTTATCAAAGCGGCGCCCGCTCAAGGCGTCACTTTTCAGTTGATTCTCATAATACCGTTTTAAAGATGGCTATTTGCAGCTTACAAAGGTGACGTGATGCGCCTCCAGCGCATCCTGAAAATCCTGATCAACCGGCCGGTCCACGATGACATAGTCGAGCAGGCCGAGTTCCCCCACCACATGGATCATGCTCTTTCCGACTTTGGTGGTGTCAGACATGAAAAAGCGCACGTCGGAGTTTAAAAGCATCTTCCTGCGGATGGCGGCGTTATTCTCGTTATAGTCGGTGAGCCCGCTTGCAGTGCTGATTCCCGAGCAGCTGATAAACGCTTTCTTGGCATGAAATTGATCCAGGAACTTCTGCGTAACGGTGGAAGAAAAGTCCCTGGACGAATGGTTCATCGTGCCGCCCAGCAGGATCAGGTCGATTTGGGAACAGCCGGTCAATTCCTCTATGATGGCAAGGCAGTTGGTGATGACGGTTACACGCCTGTTGGATGACTTGAGCTCGGTTGCGAGATGGAGCACGGAAGTGCTGTTGTCCAGCATCAAAACGTCGTCGTCCTTGATGTAATCCATGCAGCGTTTGGCCACCCGGGTTTTTTCCTCGGTACACATATTTCTGCGGGTATCCACGGGGACGTCTCCGCCGTTGGTGGGGGTACGCAGATAGGCGCCGCCATGAACCCTCCAGATGACCTCCTGCGCTTCCAGCTTATCCAGGTCGCGGCGGATGGTCTCCTCTGTGACATCCAGTTCCCGGCTCAAATCACCTACCGTGACGACGTTCCGCTGATGGAGCGCATCGATGATGCATTGCTGGCGTTCTACAGCAATCACGGCAATCTCCTCCTGATCTTTGTAAGATTATTTTATTTTCTGTTTTATTTTTTGAAAAAACAGTTTCTTGAGACTAAGAATACGTCATAACAACCTATTTGTCAAGCTGTATTTTGTGAATTTCTTTATTTATCTTTATTTTTTAAGTTTTTATATTGACAAACAAATATTTAGGGTCTATATTAAAGAAAAAACAACAAAAAGGAGGAGCACAATGAAGTTCGGTATTTACCACGTCTATTGGGGCAGGCAGTGGAACGATCCGTTTGAAGTGACCTGTGAAAAATGCAGGAAAGCTTCCCGGATGGGGTTTGACGTCCTGGAGGTTAACGCCGTCGACCTGGCTGCGCTCGATGCGGCAAAGCTCGCGGACCTTCGCTCGCTGGCATCCGACTGCGGCATCCGCCTGACCGCGGGCAGCGGCCTCACGCCGCAGCGCAATGTCGCTTCGGAAAATCCGGAGATCCGCCGCGCGGGCATCGAATATTTAAAGCGCACCTTTGAATGTCTCGACCGCGCGGGCGTCCATAAACTGGCAGGGATGATGTACAGCTGCTGGCCGGAGACGGCCGTGCGCAAGGGAACCACCAAAGAAGCTCACCGGGAACGCAGCATCCTGAGCCTGCGGGAGATCGCGGACGCGGCCGCGGATCACGGCGTGCAGCTGATGCTGGAGGTGGCGAACCGGTTCGAATGCTTCCTGCTCAACACCTCAGAAGAGGCTACCGCATATGTGAAGGAGGTCGGCAAGCAAAATGTCTTTGTCATGCTGGACTCCTTCCATATGAATATCGAAGAGGATCACATCGGAGACGCGATCCGCACGGCAGGCAGATATCTGGGCCACCTGCACATCGGTGAATCCAACCGAAAGGTGCCGGGCAAGGGCCACATCCCATGGAAGGAAATCGGCCAGGGGCTGCGGGACATCGATTTTTCGGGCGATGTGGTCATGGAGCCGTTCGTGCTGCACAACTGCCCGGTGGGCGACGACATCGGCGTCTGGCGCGATCTTTCGGACGGCGCGGACGAGGCGCGGCTCGACAGCGACCTGGAAGAGTCACTGCGTTTTCTGAAAAAAGAGTTTGGCGTTTCATCCTTATAATAGGAAGCAATACATAGATTGGAGCGAAAAAACATGGAGCAGAAATATGTCAAACCGACTTTGAGCAGGATTTTAAAGCCCGATGGCAAGGTGGTCATGATCGCGCTGGATCACGCGCGGATGAACGGCCTTGTCAATGGGCTCCACGATCAGAAACGGGTCATTGAAGCGGTGATCGAAGGCGGCGCGGACGCCATCATGACCTCCTATGGAAACATCAAGAATTTTGGATACCTGATGAATGGGAAAGTGAGCAAAATCCTGCGGCTGGACACCGGCGCGAGCCGTTTCACCGAGCCGTGGGAGAGCTACACCGAATGGCACCAGGTATTCACAGTGGAGGATGCGCTGCGGCTTGGCGCGGACGGCGTGATCACCTATTCGTTCCCCGGCCTGCCGGTGGACGGCCCGACCCTGGCGGCCATCGGCCGCGTTGCGGCACAGGCCGATAAATACTGTATTCCCAGCATCGCGGAGATGCACGCCTGCAAGGCGGAGCATGTAGCGGATCCGTATTCAGCGGAGGTGGTCGCGTCCGAATCCCGGATCGCTTCGGAATTTGGCGCGGATATGGTCAAAACCGACTACACTGGGGATAAAGAGAGCTTTAAGCTGGTGACCTCCTGCTGCCCGGTCCCGGTCATCATCGCGGGCGGGGACAAAGCCGCAACGCCGCGCGATACGCTTCAGATCATGCGCGACGCGATGGACGCGGGCGCGGCGGGCCCGGTTTTTGGCCGGCAGATCTGGCAGGATGAACACATCGTTGCAATGACCCGCGCGATCGTGGCCATCGTCCATGGTGACGCCTCGGTCGATGAGGCGATGGAGGTCTACAGGCAGAATCAATAAAGGAGGGGCAGTCAAATGCGGACATTCATTAGCGTCGATGTCGGCACGACCAATACCAAGGCTTCCCTGGTGAATGAAGCAGGGAAAGTCCTGGCGCAGCATGCGGTCATGCATGTGATGAAGACAACGGTTTCAGGCTGGTCCGAGCACGATATGGAACAGAACTGGTGGGGAGACGGGGTGGAATGCATCCGCCGCGTGCTGGCCGAATCCGCCATCGATCCCGCCTCAGTCCAGTCGGTCATGCTGAGCGGCATGTCGCCGTCCATCGGGATCACCGACGAAAATGGAAAACCCCTGCGGATGGGGATTACCCAGTCGGACATCCGCAGACCGAAAGGCAGGCTCGAGGATTTTGGACTGACGCCGTGGGATCACGTGGGGGTCAACACCTATCTGCTGCCGCACCTTCTCTGGGTGAAAGAGAACGAACCGGAGGTGTTTGCAGGCATCCGTAAGGTGTTCTTTGCCCACAGCTATCTCTGCTACCGGCTGACCGGGCATTACTGCATCGACTTCAACACCTCCTGCTGGATGACCCCGCTCTTTGACCGGGAGAAACGCTGCTATGTGCGCGAGGCATTCGATGCGATGGGACTTGACAAGTGCGAGATGCCGGAGGTGTACTCACCGCTTGAGATCGCGGGCAGCCTCACCGACGAGGCCGCCGCCGCCACCGGCCTTACCAAGGCGACCCGCGTGCTGGTCGGCACCGGCGACTTCTATCTCTCCCAGATGGCTTCCGGACTGCGCAACGCGGGCGACGCGGTGCTCTATTTCGGAACGGTCGGAACGCTGCTGGCCTGCGCGGAACCGGCGGTCAGCTTCCTTACGAAGCCCTCGCAGGTTGGCCGCAAGGGCGACCCGGTGCTCATGGGGCCGATCTTCCCGGTCAGCGGGGTGCTGCTCGAATGGTTCAGCGAAAACTTTGCCAAGCAGGAGTGCGAAGAAGCGAAAACCGCGGGCATGAGCCCGCTGCAGTATCTGGATAAGCAGGCGGAGAAAATCCCCATCGGGTCGAACAAGCTCATCTTCCTGCCGCACCTGAACGGCGAACGCACCCCGGACAACGACCCTTTCGCACGCGGCGTGCTCTACGGGCTCGACCTCAACCACAAGGTGCCCCATGTCTACCGTGCGATCATGGAGTCCTTCTGCCTGTCGGTGCGGCACGCGCTTGAGGGCATGGAGGCGGAGGGGAAAATGATTCCGGTCAAAAAGCTGGCTGTCGGCGGAGGAGGAGCCAAGAGCCCGCTCTGGCGCCAGATGACCAGCGACTGTCTGGGTGTGCCGCAATCCTACGTGTCGGGTGCGGACGAAACATTTGCGGGCGCATATGTGGCCGCTATGGCCGTGGGGATTTTTGAAAATGAGGAAGCCTTCTACCGGGACTGGCTCAGCAATGCGATTGAGACAACTCCGATCCCGGAAAACGTCGCGCAGTATAACCATGTCTACGAGGTATATAAGAACACTTATCACGCGCTCAAAGGCTCCTATTCCAAGCTGCAGTCGTTTTAACAGTACGAAAGAAGAAAGAAAAGAGGAGGGCACTGATCATGACAAAAGGTATGTCCTGGAAAAACTTCCACATTGGCAAGGTTCTGTTTCTGGGCGGCGCTTACTGTGCGCTTTCCGCGGGCTCCGGCTTCGGCAGCGGCCAGGAATTGACGCAGTATTTCGTCGTACACGGACCGTCCAGCCTGATTGGACTATGGATCACCCAGATCATCACACTGCTGTTCGGCGTGATGCTGATTATGGATACCCGCAAATATGGCCTCAAATCACTGGATGACGTTTACCAGCATTATTGCGGCAAGGTGATCGGCAAGATCGTCTGGGTATTCAACATCGCCTATCTGCTCGGTATGGCGGCGGTTATGATCGCCGGCGCCGGCGCGAACTTCGCCCAGTATTTTAATATGGACAGTACCATCCCGGGCCGCATCCTGATGAGCATTGTGGTCTTTATTACCTGTCTGCTCGGCCTTAAAAAGCTGCTCAACGTCAACGGTGTGCTTGGCCCGATCATTATCGCGTTCGTGCTGCTCATCTCGGTCCTGTCGCTGGTTTTCCCGTCGGACGGCATTGCCCTGGGCGCGGAGTTCATCAGCAAAGCCCACGGCCTGGCGGTCAGCGAGAATCCCTTCATCAGCAACCTGCTTTATACCACCATGTGTATCCTGTTCCAGGCGCCCTATTGGCACGGCTGTGCTGCCAATGACCCGAACACCACCGAGGACACAGTCGGCAGCTGCGTCATCGGCAGTCTGGTCTTTATCAGCGTGCAGACCGTTTCCGTACTCGCCATGATCGCGAACGCCTCCACCCTCAACGGCGTGCAGGTCCCGAACCTTGCGCTCGGCCAGAGGTTCAGCCCGATCATTGCGGCATTGTTTGGCCTCATCCTGATGTTCGCGATCTACACCACAACCATTCCGATGGTCTGGTCGTTTACCAACGCGTTCGCGGAGGAAAAGACCAAGAAGTATAACATCATAATCGCCGGCGTGGTTGTCGTCTCCTTTATCATCAGCGGTTTCGGTGCGTTCGACGCGCTGCTGAACATCGTGCTCGGCGCATGCGGCTACTTTGCGGTGCTGTATGTATTCCCGTTCCTCTATACCCGCTTCATCCGCAAATCGGTTGTGCCGGATGTGGTTCCGGAACTGGTTTCCGCAAAACTGATGAAGGAAAGCGCCAGCAAATAAAGTGCTGGCGATACCAGATAGAATGAATTAGGAGCGTTTATTGTGAAAAAGATTGGATTTATCGGCTGCGGCAACATGGGCGGCGCGATCTTGGGCGGCATCCTGAAGAGCGGCCTCTTCAAACCGGAGGAGGTCGCCGCCTCCGACGCCTTTGAAACTGCGGCAAACGCCGTCCGGGAACAGTTTTCGGTGGATGCCTGCACCGAAAACCGTGCTGTGGCGGAGAATTCGGAAATTGTACTGCTTTCGGTCAAACCGCAGTTTTACGCTGCGGTAATCGCGGAGATCCGCGATCTCATCCGGGAGGATCAGGTCGTTGTGACCATCGCGCCGGGCTGGACGCTGAAACGTTTGGAGGAAGCTTTCGGCAGGCCTGTCAAGCTTGTCCGCTGCATGCCGAATACCCCGGCGCTGGTGGGCGCTGGTGTGACGGCCTACTGCCAAAATACACTGGTGGAAAAAGGGGAGCTAGACCGGGTTGTCAGGGTTCTTGAGAGCTTTGGTCAGGCGGAACCGATCCCGGAGAACCTGTTCGATATGGAAGCCGCGCTGTGTGGCTCCTCCCCGGCGTATGTCTACATGATGATCGAAGCGATGGCCGACGCGGCAGTTCACGGCGGCATCGCCCGCGCGCAGGCCTACCGCATGGCAGCGCAGGCGCTCATCGGCAGTGCCAGGATGGTTCTGGAAACCGGACGGCATCCGGGAGACCTGAAGGATATGGTCTGCTCGCCGGGCGGCTCTACCATCGAAGCGGTGCGCGTGCTGGAGGAGAAAGGACTGCGCAGCAGCCTTTTCGAGGCGATGCTCGCCTGCGCGGACAAATGCAGCAAACTTTGAAACAGGAATTGTGAGACTGTCGTCCGGCAGCCTTGGGAGGAGTCTTTATGAGCAACATCGTAACCGGAAAGAAGAATATCTACGGCTTCAAAATCGGCGTCATCATGCTGGATATGCAGTTTCCGCGTATCCCCGGCGACGTCGGCAATGCCCACACCTGGAATTATCCGGTGCTTTACCGGGTGGTGAAGGACGCGCTGCCCAACAAGATCGCGGAGGACATCACCGATGAAGACTTGGCGCCGTTCCTCAATGCGGCCAGGGAACTGGAAGCGCAGGGTGTTTCCGCCATTGCGCTCGGATGCGGGTTTCTGTCGATCTTCCATGCGCGTATCAAAACTGCTGTGAAAATTCCGGTGATCCCGTCGGCGCTCGCGCTGCTGCCGCTTATCTACCGAATGCTTCCGCCAGAGAAAATCGTGGGCGTCATGACCGCCGATGCCACAGGGCTGATGCCCGCACATTTCAAAGCGAGCGGCGCGCAGGATGTCCCTGTGGCGATCATTGGGATGGAGGAGGAACGGGAGTTCTATACCTCGGTGATGCAGAATAAACCCCAGATGGATATCGATCTGTGCAGAGAGGAGCATAAGCGGGTCGCGCAAAAACTGTTACGGAAGAATCCACAGGTGGGAGCAATGTTGTTGGAGTGCACCAACATGCCGGCCTATTCGCAGGCGATCCAGGAGGCCACCGGACTGCCCGTATTCGATATCACAACGCTTATTGATTTTGTACATGGAGCTCTGGAGCGCAAATCATTCCCGCTCGCGCTGTAAAAAGATTCAGAAAAAGGGAGCCCCGCGTTTGGCAAAGACCAAACGCGGGGCTCCCTTTTTTATAGGAATTCAGGTGAACAGTGTTTTTACAAACCGCAGGGAATCCGCCGCATCCTTTGCAAGCTGCGCATCATCCGCGCCGCCGGATAAATCGTGGAACAGGTACATCGTATCCCCCACCTCGCAGCCGCACAGCACGAACGGTTCCATGACAAAATCGCCGCTATAACCGATTTCCCTGAGTGCCCGCGCCATCTCCCGCCACGGCAAAGCGCCGGTTCCAGGCAGTTTGCGGTTGCCTTCACAGATGTGCATGTGGCCCAGGTGTGTTCCGGCTGTACGGATCGCTCCGCCCATTGAGTCCTCCTCGATGTTCATGTGACAGGTGTCAAGCTGGATCTTTACATTTGATCTGCCGACCTCCTCCACATATTGAACGGCCTCCGACGCGGTGTTGATAAGGAAATTCTCATAGCGGTTGACCGGTTCGAGCATAATTGTCACATCGCAATCCCGCGCGGCGTCCGCCATTTCACGCATACAGGCCGCGCTGCGCGACCAGGCCTGGGACTTCTGAACCGGCCTGGAATAATCGTACATCCAATAACTGTAAAGGAGCCCACAGATCTTTTGAATCCCCATTCGGTGCAGGGTCGGGAGGAAGCTCAAAAAGCGCCGTACGCCATTTTCCCGCACCGAAGCGTCGTCCGAGGAGATGTCGTAAGCTTGGCCCATGCCGCCTCCGGCGGTCAGACATACGCCGTGGTCCCGGCCTAGCTTCAAAAGCCGGTCCTGCTGGGATTTGTCCATTCCCATGAGGTCGGTGGTGAGAATCTCCAACAGGTCGAAACCCAGCCCTGCGATTTTGGGGATAACCTTCTCATAAGTTTCAAAGCTGCCGTCCCAGCCGCGCTGAAAATACTGCGAATAGATACCGAATTTCATAAATGTCCCGTCCCTTCCGGTTTTGATGCGCAAAAAACTTCCTGAATAAATCGTAAGGGATAAATATTGGTTTGTCAAGGGAAATTCTGTTTTTTTCTTTATTATTTTTTATTTATATTGTTTTTAAAAAAGGTGCCTCGGATCTTTTGCAAAATCAGTTCCTGCTGTAGAAACGCATTGATATTAGCCTGCCCGATCTCGCATCGTCGAAATAGACAAATTCAGGAAATTACATTTTTATAAGCAGCACAATGCAGAAATTAATTAAGCAGGCAACAAATATTGTCTATCACCGTTACCATTGTCGCTATTGACAAATGAAAAAGTTATTCCTATTATTTATCTTATAAAAATGCCGTGGCAGATCCCTTGAGAACAGGCGGTATAAAAAACATTGCTGAAAAAACGTTCCTATTTTTGGGTAAGAATGCTATTGCATGTAAAAAAAGAAAATGATAACATAAATGTAACAGGTGATAAACCGATTGATCACTCTGCGGGAGGTATACATGTGCCGAAGGTGACACTACAGGACATTGCAGATGAGCTGCAGCTTTCAAAGTCCCTGATTTCCAAAATCATTAACAACAGGGACGTACGGGTCAGCGACGAGGTCCGTAAGAAGGTTCTTGATAAGATCAAAGAATACAACTACGTCCCAAACCGGGTGGCTTCGGCATTGAGCTCCAAGAAGATGAATCTGATCGCCTGCATTGTCACCAACACCAATTACGACTTTTATACGGATCTGGTCTTTTATATTGAACAGGAGGCCTTTCGGCAGGGGTATAACATCATCCTGTGTAACATCGCGGAAAATACAGCGCGGGAAGCAAATTATCTCAAACTGTACCAGTCGGGTCTCATCGATGGGATTCTGGCGTCTTCAAGCGACGGAACCTCCAACAGGGAACTCTATGAACAGATCCATCACGACGGCTTTCCAATTGTGTTTGTGGACCGTTATATTCCGGACACCGGCATCAGCGTGGTGGCCACTGAAAATCGGCAGGGTGCTTACATCCTGACGCAGGAACTCATCCAGAAGGGGCATAAGCGGATCAGCTTTGTCGGATACGATTTTGCAACCAAAACGACCGTCCAGAAAAACCGTTACATGGGGTATGCGCGGGCGATGGAAGAAAACGGTCTGACGCAGCAGCTTCTATATGCGGCGGAGGAAGGCGAACGCTCACTGGAACGCGCGTTGCAGGAGGACCGGCCGACGGCGCTGGTAATGATTTCATCCTGGCAGATTCCGGAAATCCTCAAACTCTGCCGGAAATACGGCATGAAGGTGCCGCGCGACCTCTCGATTGCGACGTTCGACGAATTTCGGCTGCCCTATAATTCCATGAACGACATCCAGACGACCCGTGTGGTGGAAGAACCGTTGATCATCCTCAAGCAGGATGTCCAGGCGCTGGCGCGCGCGGCAGTGGATGTTCTGATCGATCAGATCAATGGTGTTTCCAAAGAGGAGATCCATAAATTTATTCCTCCCTATTTTGAATAAAATCTTTCGCGTCCTTGTGGGCGCAAAATTTTTTTCGTTGATCAACCGGTTTATCATAGATCAAAAAAGGAGTGAAGGCCTTGAAGGCGATCGTATTGGAAGCGCCGCGCAGGAGCGTGGCCGTGGCAGACAAACCAATGCCGGAAATTGGACCGGACGAGGTGCTGATCCAGGTGCAGGCATGCGGCATTTGTGCCACCGATTTGAAGATGTTCAAGGGGGAATACAGCGGATGCCTGCCGGTGACGCCGGGACATGAATTTACCGGCAGGGCGGTCAAAGTCGGAGACAAGGTCACAAGAATTAAAGCGGGTGACCGGGTTGTGGCGGACCCGAATGAAAGCTGCGGCGCCTGCGGCGCCTGCCGAACCGCGCATTCCACTTTCTGTGAAACGATGGCGGGTTACGGTGTCTACACCGACGGCGGTCTGGCGGAATATGCGAAGGCCAAAGAGAAGGGGCTCTACCTGGTCCCGGAAAACCTTCCGCCGGAGATTGCCGCTTTTGTCGAACCAATTTCCTGTGCGCTGCACGGTATCGAGCAGGCAGGCATCCGGCAGGGTGACAATGTCGTGATCATTGGCGCTGGCACAATGGGGCAGCTGCTTTTGCAGATGGCACGCAACACCGGCGCGGCAAAGCTCATCCACGTGGACCGCATCGCCTGGAAACTGGAAGTTTCCAAAGCCTACGGCGCCACCGACGTGGTGGATGGAAGCAAAGCGGACCCGATTGAAGCGGTTAAAGCGCTCACCGGCGGGAAGGGCGCGGACGTTGTGATTGAAGCGGTCGGACACCCGTCAGTGCTCGAAATGGCGATGGATATGGTCGCGCAGGGGGGCAGGATCGTGCAGTTTGGGTTCCCTGCGGAAGGCGTGAAGGCACAGATCGAGCCGTTCCAGATCCTGAAAAAGGAATTGACCCTCGTCGGGTCGTGGATCAACCCCTACACCTACGAACGTGCGCTGCACATGCTTTCAAGCGGGAAGCTCAGGGTTGACCATCTGGTGACGCATCTGCTTAAACTTGAGGATTACGAAAAGGCGATCCATCTGATCGAAACACAGCCGCAGGGCTTTATGAAATCGATCATCATGGTACATCCGGAATAGGGAAAAGCGGAGGCGGAAATGAAGATCATGGACAGTTTGCGAGAGCTGATGCTGCTGCCGGCCCCGTCGGGCTATGAAAATGCCGTAGCGCAGAGGATGGCTGAGAGATTTTCTCCTTATGCAGACACCGTTTTTTTTGACCGCGCCGGGAATGTGATTGCGCGGTTCACGGGAAAAAGGACGGATCTGCCGTCGGTCATGGTCTATGCGCATATGGATCAGATCGGTTTTATCATCCGGCAGATCACGGAGGACGGCTACCTGCGGCTGGAACGGCTCGGCGGCGTGCCGGAAAAAGTGCTTCCGGCGCTGCGCCTGCGTTTTTTTACCGATGACGGGCGTTGGGTGCCGGGCGTGATGGGCAGCAAATCCCACCATGTCACCCCGGCGGAGGAAAAGTACCATGCCGATCCAATTGGGTCGCTTTATGCGGATGTCGGAGCCGCAAGCGCGCAAGAAGTTTTTGCAATGGGGCTTGGCGTCGGAAACCCGGGCATTTATGAACCGTCCTTCAGTGAGCTGGGAGGAGTCTGTTTTGGCACATCGGCCGATAACCGGGGCGGCTGCGCGGCACTTTTGCGGTTGGCCGAGCTGCTCGGCAAACAGCGGCCGGAACAGGAGGTTTTCCTGGTTGGCACGGTACAGGAGGAATTCAACCTGCGCGGGGCTATGCTGGCGGCGCGGGTTCTGAAGCCCGATATTGCAATTGCGCTCGACGTGGCGCTGGCCGGGGACACGCCGGATCTTTCCGGCCGCTTCCCGGTGAAGCTTGGCGGAGGTCCGGTGGTATCACTTTATAATTTTCATGGGCGGGGAACCCTCAACGGAACGATCGCGCACCGGGGATTGGCTGACCTTGCAATTCGAGCGGCGAAAGAAGCGGATATTCCGCTGCAGCGGTTTGCTTCAGCCGGGATTCTGACCGACTCCGCCTATGTGCAGCTCGAAAACGAGGGGATTGCCGCGCTCGATCTGGGTTTCCCGGCACGGTATACCCATACGCCGGTCGAGGCCTGCAACCCCGAAGATATAGAACAACTTGCGCGGCTCATCCGGGAAATGCTTGGCGGGATGGATGAAACCTTCCGGCTCCCGCGTTATTAACGACGAAGAGAAAGAAAGGATATCAGAATGATGCAGTGGATCAAAGAAACCTTCGGTACCGACAAACCGATTATTGCGATGTGCCATATCCGGGCGATGCCCGGCGACCCGTATTTCGATGCCGCGGGCGGTATGGAACGGGTGGTGGAGCTTGCGCGGCAGGATCTTTTGAACCTGCAGGACGGCGGCGTGGACGCGGTGATGTTTTCGAACGAATTCAGCCTGCCGTACCTTCTGAAAGTAAAGACCGAAACGGTTGCCTGCATGGCGCGGATCATCGGCGAGCTCAAAAGCGAGATCAGAGTCCCTTACGGGGTGAACGTCCTGTGGGATCCGATCGCTTCGATCGATCTTGCGACGGCCACCGGCGCAAGCTTCATCCGCGAGATCATGACAGGCGTCTACGCGAGCGACTATGGCCTGTGGAACACCCATGTGGGCGAAACGGTGCGTCACAAGATGGAGCTTGGCAACCCGAACCTCAAGCTGCTGTTCAATATTGTGCCGGAGGCGGCCAAATACCTCCAGGAGCGTGAGATCACCGAGGTCGCCCGCTCGACTGTTTTCAACAACCGCCCTGACGCGCTCTGCGTTTCCGGTCTCACGGCGGGTGAAGAGACCGACAGCCAGATCCTTTCACGGGTGAAGAACGCGGTTCCGGATACTGCGGTTTTCTGCAACACCGGATGCCGTCTCGAAAACATCGAACGTCAGCTTTCCATCGCGGACGGCGCGGTGGTCGGCACCACCTTTAAAGTGGATGGGAAATTTGACAACCTCGTGGATCCGGAACGGGTGAAACCGTTCATGGATAAGGTGCGCGAAATCAGGAGCAGACGCGGTTAGGGGGCAATGTTATGAAAAAGGTTCAGGCCGCGCTGATCGGCGCGGGGGACCGGGGCTTCCACTGCTACGCGCCCTATGCCGAAGAGAACCCGTGGAAGCTGGAATTCACGGCGGTGGCCGAGATGGACGACGAAAAACGCCGTCAGTTCGGGGAGCGGTTCGGCATCCCGCAAGAGCGGCGCTTTAAAGACCTATGGGAGCTGCTCGCGCGGCCAAAGCTCGCGGACGCGCTGCTCATCTGCACGAGCGACAAGCTGCATTACGAACCGGCCATCAAGGCGATGGAACAGGGTTATCATATCATGCTGGAAAAGCCGATGTCCACGACCCTTTCGGAATGTGTGGCGCTCGAACAGGCGGCACGCGGTTACGGCAGAATGTTCATCCTCTGCTTTGTGCTGCGGTACACCGAATTTTTCTCGACCATCCGTCAGGTGATCGATGAGGGGCGGATTGGCCGGGTGAACAGCATCGTGCATCTGGAAAATATTCCATTGGTGGATCAGGTGCACGCCTTCACGCGCGGCATCTTCCGCAACGAGCAGGTTTCCTGCCCGATCATCCTGGCGCACTGCTGTCATGACCTTGATCTGATCAGCTGGTTCGCGGGTGCGAAATGCAGCAAGGTGGCATCTTTCGGCGGGCTCACCCATTTCAACGAAGAAAACGCCCCGGAAGGCGCTCCAAAGCGCTGCCTGGACGGCTGCCCGCACAGCACGGGCTGTCCATACTACGCGCCGGACTACTATCTGACCGAGGACACTGGCTGGCCCACCTCCACCATCTGTACCGACATGTCTTACGAGGCGCGGATGAAGGAGCTGGAAAACGGTCCGTACGGACGATGCGTCTACCGCTGTGACAATACGGTGGCGGACAATCAGACGGTGATCATGGAGTTTGAAAACAACGTGACCGCCTCGTTCATCCTGCAGCCATTTGCCAGCGCGAACGGCCGAACCCTGAAGATCACTGGAAGCAGAGGTGAAATTCGGGCCGACATGGACAAAAACGAGATCGAGCTTTTCGATCTTTTGACCGGACGCAAAGAAAAGCTTTTGCTGAAGCCATCCCGTTACAAATATGGCGGCGGCGATCATGGGATTATGGAATATTTTGTGGAGCAGATTGCGCGGGACGGCGCGGGTGGACTCACCTGTATGGAAAACGCGATTGAAAGCCACCTGATTGCCTTTGCGGCGGAAACATCCCGCAGGGAGGGGACAGTGGTGGATCTGGCGAAACTGAGGCGGTGAACGATGAAACTGTTATTGGGTATTGACCTTGGCACCAGCGGGATCAAAACGGTCCTGCTGACGCCGGAAGGGCAGATCGCGGGCAGCGGTTCCTGTGAGCTGTGTCTTTCCACGCCGCGCCCGGGTTTTGCAGAACAAAACCCGGGCGAATGGTGGGAAGCCTGCTGCGCCGCCGTGCGGCAGGCAGCCGCGTCGGTGACTGGCAGGCCGGAGGTGGTTGGGATCGGTATCTCCGGGCAGATGCTCGGCAGCGTGCTGCTTGACCGGGCCGGAGCGGTTATCGAGGACTGCATCATCTGGATGGACCAGCGCGCGCAGGAGGAGCTTGCGTGGGTGGAAACGATAATTGGCAGGGAGGAGTTGCTGCGCCGGACGGCCAACTATCCGCTGGTCAGTTACTGGGCCCCAAAACTGCTCTGGCTGCGTAAACACCGTCCGGCAACTTATGCGAAGATCGACAAGGTGCTTTTCCCGAAGGATTACCTCAAATTTAAGTTGACAGGCGTCCATGACATCGATGTGACCGATGCGACCGGTTCCATGCTTTTCGATACCGCGCGCCGCGCCTGGGACTGGGAGCTTTTCGATCAGCTTTCGCTCCCGCGCAGCTTTGTTCCCAAAACGGCTTCTGAATCCACGGCCGTGATTGGGAGCCTGCGGGCGGACGCGGCGGAAAGATTGGGGCTTTTGCCGGGTATCCCGGTGGTTGCGGGCGGCGGAGATCAGATGTGCGGGGCGGTCGGGCTCGGTGTTGTGCGGGAAGGGGTGCTCTCCTCCACGATCGGCACCTCCGGATGTGTCTTTTCCTACAGCAGTTGCTGTATCACCGACCAGAAGCCGCGGGCGGCGCTTTCCTACTGCCACAGCGTGCCGGATGCGTGGTGCGTCTACGGATGTACGCTGGCCGCGGGCGGCGCTTACAAATGGTTGCGGGATTGTTTTTTTGACAAAAAACATGTAACTTTGAATACAAGCGGACAGCCAGCCTACCGTGTGATGGACGAATTGGCCGTGCAGGCCCGTCCGGGAAGCGAAGGGCTTCTGTTCCTGCCGTACTTAAGCGGCGAGCGCACGCCCCATCCGGACCCGGCGGCGCGCGGGGTGTTTTTCGGGCTTTCCGCCCGGCATGGAATTTCGGAAATCTGCCGGTCGGTGCTGGAAGGCGTGGCCTACAGCCTGCGCGACACGGTGGAAATCCTGCGGGAATATCATGTCCCGGTTGATGAGGTGCGCGCGGCGGGCGGCGGCGCGGCGAGCCCGCTGTGGCTGCAGCTGCAGGCGGACATTTTCGATGCGCACATTGCCGTAACGAATGTGGCGGAAGCGCCGGCGGTCGGCGCGGCAATCCTGGCGGGGGTGGGCGCGGGTTTATTTGACAGCGTACCGCAGGCTGCCGACAAGATTGTTCGGGTGGTCCGAATGGTGGAACCGGAACGCAGAAACGTGCCGCTCTACGCCGACTACTATGAAACTTACCGGGCGCTTTATCCCGCGCTGCAGGACCTGTTTTCCAGCCAGGCGGGCAAGGTGGGGCGATGGACATGAACGGGGATTTCCGGATCCTGCCATCGATCGCATCGGCGGACCAAATGCGGATTGCCGGGGAAATCCAGCGATTGGGGGACTGGCCGTACCTGCATCTCGATATCGAGGATGGGAACTTTGTGCCGAACATCACCTTTGGGATGAAGACGGTCCGGCAGATTGCGTCCTATACGGAGAAAGAACTGGACGCGCACCTGATGGTGGCCGATCCGGGAGCATATCTTGAGGAGCTCGCGGGCTGCGGCGTCAAAAATGTGGCGGTTCATCTGGAGGCGTTGCCCTATCCGCTTCAGACGCTGAGCGCCATCCATAAACTAGGCATGCGCGCGGGCCTGGCGCTGGGTTTTTCCTCTGGCGCCGAAGCGGTGATGCCATTTTTGTCCGGGGCCGATTACCTACTTGTCATGACGGCGGAGCCGGATGGGGAAGGGCAGATTTTTCGGGCACGGACGCTTGAAAAGATCCGGGCTCTTTCCCGTCTGACAGCGCTTCCCATCTGGGTGGACGGCGGCGTTGGCCCGGAGACAATCGTGCAGGCCGCCCGGGCGGGTGCGTCCGCTGCAGTGCTGGGCAGGGCGGTATTCTCGGCGGAAAATCCCGGAGAGAGAGCACGGGAACTTGCCGCAATGGTTTTGTATCAGAACAAGAAATGAAGGAGGAGTCCTATGAGCAGAAACATCCGAAAGCTCGAAATGAAAGATCTGCCGGAGATTTGGCGGATTGCGAACCTTTCCTATCCGCCCTATGGGGATAAAAAGGCAAAACGGGAAAAATACCTGCGCCGGGCGCTTTCCGAGCGGACATCGGGCGAATTTTACGGCTGCTTTGAAGCGGAAGAAATGGTGGGCTTTCTGGAGCTCTACGACTTTCGGATGAATCTGCGCGGCTGCCAGATCCAGGTTGGCGGGGTCGGTTTCATTGCCGTGGACATTTTCCATAAACGCCAGGGGGTGGCCGGCGAAATGCTCGCTTTCTGCGAGCGGTATTTCCGGGAACGGCAGATCCCGGTGCTGGTGCTCTATCCCTACAGCATCCGGTTTTATCACAAGCGTGGTTTCTGTTGCGCCACCCGGATGTATCAGTACCGGATCCTGCCGGACATGTTCCCGTACGCCGGCCCGCCCAAACATGTGCGGATGCTGGGGCAGGATGACCGGAAAAAGCTGACCGACTGTTTCGCGGCGTATTTTGCCAATACGAACGGGATGCTCATGAAGCGGAGCGTTGACATCGACGCGCTGCTGGAGGATACTCTTATCGCCGCTTATGAACGGGACGGCGTGGTGGAAGGTTATGCCGCCTACCGCTATGAGAAGGTGGACCCAAACTGTGTCCATATGGACAACATGGTGGTTTCCGAATGGGTTTGGAACAGCCGGGAAGCGTTTTTGGAACTCTGTTCCTTTTTTCACGCGCAGTCCGACCAGATCACGCGGGTTATTCTGAACACACCGGAAGAAAATCTGTACCTGTCCCTGCTGGACCCGGCGAACGGGCTCAACGGTGCATTCCAGAACGAAACGCATGAGATGTATGTGGCGGCGGCCGACTCAATGTATAAGGTTCTCGACGCCAAAAATCTGTTTGCGCAGATTGGAGCGGTCAACTTTAACGGGGCGAACCTGCGCCTGTGGCTTACGCTTTTGGGACCGGACGGCTCCGAGGAGTTGGGGCTGAAAGTGGAGGACGGGACCGCCCGCATTTCGGAGGAAGGCCCCTGGGACGCGATGCTCCGGATGCCGGGGGACGTGTTCACGGCAATGGTCACCGGCGCGGCGGACTTTGCGGAGCTTCACGCGCTGGGGCTTGCGGAGATCGATCGGGCGGATCAGATTATGGAAGTAAGTAAACTGTTTGCGTATCCAAGAAGACCCAAAACAATCACTTATTTTTAAAGGAAAGAGGGAGAGAACATGATGAAAAAGAACAACATCCGCATTAAACTGACCGCATCCCTTGCCGCGTTGGCCCTGCTTGCCGGCCTGATGGCCGGCTGCGGCTCCTCGTCCGCCCCGGCGTCCTCTGCGGCACCCGCCGCGGCCGCGCCGTCTCAGAGCCAGGCGCAGTCTGAACAGGCCGCGCCCGCGGAAAAGATCACGCTGGTGTTCACCACCGCCTCGCTGCCGGATGTTTCCTACACCAAGGTGCTTTACGATGTGATCAAACCGGAGCTTGAAAAGCTTTCGAACGGTCAGATCGAGCTCGAAGTCCACGATTCCGGATCACTTTTCAGCCAGGATGACGAGCTGCCCGCAACCATCAAAGGCAATGCTTCGATGTGCTATACCGACGCGACCTGGCTGGCTACCTATATGCCTTCAATGAATATGATTGCCGCTGGCTACATGTTCAAGGACAAGGACCATATGGATAAAGTGCTAAACGGCGAAATTGGGCAGCAGCTCTTTGAACAGACCGCGAAAGAAGTCGGCGTGCGCCCACTGTACGCCTATTACATCGGCGCGCGCGTGGTCGGCATGCGCGATGGCCGCGCGATCATGAGCCCGGACGACCTCAAAGGGGTCAAACTGCGTATGCCGAACTCGGAATCCTGGCTCTTTCTTGGTAAGGCGCTGGGCAGCAACCCGGTCCCGATTGCCTTTTCCGAGCTTTACACCGCGCTCCAGTCCGGCACGGTCGACGGCCTCGAAAACCCGATCTCCGGCTTGGAAGAGGGCAAGTTTTACGAGGTCATCAAGTCGATCTCGCTGACCAACCATATGATCGGCGCGGTCTGGCCGTGCATCAATGAAGAAATCTGGCAGAGCCTCACGCCGGAGCTGCAGAAGAACGTGCTGGATGCGTTTAAAAAGGGTCTGGACGCAAACGACGAGCTGGCGCTGCAGGACGAAGAAGTCCTTCTGGAAAAATATAAGGAGCTGGGCGTCGAAGTGATGACCCCCGATGTGGAGGCATTCAAAAAACAGGTCAACGACTTTTATCTGAACGATTCGGAGATGGTGAAGGACTGGGATATGGACCTGTTCGAGCAGATCAAAGCGATGGGCGAATAAATCCTGTAAGACGGCGGGCCGGGGATGTCCCCGGCCCGCGCAAAACCCGGCCCTGCCGACAGAGGAGGAATCCGATTGAAAATACTTCGCCGCATCTGGGAAGTGATCGAGAAAGTGATAGGGATCTATCTTCCGTGTGTGACCTTCCTGATCATGTTTGTGTCCTTTTGCATCCAGATCATCTGCCGTTACCTGTTCAATTACCAGTTTGAGTGGACCTATGAGTTTACCGTCATCGGGTTCATGTGGACAGCTGTTTTCGGCGCCTGCTACAGCAGCAAAACCCGGGATCATGTCTCCTTCAATCTGATCTATGACCGCCTGGGCAGCAAGGGCCAGGCGCTGATGTCCCTGGCGGGCAACCTGATTATAATCGTGGCATTTTTTCTGCTGATCCCGTATGCGGTGGAATATATCTCTTTCATGGATATTAAGACCACGCCGGTGCTCAAACTTTCGTTTGGCGTGGCATATGCACCGTTTCTGATTTTTCTGCTTTTTAGTATCATCTATATCATTCGGGACATCGTGCTGGCCATCCGCACGCTGTTCGGCCTGTACAGGCTGCCGAAGAAGGAGGATGCCGCATGAGCTTTTCCACCTGGATCCCGATCATTATGATGGTTCTGACCTTCGCGCTCAATATTCCCGTCACTTACGGTATGGTTGCGGCGGGCGCGTTTTATCTACTGTATACAAGCGCCGATCTCGGAATTGTAGTTGGGCAGGTCATGGGAACCATGTACACCGGCTATGTGCTCATGGCCATCCCGCTTTTCATCTTCACCGCCAACGTCATGAATTCCGGCAAGGTTACTGACGCCATGTTCGACTTCTCAAAAGCGGCGGTCGGCAAAAAACGAGGTGCGCTGGCATATGTAAACGTGCTGATCTCGCTGATTTTTTCCGGCATGACCGGTTCCGCGATCGCGGATGCGGCCGGCATGGGGCTCATGGAGATCAAAGCGATGGAAAAGGACGGCTATGACCTGCCGTTCAGCTGCGCCATCACGGCGGCTACCGCGACCATTGGCCCAATCTTCCCGCCGAGTATCCCGTTCGTCATCTATGCAATGCTTTCCGGCACCTCAGTGGGCGCGCTTTTCCTGGGCGGCGTGGTCCCCGCGATCCTGATTGCGGTGGCCCTGTCCCTCTATATTGCTTATGTTTCCCAAAAAAGAAAATACCCGGAAGGCATCAAGTTCTCCCCGCGGGAATTTTGGCGTTTCACCCTGCGGGCGCTGCCGGCGCTCCTGACGCCGGTTATTCTGCTGGCGGGCATCTATACCGGGGTCATGACCCCGACCGAAGCGGGTGCGATCGCCGCGCTTTATGCGCTCATCATTTCGGTTTTTGTTTACCGGATTCTGGGCTGGAAGGAATTTCAGCAGACGGTGAAAGACACGGCTTTCTCCACCGGCTCGATCACGATTCTCACAGCCGCGGCGGCGGTGTTCTCCTATATTGTGGCCAAAGAGAAAATTCCGGACATGGTTTCGGATTTCATGCTGGGCATCACCGACAACAAGATTGTTCTGCTGCTCATCATCAACGCGCTGTTTCTGGTGCTTGGGATGTTCCTGGATACAGCGGTGCTCCAGTATGTATTCCTGCCGATGGTGATTCCGATTGTGCGGGTGTTGGGGATCGATATGGTACATTTCGGCGTGCTCATCTGCCTGAACATGATGATCGGCCTCTCCACGCCTCCGTTTGGATTTTTGCTGTTTGTCACCGCGAACATTGCCAAAACGTCCCTCAGCGCGGTGGTGCGCGAGGTGCTGCCAATGGTTGGGGTTCTGTTGGTTGTGCTGATGCTGTTGACATTCGTCCCGCAGTTGGTGCTGTTTGTGCCCAGCCTGATGGGATAGGGAGAGGTGTGTTCTTATGAAAATGCAGATACCGGACGGCGTCTATCCGACGATGGTGACGCCTTTCACAGAGGATAACAGGATCGATTACGGCGCGGTGCTACGCCTGATCGAATGGTACGACAGACAGGAGGTAGAAGGGATCTTCGCTGTTTGCCAGTCGAGTGAGATCTTTTTTCTGTCGTTTGGGGAACGGCTGGAGCTTTTAAAATTTATCGTGAAGAATACGCCCAAACACATTTCGGTGGTGGCGTCAGGGCATACAGCTCCCGATCTGCCCACCCAAATTCGGGAAGCAGAAGCATTCATCGCCGCTGGGATCGACGCCTATGTTTTCATCTCCAACCGGTTTGCCAGTGAGACGGAGGGCGAGGAGACGCTGCTCCAGAACATCCATACGGTGATCGACGCCCTGCCGGGTACGCAATTCGGCATCTATGAATGCCCGTACCCATACAAGCGGGTGATGCGGCCCGAAACGCTCAGGGAGCTTGCAGAGACCGGCCGGTTCGCCTTTTTGAAGGACACCTGCTGCGATTTGGAACTGATCCGGAAAAAACTTAAGGCGACGGAAGGGACCGGCCTTAAAATTTATAACGCAGTTTCCGCGACACTGCTGGAAAGCCTGCGCATGGGTTGCGCAGGTTATTCCGGGGTGATGGCCAACTTCCATCCCGAACTTTACGGATGGCTCTGCAAGAACTTTCAGAAGCAGCCGGAGAAGGCGCAGCGCCTGCAGGATATCCTGGGCGTCTTTTCGGTGATGGAGTCTCGGGTCTATCCGGTCTGTGCGAAATACTACCTGAATGCACTCGGTGTTTCCATGGGGCTTCATTCCCGCGCGCGCAGCGCCGCCGAATTCACCCCCAACCTGCAGATGGAATTCGATCAGCTTTTGCGACTCACCGAACGGGTCAAATCCGAGATCCTGTAAGCGTGAAAAAACGCCCCGTGGAAGTTTTCCACAGGGCGTTTATAGAGTCCGTAAACAAAGGCTATTCTTCCGGCAGGTTTTCCGCGCCTTTTACAAAACGCGAACGTTCCCACTTGCCAGTGCGGTACTGCAAAAACGAGAGGACATAGTTGGCGCTCCAGCCAACCGGCACCGCAACCCACACCATTGCGATCCCGAAACGCGGTGCAAACGCCACTGCAATAAAAACACGGATCGAGAGGTTGACCAGGTTTGCAACGGTGAACATCCGCATATCCCCAGCGCCGCGCAAAAGCCCGTCGGTGATCATCTTGAGCCCGATCATCACGAAAAACCATCCCATGAACCGCAGATAGCCGGTACCGGTCTGCAAAGCGGGCAGGGTTCCGTCCGCGCCGAGGAAAGCGGCGATGATGGGCCGGTTGAAAAGTTCGAGCACGATGCAGATTATGAGCGCGAAGGAAAAGACAATCCCATAGCCCGCATGATACCCCCGGCGCACCCGGCCATATTCCGATGCGCCAATGTTCTGCGCGGTGAAGGAGGAGATCGCATTGCCCATGGCGGCCATCGGCACCACGCAGATGCTTTCCACGCGCATAGCGGCGGTGAAGCCCGCAAGTACCTCGGAGCCGAAGGAATTCACCACCGACTGCACCAGCAGCATGCCGATCGAAACGGTGGATTGCTGCAGGATTGACGGCAGCGCAACCTTTGCCATATCGCAGAAAGCGGCGCCGTCGAAAAGTCCGGTGCCCTCGGTGGGATAGCGGGAGAGCTCCCGCAGCAGGAGCGCGAAGGCGAGCACGGCGGAGATCCCCTGCGCGATGAGGGTCGCCCAGGCAACGCCCGCCACGCCAAGCCGGAGGCTGCGCACCATGTAAATATCCAGCACGATGTTAAAAAGGGAGGAAAAGATCAGCAGATAGAGCGGGATACGGGAGCGCCCAAGCGCGTTGAAGGTGGCGGAAACGACATTGTAAAGGAACAAAAACGGCAGCCCCAAAAAGTAGATGTTCAGATAGGTGACCGCCAGGCCGATGATGTTTTCCGGGGTGTTGAGCAGCCGCATCAGCGCGTGCCCCGCAAAAAGTCCGAACGCGCCCAGCAGCATGCTGAGCGCGAAAAAAGAGAGCAGGGAAGTGAAGATCGCACGTTTCATCTGGGTATAGCGGCGGGCCCCAAAATACTGGCTGGCGATCACCGAGGCTCCCACACCTCCGCCGATTGCCACAGAGATAAAGACGTTTGTAAGCGCGTATGACGCGCCGACCGCGGCGAGCGCCTCCTCGCTGACAAACTGGCCGACGACAATTGAATCGGCCATCGTGTAAAACTGCTGAAACAGGTTCCCGATGATCATCGGGATCGAGAAAACCAGCAGCGCTTTCATTGGACTTTCCGTAATCAGATAATCTTTTTTCATTGCGGCCTCAAAACCTCCCAGATGGCGGAACACTGTCAATGCCGGTCATATTTGGAATGGCGGCGGGTGGCCTGGTAGTCCCGGGACAGGGTGCGCAGCGAAACCTGGGTGGCCTTTCGTTTGACAACCCATCCGAGTCCGGTCCGCTGTGTCAGCCGGGATTTGATTTGCTCAAAATCGCCGCTTTGTTCCAAAAGGTAAGCGGACTTGTCCCGCATCAGCACAAACAGGTAATCGCTGTCCTCCATCAGCCGGTAGACGTCGCTGTAGAGCAGGTCCTGCCGGCCCTGCCCGGTTCCGACATGAATTCCAGCCTCCCCGAAATCGTAGGACATCAATGGAAAATTTCCGCCAAACTGCCGGATCACCCGTTCAGCGACCATCTTAGCAGGTAGGTTGATGCTGGGGATGGGGATGCAGCCGAGCATCAAAAAAAAGATGCGCCAGGAGGTGCTCAGGTTTCCAAGCACGCCAAGGGCGAGAAAAACACAACACGCCGCGATGACGGCGGTGCGGACTTTGGCGCCGAACACGCGGTACTGGATGTTGGCAAGCGTGCGGATCGCCTGTTCGTTATATTGGATTTCGGCATGGTAAGATTCCGCCAAAACGACCTCTCCCGTCAAAATGGATTTCCCATATAGTATAGAAAATTTTTGTCCGTGTGTAAAGAGCGCGCGAAATTTTGTGTATTTTTGATCTTTACAACCGCGCTCGGAGCGGTTAAAATGAATCACATCAAATGAAAAGCGGCGCAGAAGACGCCGTACATTTTTTGCTGCTTTCTGAAAACGTTTTCATCATCGACGAAAGGAGCAAAGCTGATGGACTTATTCTCATTGGAAGGAAAAATTGCACTGGTCACCGGCTGTGCGGGCGGCATTGGAGCCGGACTCGCATCCGGGCTCGCTAAGGCGGGCGCGGATATTGTCGCGGTCGACCGGGCGGATCTCTCCGAAACCGCCGAAAAAATCCATGCGCTCGGGCGGGCATGTCACTGTGTCGAGGCCGATCTATCGACGCAGGAGGGGGTAGGCAAGGCTTGGGAATCCGCTGTCGCGGCGGCCGGGAAGATCGATATCCTCTGCAACAATGCCGGCATGCAGCACCGGGAAAGCATCCTGACCTATCCTCAGGAGGTGCTCGACAAGGTGCTGGCGGTCAATTTAAAGGCGCCGTACGATCTGGCACAGAAAGCCGCGCGGCATTTCATTGCGCGCGGATGCAGAGGCAAGATTATCAACACCGCCTCGCTGTTTACCAGTTTCGGCGGCGTTGAAGTGAGCGGCTATACCTGTTCGAAACATGCGATCCTGGGACTCACCCGCGCGCTTTCAAACGAACTGTCCGGCAAGGGCATTTGTGTCAATGCGATCGCACCCGGTTATGTTGAAACCGAACTCACCCGCGCGATCTGGAGCGACCCTGTGCGGCGCGCCCCAATGGATGAACGCCTGCCGATCGGGCGCTGGGGGCGCCCGGAGGATTTTGAAGGGGTCGCGGTCTTTCTGGCAAGCGCGGCTTCCGATTATATCACAGGTGTGATGATCCCGGTGGACGGCGGCTATTCCGCGCGGTGACCCGTCCTTTGGGATGATAAAAATTTTAGAAAAAGAGAGGTACGGATATGGAACTCTGCAACATATTTGAAATTGAGGGAATGGAAATGCCGGCGGGCCGCAGGACGCGTGTGATGATCGGGCAGAATGGCGCGATCAAAGGAGACAAGTTCTGCCAGGGGTATGTCGTGGTATATCCGGGCGGCACGGTTCCGGCGCATGAGCACGAAACGGTGGAGTCTTACACTATCCTGAAAGGCGAAGGGGAACTGACTGTTGATGGGGAAGTGCGCAAGGTCAAAGCGGGCGACTATACCTTCATCCCGCCGATGCTTTCTCATGCCCTCGCCAACACCGGTGAGGAGGATCTGCACATGATGTTCGTCTATGCGCCGAGCGTGGTGGTTGACCATTGGGCGCAGGAACAGTCCGGCGAATTAAAGTAAAATTGGACTTGAATTTTTCGATTCCGCTGAAATTTTTGACGATATTTTGGGGAATTTGACTATTGAAAACAGGAAAACATTTTGTTATTATTATGTCGATGAAAACGTTTTCCTAAAATTTTGAAATGCAGAAGGGCATCCTATGTCGACGATTCGAGATGTTGCGCGTCTGGCAAATGTATCGATCAGCACGGTTTCGCGCGTGATGAACAATACCGCCCCGGTGGAGGAAGAAACCAGACAACGCGTGATGGATGCCGTACAGGTGACCGGGTACAAGGCGAGCGCAATTGCGAAAGCTTTGAAAAGCGGCCGTACCAATACGATCGCTTTTGTCATCCCAAATCTGGTCAATATGATTTACCCATCCCTTGCGATCACTGTGGAAAATGAAGCGCAGAAATACGGTTATTTCGTGCTGTTCTGCAATACGCAGGAGGAGCAAGCGAAGGAAAAGGGGTACGTTGAAAAGCTCAAAGGGGACTTTGTGGACGGATTCCTTTTTTCCACAGCGCTGGCCGGCGGCGAAAGCGCCGAGATCTATAAGCTTCGCCGGGAAGGCGTCCCGGTGGTCTGCCTGATGCGTGAAACCGGAGATCCACGGGATTCGGTTGTTTCGGACAATTTGGAGGGGGGATATCTCGCCGCCAAATATCTGTTGGATCGGGGATTTCGTGAGATTGCCGTCGTGTGCGGGCGTCAAAACCTGGCGCTGTATGGGCAGCGGCTTGCGGGTTACAAAAAGGCCCTTGCGGAATATGGGGTCCCATTCAATCCGTCCATCTGTCTGGAAGGCGTTAAGGACGGGCGGGAGAACGGTTCCGAATGCATCCTGTCCTACTACAAAAAATATAACCGGATTCCGGAAGCGATCTTCGCATCGAGCGACCCGCTCGCATTCGACGTGATGATCACCCTGAACCGGTTGGGCTGTTCCATCCCGCGGGATGTTTCGGTCATCGGATTCGATAATGTCCCGTTTGCGGAGAATTATTACCTGACCACGGTGGAACAGAAACTCTATGAGATGGCGCGTGCCGCGACCAGGCAGCTGATCGCGATCATTGAAAAGCGTGAGCCGCCCGATCAGCCGCAGCAGGTTTTTCCCGTACGGGTGGTGGAGCGGCAGTCGGTTCGCGCTGCGGACGGCAGAGAAGAGAATAAGGAATTGCACATACCATGCGCGTTTTAGCGCGTGGTATGTGCCGGACGATCTTTTAATAGGTGAAGGAGTAGTGTGGCCGGTTTGGGGCCGGCAAAGAAGGAACTGTTTTGGGACCGGATGACAACATACATTCTTCAAAATGCCTGAAAACAAAAGATCATTATTTTTTGCGAGTCATGAAAACGTTTTCTTGAGGCGCCTTGGTGTGTGAAAGGCGTATACGGGAAAAACAATATTTTTTTGCCGCACTTGAAAACGTTTTCATAGGAGGTGATATATCCATGGAACCATTCATTGTCAATGCCAAAACCGACCTTTATGCAATCCTCGGAGACCCCATTTCCCATTCGATGTCCCCGGTCATCCACAATAACGCCTTCCGGCGTTTCGGGATGGATAAGGTTTTCCTGGCGGTCCGCTGCGATCCCGAACACGTCGATGAAATGATGCGTTCGCTCCGGTTCATGGACCTGAAGGGATATGTTTTCACAATGCCGCTCAAGGAAATGGTCTTTTCCCATATGGATGAGGTCAAGGACGAGGCCGAAATCACCGGCGCGATCAACTGTGTGCAGAATGAGAATGGCAGGCTGATCGGCTACAACACCGACAGCCGCGGATTCTGGACGGCGGTTGCTTCCCGCAATGTCAAAAACCGGCCAATCAACCGGGTATTTATCCTTGGGATGGGCGGCTTTGCCAAAGCGGCTGCCGCACAGGCGGCGCTGCAGGGGGTAAAGGAGATCATTGCGGTCAACCGCATGGAAGAAACCGCCTATGTGGACAGCTTCCGGGCTTTTGCCGGGCGCCTGCAGAAGAAAGCGCCGCACAGCACGGTGCGTCTTATGGACTGGGACCCGGCCGGGTGGAAAGAGGCGCTTGCCGGCGCCGACGTGGTGGCGAACGCCACGCCGAACGGCCTTAACTGCGACGGCGATCTGTATTTGCAGTTCCCGTACGAATATGCGGACCCGGACGCGATTTTTTTCGACGCGATCTATACCCCGCTCAAGACCAAATTTCTGGAAAAAGCCGAGCAGCTCGGGCATCCGATTGTGGACGGGCTGGATCTGCTTTCGCATCAGGGCGTCTGTTCGTTCAAGATTTGGACCGGTATGGACGTGGAGCCTGAGCAGATGCGGCAGGATGGGCTGCGTTTCATCCAGGAATCCGCACATTGATTTGTCATTTATGAGGATTCCCTCATAAAAATAAAAAACAGCAAAAGAAAAGGAGAAAAGATATGAAAAAACTACTTGCTCTTACTCTGGCGCTTGCAATGGTCCTCTCGTTTGCAGCTTGCGGCGGTTCTTCCGCTCCCGCGTCCTCCGCGGCCCCTGCAGCGTCCACACCCGCGGCTTCCACTGCTCCGGCGGATTCCTCCGCTGCTCCCGCAGATTCCGGTGAAGCTGAATATGTCCTGAAGCTGGGCGATGTTCTGGCTGAAGACCACCCGCATTCCCAGTCCTACTACTGGTTTGCAGACCGTGTCGCGGAACTGACGGGCGGCAAGGTCAAGGTGGAAGTGTATGTCAACTCCTCGCTGGGCAACCAGTCCGACCTGGTGGAAGGACTGAGCCTTGGCACCGTCCAGATCGCAAAATCGATGACCACCGGCCTGTCGGTTTACTGCCCTGAGATCCAGATCTTCGACCTGCCTTACATGTTCCAGAACACGGATCAGTTCTTCAAAGTCATCGACGGCGAAATCGGCGAGTACTATGCGAAAGACGTTCTGGGCACCCAGGATATGATCGGCATCGCTTACTTCTATGCCGGCTCCCGCAGCTTCTACACCAACAAACCGATCAACGCCCTGAGCGACATCAAGGGCTGGAAGATCCGCGTTCCGGAGTCCCCGATCTTCATGGGCCTGTGCGATTCGTTTGGCTGCGCGGGCACCCCGATGAGCGTTGGCGAGCTGTACACCGCTCTGCAGACCGGCGTTGTTGACGGCGCTGAGAACGCTCCGATCTTCTACTATCAGCAGAAACACTTTGAGGCGGCTCCGTACCTGACCATGACCGAGCACATCATGACTCCGGATATCGTTGTCATGAGCAAAAGCTACCTCGAATCCCTGCCGCAGGAATACCAGGATGCGATCATCCAGGCTGGTAAGGATATGATGCAGTACGAGCGCGAACTGTGGTTCTCCCAGGAAGAGGACGCCATGACCGCGCTGAAAGACGCCGGCGTGACTGTCACCGAGGTCGACAAGGCCGAGTGGATCGCTGCCGCGCAGAAAGTTTGGGACAACTTCCGTGACGTTGTCGGCCAGGAGAACATCGATAAGATCCAGGCTCTGGCATAAGTTCAGAAGATTCCGGCTTTCCTGTTTGTTGTATGGTCAAACATGCGCCCAGTGGGAACTCCACTGGGCGCAAATACAATAACACGCTTTGGAGGCAAGTATGAAAACTTTCTTTTCCGGCTTGCGGAAAGTGGAAACGGCCCTGGCGGTTATCTCGATGGTGGCTTTCACCGCGGTCGCTTTTCTGCAGGTTACCTTCCGTGTATTTTTACATAACCCATTGGGCTGGTCGGAGGAATTGTGCAAATTCCTTTTCATCTGGTGTACCTTTATCGGCGCGATCCTGGTTTCCGCCGACAACGGACACTTCTGTGTGGATTTCTTTGTGACCAAATGCTCCCCGGTTGTGCAGAAGATTCTCAAATATCTGGGTTTTGCGCTGGTGGCCCTTTTCAGCGTCATTCTGATCTATTTCGGTGTGAAACTGATGATGTCCAATACCAACCGTATCTCGCCCGCGCTGGGGATCCAAATGAGCTATATCTACACGATTTTCCCAATCAACGGCGTGCTGGTGATCCTGCACCTGATCGAATCGATCTGGAAAGACGCCAAAGCAAGAAAGGAGGCCTGACGCAATATGGCAATGGTATTTATTATTTTGATCATCATGTTGGTTCTCGGAATCCCGATTGCGTATGCGATCGGCCTGGCGGCGACCTGGGGATTGCTTTTTGTGGGCAACGTCCCGCTGACGGTTGTGCCGCAGCGCATGTATACCATGCTCGATACCTTTTCGCTTTTGGCAATCCCGTTCTTCATCCTGGCGGGCAACCTGATGGAAAAGGGCGGCATCTCAAGAAAGCTGATCACCTTTGCAAACAGCATCGTCGGCCATATCCGCGGCGGGTTGGGCATGGTGGACATCCTCAGCTGCATGCTTTTTGGCGCGATCTCCGGTTCCGGTTCGGCCGCGAGCGCGGCGATCGGAGGCATCTGCATCCCTTCGATGCGCGAACAGGGCTACGACAAGGAATTCTCCGGTGCGATCACCGCGGTTTCCGGCCCGCTCGGCATCATCATCCCGCCAAGCGTCGTCATGGTCATCTATGCGACCACCGCCAATGTTTCGGTCGGTTCGATGTTCCTGGCCGGCTACCTGCCCGGCTGCTTCCTCGGCATCGCCATGATGGCCTGCGTCTATGTCATTGCGCATAAGAAAGGCTATCCGGCTGGGCGGCGCGCAACGGTCAAGGAATTTTTTATCGCGCTCAGGGACGCGGTATGGGCGCTCTTCATGATCTTCATCATCATCGGAGGCATCTTCTCGGGCTATTTCACCGCGACCGAAGCGGCCTGTGTGTCAGTGGTCTATGCACTGATCGTCGGCTTTTTCATCTACCGGGAACTGCACCTGTCCGATCTCACTGACATTTTCGTCAAGAGCGCGATGACCTCTTCGGGTATCATGTTCTGCGTTGCGACCACCAACATCCTCGCATGGCTGATGACCAGCCAGAATGTTGCCGCGAAAGTTGCCGCGTCGATGAGCTCGGTTATTTCGAGCAAAATTGTGATGCTGCTTGCGATCAACGTCATCTTCCTGATCCTCGGCACATTCCTCGATTCCACGCCTGCAATTATCCTCGCTGTCCCGATCCTGCTCCCGCTGGTGACCCAGTTCGGCGTTGACCCGGTGCACTTCGGCATTATCGTCACCGTCAACCTGGCAATCGGTATGAGCACGCCTCCGGTCGGCATCACCCTGTTTGTTTCCTCCCGCATTTCGGAGACTTCGCTGACAGATATGATCAGGCCGATGCTGCCGTTGTGGGCGGTTATGATTGTGGCGCTGCTGGTAATTACCTTCTTCCCGCCGCTGAGCATGCTGCTGGTCAATATGTAAAGTTGGGCGGCCCAGAAATCAGAGAGGAGAGCGTTCCCCCCATGCAAGAGAATACGAAAATCGCCATATCGGGCGTGGAAATCCCCGTCCATTTTTACAATACCATTGTAATCGGTTCGGGGGCAGCGGCTTTCAACGCCGCCGACAGTCTTTACGATTTCGGCCAGAAAGACGTTGCGATCGTGACCGAAGGGGTCAATATGGGCACCTCGCGCAATACGGGTTCGGATAAACAGACCTACTACAAGCTTTCCCTGGCCTCCGGGACTCCGGATTCGGTTTATGATATGGCAAAGGTGCTGTATGGGGGACAGTCGGTCCATGGCGACACCGCTCTGGTGGAAGCCGCCCTTTCGGCCAGATGCTTTTACAAACTGGTCAATTTGGGAGTGCCGTTCCCACATGACCGTTACGGCCAGTATGTGGGTTATAAGACCGACCATGACCCCTCCCAGCGCGCGACCTCCTGCGGGCCGCTGACTTCCCGGTACATGACCGAGCATCTCGAACGCTCGGTCCGGCAGAAGGGGATTGCGGTTTTTGACGCTTTGCGGATTGTCAGCCTGCTGACCCGGGAAGAAAACGGCGAAACCAGCGTTGTCGGCGCGCTTGCCATCAATAAACGCAGCCCGTCCGCCAAGGAAGGGCTCACCCTGTTCGGCTGTACCAACGTTGTCTACGCGACCGGCGGCCCGAGCGGGCTTTACTACCGCAGCGTTTTCCCACAGAGCCAGACCTGCGCCCACGGCGCGGCGTTTTTGTGCGGGGCGAAGGGCAGCAATGTGGGCGAATGGCAGTACGGCATCGCGTCCACCGATTTTAGGTGGAATCTTTCGGGCACCTACCAGCAGGTCATCCCGCGCTACCTCTCAACCGCGCCCGATGGGTCGGACGCGCGGGAGTTTCTGCTGGACTATTTCGAGGACCCGCAGGCGATGCTGAACGCGGTGTTCCTCAAGGGATACCAGTGGCCGTTTGACCCGCGCAAGGTACAAAAGGGCGGCTCGTCCCTTGTGGACATCGCTGTTTATCACGAAATCAACCGCAAGGGGCGCAGAGTGTTCCTCGACTTTACAAAGAACCCCTCCTGCGCGGGAAAAGACGGGACGTTCGACTTCTCGCTGCTTTCTCAGGAAGCTTATCAATACCTGGAAAAATCGGGCGTGCTGTTCGGCACACCGATTGAACGTCTGCTGGCGATGAACCGGCCGGCCTATCAGCTCTATGCCGATCATGGGATCGACCTCACAAGGGACCTTTTGGAGATCGCCGTCTGTGCGCAGCACAATAACGGCGGCCTGCAGGCGGATATGTGGTGGCAGTCGAATGTGAAGCATCTGTTCCCGGTGGGGGAGGCCTGCGGCAACTTCGGCGTTTACCGGCCGGGCGGCAGCGCGCTCAACGCGGGGCAGGTGGGTTCGCTGCGCGCCGCGCAGTATATCGCTGCGCGGGCGGCCGAGTCGCCGCTTTCCCCAGAGGCGCTGCAAGCTGCTGCTGAAGTGGAGGTTTCCCGTATTTTGTCTTTCTGCGACGAACTGGCCAAGCCCGGAGAGGAAAAATTGCCGCCCAAACAGGTTCGGGAGAAATACCAGCGTGAGATGGATGTCTGCGCGGCGTTCCTGCGCCGCAGCCAGGAAATCGAACAACAGATCGAACGGTGCAGGGGCTATCTCAGGGACTTCACCCGCCAGACGCTTGCGGACAGCACCGGCCGCGTGGTTGACGCGTTGATCAACCGGGATATCCTGGTCACGCAGATTGTCTACCTCAGCGGCATGAAGGCATACATTTCGGACGGCGGCGGAAGCCGCGGTTCCTATCTGGTCGACCGCGGCGATATCAGCTATGACGACTGCCGCGCGAATGGCGTTGCGTCGGTTCTGGATGATGGCCGCCATGCCGGATCCGTCCAGGAAGTGACGCTGGAGCCGGACGGCCGGGTCGTGGTGGAGAATATCCCCCGCAGGCCGCTTCCGGAGGACAACTGTTGGTTTGAGGTCACCTACAACGATTATCTGAACGACCGTGTGGTCGGTGCAAAGGGATAGAGAGGAATACCATGGAGCATACAAAATTTCACTATCATTCACTGGATGAAATCAGGGCGGAACAGCAGCGGGTGGGAGTTTCTTTTCCGCTGAGCGCGGACACCGCGGTTCTGAATACGCCGTTTAACTTCGGCAAGGTGGAGATCCGTAACCGTCTGGGCATCGCGCCAATGGAAGGAGCGGATTCCAATCCGGACGGTTCGCCTTCCGAAAAGACTTTTGAACGTTATATCCGCCTTGCGAAAGGCGGCGCGGGCGTCATCTGGCTGGAAGCGGTCGCGATTGTGCCAGAGGGCCGGTCCAGCCCGCATCAGCTTTTGCTCAGTCGGGAGACGCTGCCGGCTTTCCAGCGGCTGACCGCGCAGGTCAAGGAGGCGGGTATGCGGGCAAACGGCTTTGCCCCCTATCTGATCATGCAGGCCAATCACAGTGGACGTTATGCCAAACCGGACGGCGTGCCCAAGCCGATCATCGCTTACCGGCACCCGATTTATGAACAGCGCCGTCCCGCGGACGACAGCTGCATCGCGAGCGATGATTACCTGAAGGGCCTGGAGGAGAAATTCGGTCAGGCGGCGGTACTCTGCCGGGAAGCAGGGTTCGACGCGGCCGACATCAAGAGCTGCCACGGCTACCTGCTCGCGGAACTCGCGTCAGCCTATACCCGGCCGGGCCCGTATGGCGGCAGTTTTGAAAACCGGTTCCGTCTCTTTATCAACGCGTTTAAAAACGCAAAGCAGGCGGAGACCGACGATTTCCAGGTGGTGGCGCGGGTTGGCATCTATGACGGTTACGCTTATCCCTATGGGTTTGGCGTACGGCCGGAAGGCGGACTTGCGCCGGACTATACGGAAGGCGTCCGGCTGATGAAAATCCTGCATGAGGAATGCGGTCTGCAATTTGCCAATATCACGATGGGAAACCCTTATGAGGACACCCACGTCACCCGCCCGTATGATCTGGGCAACTATCCGCCGCCGGAGCATCCGTTTGAGGGTATCGCGCGGATGTACGAGGGATGCAAAGCGGTGAAAGAAGCGTTGCCGGATCTGATGGTTTCGGCGTCGGCGCCCAGCTATCTGCGTGCTTATTCACCGAACTTGGCAGCGGGAGCGATTCTGGACGGCTGCTGCGATGAAGTGCTGTTTGGACGGCTGTCCTTTGCCGATCCGGAGTTCCCCAATGAAATTGCGGCGACCGGGACGATCGATCCCAAAAAGGTCTGTGTGACCTGCGGCAAATGCGGGGTTCTGATCCGCGCCGGCAAGCTGACCGGATGTGTGGTGCGTATGCCGCACCCCTATCTGGACATCTTGCGCAGTATGAATACATAAAAGGGGATAATGTCAAAATGATGAAAAAAGTTGCTGTTGTCACCGGCGCCCGCAGGGGGATCGGCCTCGGCATTGCGAAAGAGCTGGGCCTGGCCGGCTGTTATGTGGTCATGTCCGCGTTTTCCGCCGACGCGCAGGATGCGCTGGAAGAGATGAAAGCGCTGGGCCTGCAGGACAGCTGTGAATATATGCAATGCGATATTTCAGACGCGCCCTCCCGCGAGGCCCTGCTCGGTGCGGTCTGTCAAAAGTTCGGCCGACTCGATATCCTGGTGAACTGTGCGGGTGTCGCGCCCAAGAGCCGGTTGGATTTGCTGGAAACCACCGAGGAAAGCTACGACTATGTGGTGAATACCAACGCCCGTTCAACCTTCTTTATGTGCCAGCTTGCGGCCAACAAGATGATTGCCTTCAAGGAAGCGGGAGACATCGCGGAATATTCCCCGCGTATCATCAATATTTCTTCGATTTCCGCCTATACTTCCTCGACCAACCGTGCCGAATACTGTATCTCCAAAGCAGCAATCTCGATGACCACCCAGCTGTTTGCAGACCGTCTGGCCGATTACGGTATTCCGGTCTTTGAGGTCCGCCCGGGGATTATCATGACCGACATGACCGCGAAAGTGGCTGAAAAATACGAAAAACTTATCTCGGAAGGCGTTACGCCGATCCGGCGCTTCGGCCAGCCGAAGGATGTCGCCAACTGTGTTGTCGCCGCCTGCAGCGGCCGGTTGGACTTTGCCACCGGCCAGGTGCTGAATGCGGACGGAGGTTTCTCCATTCGCCGTCTGTGAGTTGTCCGGCAGGCATCCTCTAAAAGCAAAAAATCCGCCCGTCCATTTTTAAATGGACGGGCGGATTTTTATATACAGAAATAAAAAACAATTAGATATTATGGGCCGGCTATCCCTGCGCTACCTTAAGCGACTTTTTCTCCTCAGAGCATTCCGGAATCTGGGAACGCAGCTGTGTGATAAACTGGTCGATGGCACGGATATGGAACCGGTTCCTTTTATAGGCTGCGTTGATATCACGGATAGCGTGTTTGCTTTCCAACTTATAATAAACGACATTGTGGAAGGCACTGTTGAATTTTACCAAGGTGTCAGTCACAAATGAAAAGCCGAGCCCTTCACTGGTAAGAGAATGGATCGTCGGAAGCTGATTCAAATACATCTTTACCACTGGTTGGAAATCGTATTCCCGGCAGATAGCGGTAGCACGGTTGTTCAGGTCGTTGCCCGGTTTGAAAAGAAGCAGAGGCTCGCTTTGAAACAGGTGCAGGTCGACGGATGGAAACTCCGGGTCCATATGCCTGTCATAGGAAATGTCCTCATAAGTGAGCTGGAATGGTTCGAGGAGCTGATTGATCGGATGGTTCTTTGGTGAAGCAAGAATGATGTTTTCCTTGCGCACCGGGATGCTGGAAAACAGATCGGCATTGAAGGAGCGGCTGTCGATCTGCAGATCGATATCCCCGTTCAAAAGTTTCTGCTCGAGCTCGGTGGAATTCGATTCCACCAACTCGACCGCAACACCGGGAAAATCCCGCATAAAAGCGGTAATAAATTTCGGCAGAAAGCATGCGGAGAAAAAATGGGTGGCACCGATCACAAGGATACCGGTTGCTAGGTTTTCCATGTTTTCGAGATAGAAATAGAAATTATTTTTTACGGCGTTGATCTCATTGATCATTTGGATGTATTTACGCCCGACCGGTGTTGGCCTGATTGGAAGGATGCTGCGGTCGAACAACGGATAACCAATTTCGTCTTCCACCTTGCGGATTGTGGCGCTCAGTGCGGGCTGGGAAATGAAAAGTTTTTTCGCTGCCTTTGAAAAGCTCTTTTCATTGTAGACCGCAAGTACATAATCCATGCTGTTCAAATTGATCCTCCTAATTATAATCACCTTATTATAATAGTTATATTAATATATATATTAGATTATAATTCAAAAGAATGATATAATCAATATAAAGAAAGTAAATTAAGAGATAAAATTATTGAATATGTCCAAAATAAAGTTCCGCATTCCAAGAAAATCCATTATGATGGATGAGTGGATCGCAATGATATGAAAGGTTGGGATGTTTCAAACGGCAAGATGGAGGAATTGGAGGTGTTTTTTCTGAGATGCAGTTCTAATGATACAGAAAATCAGCGGTCCGCAAAACCATTTGAATCAAAATGAGGATGGGAGGACATTCCATGAAAAAATATAATTTAAATTTTGATGAGCACATTTCGGTTGTGCTGATGGGCCTGATGCTTCTGATTACCTTTTCCAATGTAATCGCACGGTATGTTTTTTCTGCATCGCTCTCCTTCACAGAAGAATTTACGACAGCTATGTTTGTACTTTTAAGTATGTTGGGTTCCGCAATCGCTGCCAAACGCGGTGCACATTTAGGTTTAGGACTTTTCATTGGGATGGTGCCAAATAAAGTGCGCCGGTGTGTCCTGTGCGCTGGCAATTTAGTCTGCGCTGTATTTTGTGCGATATTGGGATATCAGGGGATTTTTATGGTGATCACCGAATATCAGCTTAAACAGCTCACAATTGCAATGCAGTGGCCGCAGTGGATCTATGGGAGTTTCATCCCAATCGGAGCGGCGGTCCTGGTGATCCGATTTGCACAGGCGGCTTATCTTTCGCTCAAATTGGAAGATGGCCAAAAAAAGGATGGTGAAACTGCATGACAGTAGCATGCCTTTTGATCCCATTTGCCTTGCTGCTCATCATGGGCGTACCAATTGCAGTCTGCCTTGGGGCCGGAGCGCTTGCAGCATTGCTGCAGCTTGATCTGGGTTTCGATATGATGCCGGCGACTATTTATGCCTCCTGCAGCAAATTTATCCTCTTGGCGATTCCATTTTTTATCCTCGCGGGCAACATCATGGACAAGTCCGGCATTTCCACAAAATTGATCCGGTTTGCGCAGTCCTTTGTAGGCCATAAAAAGGGTGGACTCGGGATTGTATGCGTCATCGTTGCCTGCTTCTTTGCAGCGATTTCCGGTTCTGGACCTGCGACTGTCGCCGCACTCGGTATGATCATCATTCCGGCTATGATTCGTGCAGGCTACGATCCGGCGTCCTCGTCAGCACTGATGTCCACGGCCGGTTCGATCGGCGTAATCATCCCGCCGTCCATCACCTTCGTGGTCTATGGATCCATCACGGGCGTTTCTATCGGAAAACTCTTTATGGCGGGTATCATCCCGGGACTGATCATGGGTTTCTTCTTGATTCTTGCCTCGTTTTACTCCAGTCGGCATTCCGACCTGGTTCAGCTACCAAAAGCGAGCCGACATGAACGCTGGCTGGCTTTTAAAGATGCTTTCTGGGGGTTGCTCATGCCGGTGATCATCCTCGGCGGCATCTACGGCGGCATCTTTACGCCGACTGAGGCTGCCGCGGTTTCAGCGGTTTATGGGCTGCTGGTGGGCATTTTCATCTACCGTTCGGTCAAACTAAAGGATTTGTATCAAATTTTCCTGGATTCAGTCAGCCAGACGGCGGTGGTCATGTTCATCACCGCGACCGCCGGTTTATTCGCTTGGGTGATCACGATCGAAGGGATCGCGGCGGCCGCCAGCGAATTCATCATCCAGATTTCGGGCGGCAACCTGATCATTTTCCTGATCATTGTCAATATCATCCTGCTCATATCCGGATGCTTCATCGACGGGAACTCCTCTTTCTATATCTTCGCGCCGATTTTTTATCCGGTGGCGCTCAGCCTGGGATATGACCCGATCGCGCTCGGGGTGCTGATGGTTATGAACCTTGCGATCGGCATGGTCACGCCGCCGGTGGGGGTCTGCCTGTATGTCTCCTGCGGCATCAGCGGCGAACCGATCGAACGGGTTTCCAAAGCAGCGATCCCGTTTTTGATCGCCTCGTTCTGTGCGCTGCTGATCATCACCTACATCCCGCAGATATCCCTGTTCCTACCGGGCTTCCTTTCAAATTGATCCCCTTAAACGGCCGGGAAACTGGCATCTACATATCCAAAATATAGATAAAGGAGGACTATCACGATGAAAAAACTGTGTTCCATCCTGTTGGCGACTGCACTTTGCATGGGGGCGCTCGCCGGATGTGCATCCAGCCCGGGGACTTCCAACACTGCACCGGCGGCATCCGGTGGGGCGGCGGCTCCTACGGAAGACGACCAATATGAGAAACTGAACCTCAAAATCAGCACTTCTTCAGCGGATCTGGATATCGCAACCTTGGCAGCAAACCGGTTCGCGGAGCTTGTGGAGGAAGCAAGCGGCGGGAAGATTACCGCAAAGGTCTATTCAAACTGTCAACTTTCAGGTGGCGACCAGGCTAAGGGCATGGAGTTGCTTGTTTCTGGCGGCAGCTACGAGATGGCGGTTTTCTCCGGATCGGTCATCAGCAATGTCGACGTGCGCTTTTTGACCCACTGGATCCCGTTCTCCTATAACGGATATGAAGAGGTCAACAAGGTGCTGAACGGTACCGGTGGAGAAGCTTACGCCAAATTACTCGCGGAGAAAGGCGTGGTATGGATGGCAGGTCTGCACAACGGTCTGCGGCATATCACAAACAACAAGAAGGAAATTAGGGCCCCGGAGGATCTCAGAGGCATGAAAATCCGTATTCCAAACGGTGAAGTCCCGATGGAAACCTTCAAGGCATTTGGTTCTGATCCGGTTGCAATGAACTGGAGCGAGGTGTTCACCGCGCTCCAGCAGGGGACGATTGACGGACAGGAGAACGCCTATTTTAACTTTGACTCCAATAGCCTTTCCGATGTGCAAAAGTATATCACTGAGTGTGGATGGAGCTATGATCTGTTTGCTTTTATGGCGAATCAGGCCGCGTGGGATGAATTTAGCGAGCCCACCCAGAAGCTCCTGATGGAAAAAGCAGCGGAGGCGGCGCAATATGGACGGGAATATCAGGAATCGCTCGAAGTGGAACAGAAGCAGAAATTCATCGATGCGGGCGTGACGATCTCGGAATTGACCGACGAGCAGCGACAGGCATTCGTAGATGTGGTCACCCCCGTCCGACAGAAGTTCATTGAGAAATTCGGTTCGGAAATCTGCTCAGCTTGGGGAATCTCGTAATCCGGCATCATAAAACGGCAATCCGGCACGCCGTCCCAAGCGGTGTGCCGGACATACGATAAGGAGACAGAGATGAAAGAAATTTTTTCCTTTATTGAGCGGCGAAAAGAGGCTTACCTTGCGGAACTGTTCGACTTTATCCGCTGCGCGGGGGTGAGTTGCAGTGGGGAAAATATGAGACAGGCCGCCCAACACCTCTGTGGGATCCTGCGGCGAAGCGGCGCAAAGCGGGTGCAGATTCTACCGACCAGTGGATTTCCAGTGGTTTACGCCGAATGTATCACGGACGAACGGCTGCCGACCATGCTCATCTATGGACACTATGACGTCCAGTCCGCCTCAGATCTCGAAAAGTGGGCCAGTAATCCTTTTTCTCCGGAAATCCGGGATGGCAGAATTTACGGCCGGGGCGCAGCGGACAACAAAGCGCAACTCTTCGCCCATATCAAAGGCCGGGAAGCATATGCTGCTGTAAAAGGAAATCTGCCGGTCAATGTAAAGTACCTCTTTGAAGGCGAGGAGGAGATCGGCAGCCCGAGTTTGCGAAGCTTTGTAGCGGAAAACTGCGAACTGCTTCGCTGCGACGTTTGTTATTATTCGGACGGCGGGTATCATGACAGCGGCCTGCCAATCCTGATTCTGGGGGTCAAAGGCAGCTTTTATGCTGAAATCACACTGCAAGGCTGCAAACAGGAGACGCATGCGATGCGCGCCCCTTGTTTGCCAAATCCAGCTTGGCGGATGGTGGATTTACTTGCTTCGGTGCATATGCCCGGAGGAAGAATTGCAATTAAGGGCTTTTATGACGCTGTTCGTCCGCCGTCAGCTGAACAGCGTGCAGCCGCCCGTAAGATTCCGGTGAACTCAGCTGCGTTGAAAGAAAGTTATGGGATCGCCCGGTTTCTTGGAAAGGGGGACGGGAGCGATTATTATGAACGGCTGATCTTTGAACCGGCGGTAAACCTTTGTGGGATACAGGGTGGCTATACCGGCCCGGGATTTCGCAACATCATTCCCCGGTCGGTGACGGCACGACTGGATGTTTCACTCGTACCGAAGCAGGAGCCGGCGGATATCTTCTCAAAGTTGCGGCGACATCTGGATGAGAAAGGTTTTGCGGATGCCTCGCTGCAAATGATTGGGGGTGCCTTCATTCCTGCGCGCATGTCCTTGGACAGCGCGTATGTAAAGGCTGCCCGGCAGGCAGTGCTGGACGGATTCGGTGTCGAGCCAATCATTTTTCCGGGAGTCGGAGGTGCCGGACCGAATGACGTTTTTCTCACAACTCTTGGCGTGCCGACGATTGGAATCCCATATGCGAATGCCGATCAGAACAATCACTCATCGGACGAAAACATTCTTCTGGACAGTTTCTGGAAAGGGATTGCCGCCTCTGCAGCGCTCATTGGAAAGCTGGCGGAAAGATAAAAAATCGCTATGTAAACGGTATGGCGAGGATTTTCATTTCTTAATATATAAGAAAATAGATATATATTTTTAATAATTATAATAAAAATAATATATCTATTTGAAAATAAAAACAGGCAAAAGGAAAGGAGATATCCATATGCAGCGCAAAGAAAACAAATTGAGGGAACTCTTAAAAACGAATAAGCCTACCTTGGCAACACGCATCAACAGCACCTGGCCGTATATCACCGAGCTTGCTGCCTCCAGCGGCGTCTTCGACTATATCGAATTTCTGGCTGAATGCGGCCCGTTCATTGTGCGCGACTTGGAAAATATGGTCTTGGCCGCCGAAAGGCATAGCGCAGGTTCCATCATCAAGCTCGACTATCAAAACCGTTCCTATACCATGCAGAAGGCGTTGGCGGCAGGTTATGATGGTATTCTGCTGTGCGACCATACATCGGCGGAGCAGGTGCGGGAATCGATCCACTTCATCCGTCCAAGTGAGCCGGGTGGCGGATGCTTCGGACATCCCGGCGGACGTTTCGATATGGATGGGACCGGCGGACTCGGAATGGCGGATTATCGCAAGATGCTCAATGAAACGGTCATCCTGGTCATGATCGAGAAAAAACAGTCGCTGGAACAGATTGATGAGATTCTTTCAGTGCCGGGTGTGGATATGGTGCAGTTCGGGCCGTTCGACTACTGCCTGAGCATGGGCTGGGACCCGGGCGAAAACCGCGAGGATGCGAAGGCTGCTGAACGCCGGATGATCGAGGCGGCCTTTAAGCATGGAGTGCAACCGCGCTGTGAGATCAATACCGCCGCCGAAGCACAGTATTATTATGACCTGGGTATCCGGCATTTCTGTCTGGGCGACGAGGTGGGAACCCATATTCGCTTCTTCAATACCGATGGAAAGTCCGTTCGTAACCTGCTCGGGCGATAACCTGAAAGCTGACTGAAAGGGAGGTCAAATCATGAAAAAGATCCTGCTTACCCATAGGATACCGGATGAATGTGTAAGCCCGCTCCAAAAGGAATTCGAAATCGTAATGCCTGCGGATAAAGCGGCCTTTTCCACGAGGGAACTGGAAGAACAGATCGTGGATGCTTCTGCGCTGGTAGTGGTCAATTGCGACGCGCGCCGCCCGCTGCTTGAAAAAGCCGGACCGGCTTTCCAAGCGGCGGGTACAATCAGCGTGGGTTATGACAGCATTGACTGGGCTTATTGTACCGAACAGGGCTATGCGGTGGTCAACACTCCAACTTCGCTGACCCATGCGACCAGCGAAATTGCCATCGGACTGATGCTCAGCGCGATGCGGAATATCACCCGCCTTGATAGAGAGCTGCGCAAGACTCTCACCTGGACGACTGATTCCTTCTTTCCGAAGGGAACGGTTTCCCCGAATGGAAAAACTCTCGGTGTGATCGGTTTTGGTAGGATCGGCAAATGCGTCGCTCAAAAAATGAAAACGTTCGGCATGAACATTCAATACTTCGATGTGGTGCGCGCATCCGCGCAGATCGAAGCGGAATATGAAGCCAAATTTGTTTCGCTGGAAGATCTTCTGAAAACGTCCGATGTGGTGACACTGCATTGCCCGTATTCGAATCAGTTCCATCACATGATGAATGAGAAAACCTTCGCGCTGATGAAGCCGGATGCCTATTTCATCAATGCCGCGCGCGGTAAGCTGGTTGATGAACAGGCACTGATCGCAGCTTTAAAGAGCCATGTTATCGCGGGAGCTGGAATCGATGTTTATGAGAACGAGCCGTATCCCATCCCGGAACTGGCGCAGCTGGAAAATCTCGTGATGACGCCGCATATTGGCTCAATGGCCTATGAAGTCCGCGTCCAGATGGGGCTGGAGTGCCTAAATGGGATTGCCGGGGTCTTGCGTGGGGGGATTCCATACAATGTCGTGAATCGAGAAGTACTGCAAAAATAACCCTGTACATTAAGAATTCGCCCGCATGCCGGAAAGGAATGCGGGCACCCCCTTTTTCATGAACAGGAGTGATCAGATTGAAAATTGGTTTTATTGGGCTGGGAATCATGGGAAAGCCTATGGTAAAAAACTTGCTGAAAGCCGGGTACGAGGTATTCGCATATGATGTAGTTACAGCGAATCTGGAGAATGTAACGACCGCTGGCGCAAAGGTTGCCGTTTCATCGAAGATGGTCGCTGAATGCTGCAGAATCATTATCACTATGCTGCCGAACTCCCCACACGTTAAAGCAGCTGTTTGCGGAAAAAACGGCGTGCTCGAAAGCGCCAAGAGAGGGACGATTCTGATTGATATGTCGTCGATCGCGCCGCTCGCTTCGCAGGAAATCGCCAAAGCGTGTGCGGAAAAAGAGGTCAAAATGCTCGACGCGCCAGTTTCCGGTGGCGAGCCGAAAGCGATTGACGGGACGCTTTCGATTATGGTTGGCGGCGACCGGACGGTATTTGAGTCGGTGAAGGAACTTCTGCTCACGATGGGCGCTTCGGTGGTTTATTGCGGCGGCATTGGCGCGGGCAACACCACCAAGCTGGCTAACCAGGTGGTGGTTGCCTGCAATATCGCAGCCTGCGCCGAAGCGTTCACTCTGGCGAAAAAAGCTGGAGTTGATCCACAGCTGGTATTTGAGGCAATCAGGGGCGGTCTTGCTGGTTCCACAGTGATGAACGCCAAGGTCCCGATGATGATTGAAGGCAACTATAGACCGGGCTTCAAGGTCGATCTACACATCAAGGATCTGAATAATGCGTTGGAAACCGGTCATGGCGTGGGTTCACCGCTGCCATTGACGGCTCAGGTCATGGAGATGCTGCAAACCCTGCGCGCGGACGGCTACGGACAGGAGGATCACAGCGCGCTCTCCAGATATTATGCCAAGGTTTCCGGTGAGAAAATTGGAATGTAACCGAGAAAACTAAAAAATGGGACGCCAGGAGATCCAGCCTGACGTCCCGTTTTTTATGATCATCGCGATTGGGACTTGTTTTTGGAACAAACAAAAAGAACGAAACCTCGGCAGAGGCTTCGCTCTTGTAATTGTAGTGGATATCCACCCATCCAATACATCTAGTGACTCGACCGCGAGATCGTCAGGGGCTGATGATGTGCAGGCCTTTATCCCTGAATTTTTGAAGCTCGGTCTCATTGGTGACGTCCGTAACCAGGTGGGAGATCTTGTCCAGTTCCGCAGCCTGATAAAAAGCGCGGATGCCGAATTTGCTCGAGTCCATCATGACATACCATTCTTCAGACAGCTGCGGGATGGTGCGGGTGACGTGGGCGCTTAGCATATTGTTAACGGTCAAACCGATCTCGCTGTCAATGCCAACGCCGCCGGAAAAAGCCTTATTGACAAACAAGCCGCTGACCAGCTTGCTGAAATTGGCGTCATAGGCTGAAAAGAGGCCGTCCGGGGTCATGACAATTTCCCCGCCGAGAAGCACGATGTTCTCCACATGAGGCTTGAGGATGCTCAGTGCGGAGACATTGTTGGTGATTACGGAAATGCCTTTTACTTCCTTGATTTTTTCCGCAAAGGAGATGCAGGTGCGGCCAGAGCCCAAATAGATGAAATCGCCGGGGCAGACGTAATCTTTTGCAAGATCAGTGACGATATCAATCCTGTCGGGAATCAACAGCGGAGGCTGAGAAGGCTTGGAGTTTGCCGAAGCGTCAACCAGGATGGCGCCGCCATGCGTGCGGGTAACAATACCTGCATCCTCCATCATGTCAAGATCCTTTCGGATGGTAACAATGCTGACCCCCAAATATTCAGCCAGACTCTTGGTAGAAGCGGCCTGATTTTCTTTAAGGTACGCTTGTATTTTTATAAGTCTGTCATGCTGCAACAAAGAATTTGCCCCCTAAATACGATTTCTTTCATATTATTTCATTATATTCACTTTGGTAAAAAAAGCAAGTAAAAAACAAAAAGGTTGCTTTGGGATCTCATGGATTCCGCACAGCGCCGTAAAACTGCCTTTCAATGAAAGCTTTGGCTTCTTTTATCTGCATTTTTGCATCGCCGCCCTCCCTGTGCCACATCTCCATGGTATAGGGTCCACTGTACCCCAAACCTTCCAGATAAGCGAAAATTCCCTGAAAATTTACACAGCCTGTGCCAAAGGGAACGCGCTTGAAGCAGCCGGGTCCTTTTTCACTTTCTTTTTGCGTTTCTTTGATGTGTATGGCGACCATTTCGTGTTTCCCGAGACTGAGCTCATAAAACACATCGTTTTCCTGCCACGCCGAGAGGTTGCCCACATCGGGATAAACCGTAAACCAAGGGGAGGGGAGTTGCTTTTTGTACTCCATATAGCGGCCGATACTGCTCATGAGCTTGGTGTCCATGATCTCCATGGCGAGCATGACCTGATACCTTGCGGCCATGGCACAGGCATCTCTGAGCCCCTGGAGAAAAGCTGCCAGGCTTTCCGGGGTGGAAGGCTCATAATACACATCGTAGCCCGCCAGCTGAATGACGCGGATGCCTAGCCTGTGAGCGAAGCGGATGGCGCGTTCCATGATATCATAAGCCCTTTGACGGACCGTTTCATCGGCGCTGCCGAAAGGAAAGCGCCGATGGGCACTGAGGCATAGGGACTGCGGGCGCAGACCGGCGGAGGTTATCCTGTCCAAAAGCGTGTCCTGTTCTTTATCGGTCATATAAAGCCTTGCGATTCGTTCATCCGTTTCATCGACCGATATTTCAACATAATCAAATCCCAATTCCTTTGCCAAGGAAAATTTTTCCCAGAGCGCGATCCTGTCCGGCATCGCCTTTTCATAAAGCCCCAAAAGATGTCCGCCCAGCACAGAAAATCCCTCCATTCATACGCGTTTTTCCACCTGCATCCGCGCGTCGGCCTGCCTGCCGGCGTTGCATTCCATGACGACAATACAAAAGAGCAGCAGTGCGGTCCCGATCCAGGCGCGGGAGGAAAAGTACTCATGAAACACGAGCTTCCCGCCGATCAGGGTAAAGACGGGAATGCTGGCAAAAATGATGCCGGTATGCACAGCGCTGGTATAGCGCTGTGCATAGGCCTGGATGTAGGTCGCAAAGGCAGTGCTTATAATGCCCGTCCACACGATGCAAAGCCAGCCGGAGGCAGTGCTTGGCAGGCGGATACCGGAAATGGGCAGAGCGGTTAGGATACCGCACAGGGCCATGACGGCGAGGGGGCCGACGGTCAATGCGACGGGATCATCCCCCATTGCAAGATATCTTTCGACGAGCAGGATCTGAAGTCCCGCCAGGGCGGAACTTGCCAAACAGATCCACATGCCGGTGCCATATTCCATATGATTGCCGATGGTGATCAGGCAGATGCTGATAAAGGCGCCGGTGATGCAGAGAAGCGTCTTGCGTTCAAAGCGGCGGTGCATGAAAAGAAAGGCGATGATGGGGATCGCGATGGTCTGCAAGCTTGTCAGAAAGCCCGCGACACTGACCGGGGTCATCGAGATGCCGCCCGTGCAGGTCACATGGGCGAGGTAGGTGACAACACCCACGATGAGGACGTGCTTTCTGGCATCTTTTGAAAAGATGCCCCCGCACCTTTTTCGAAAAATGATAAAGGACACAAGGAAAGCCAGCAGAAAGCGCAGGGCGATAAAATTGAAGACGGCAAGTTCCTGGGTGGCAATTTTCAGAACAACACTGGTAACCCCCATAATGACCGCGTAGAGCAGCAATAATAGATCCGCGGAGAACTGTTTGTTCATAAAGCACCTCCCGAACGACGCAACGAAAGCAATGTAATAAATACGATAGCAGACAGGAAACTAAATGTCAACAAAAGAAAACAACAATTGGAGATAACGCACAAGAATAAATAATTTGCTTTATAAAAAAGAGAGAAAAAGAAAATATTAAGTTGACTTTTTATGAATAACAGAGGTAAAATAAGGGCAATCACAAATCTAATTGTTTTATAAAAGAAATAAAACGAAAGGAAAAGATAAAAATGAAAGAGTACGTCATTGAGAAAGAGGAGCTTTTCAAATGGTGTTCCATCCCGGTCGATCAGCTTGAAAATCATCCGGATAGCAAAGTCAAGCTTACGATTAAGGATACAAGACAGGAGGCCATGCGCCTGGCCGGCAACATGATGGCCGACGAAGTCATCAAAAATAACGCAGCCGGCAAACCCACCAGCTGGGTCCTGCCATCCGGCCCTGCGGATCAGTTTGATACCTTTATTGACCGGGTCAACAAGGAAAGAATCAGCCTCAAGAACCTCACGATTTTCCACATGGACTACGTCCTTGACTATAACTCCCGGGTTTACCCGCTGGGTAATTACTACGAAAGCGCGCACGGCAGGATGCTCTATCGTTTCTACAATAAAATTGATCCTGAACTGAATGTTCCCGAGAGCCAAAGGATCTGGCCCCGCATCGAGGATCTGGACGAGATGGATCGGATGATCGAAGCCATCGGCGGCGTTGACACCGTCTGGGCGGGCGTTGGTTACAAAGGACTGGTGGCGTTCTGCGAATCCCCGCACGATTCCTACCAGCGCATCACGCTGGAGGACTATGAAAACATGAAAACCAGGATCGTTGAGCTCAACTACGACACCACTATCGCAACCAGCCAGCGCAGCTTCGGCGGCTGTTATGACCGGGCTCCGTTCCAGGCGGTCACCATTGGATTTAAGTCGATGCTCTCCGCGAAGCGCTGCGTCGCGATGATCTGCACCGGCGAGTGGAAACAGACAGTTCTCAGGGTCCTGATGTTCAGCGAGCCCACCTTAGAGTATCCCGTAACCCTGTTCCCGAAGCATGTTCCCGAGGTCATCATTCTGGCCGACCGCTTCACCGCGACGCACCCCATGTCCAAGGGCGAAATCGTCCTCTCCGCGGAGAACACTGAGAAGCACTGAATCGGCTTCGCTTTCACACTAATATTAAAGGAGAATCAGCCATGGAAGTTTATAAAATTTCTCATGAAGATATGCTTAAATGGTGCTCTATCCCGCAGGAAGAGCTGGTAAACCACCCCGACAGCAAGGTGGATCTGAAAATCTTTGAAAACCGCAGGGCGACCATGGAAATGGCCGGCAACATGATGGCCGACGAAGTTGCTAAAAACAATGCGGAAGGCAAGATCACCAAGTGGATCCTCGGTTCCGGGCCGGAAGACCAGTTCAAAACCTTTATCGACAGAGTCAATAAAGAAAGGATCAGCCTCAAAAACCTCTACATATTCCACATGGACTACGGCATTGACTGGAACTCCCGGGTCTATCCGGAAGGCAATAACTACAACAGCCCGCAGGGACGGATGAAGGTCCGTTTCTACGGCAAGATCGATCCCGAGCTCAATGTGCCGGAAGAACAGCGCATCTGGCCCATGCTCCAGGATCTCGATTATGTGGATAACAAGATCGAAGAGCTGGGCGGTGTTGACACGCTGTGGGCGGGTATCGGCTACAAGGGCCTGGTCGCGTTCTGCGAATCCCCATCGAACCCTTATCAGCGTGTAACCGAGGAAATGTACATCAACATGAAGACCAAGGTCGTCCACATCAGCAATGAAAAAATTGTTGAGGCCAGCCAGCGCGTTTTCGGCGGCTGCTACGACATGATCCCGCATCAGGCGGTCACCATCGGTATGAAATCGATGCTCACCGCAAAGCGCGCGGTCTGCATGATCCCAACCGGCGAGTGGAAACAGACGGTTCTCAGGGTCCTGATGTTCAGCGACGCAACGCTCGAGTATCCCTGCACGCTGCTGCCCAAGTACATCCCGGAAGTCGTGGTGCTTACCGATCAGTTTACCGCAACGCATCCGCTGAGCTTGGACGAAGTCCCTCTGTCCGTCGAAAACCAGAGATAAATCTTTGGAGGAAAGAGCATGAATAAAAACGGCGCAATCGTTCTGAACAATATTGGCGGCGGGATCAACATCTGGGTCGACCACCTTCCCTCGGTGGGCGAGTCGGTCATGGGATACGGGTTCGAAGTGGGCGAAGACCTGGCGAAAGGCGGCAACGTTGCGGTTGCCATCCAGCGGCTGGGCATCCCGACCGCTATCATCGGCAAGCTCGGTTGTGACGAAGCGGGCGACCGCGACGCCAACTGGCTGCGCGAAAGCGGCGTCAACTGCGAATGCCTGATCCAGTCCCCCGAGGCAAAGACCGGTCAGGGGCTGGGGATCAACGAGCGCGAAACCGGGCGCAACCTCATTGTCACCGGCGAGAGCAGCAGCAAATGGCTGACCAGGGAAGAGGTTGACAGCGCCTTGGAGAAACTTTCTCCCGCCGCATTCTTTATAACCGGTTTTGAAATCAAGGAAGAACTTGTTCTGCCTGCGGCAAAAAAGGCAAAGGAACTGGGGATGAAGGTCGTCCTCAACCCCAGCCCTCTGCCCCGGCTTACCATGGGGGAACTGCCTTACGTCGACTACTTCGTGGTAAACGATATTGAAGCCAAGAAACTTCTGGGAATGCCTGAAGAGGGGCCTCTCGACGCAAAACAGGCCTGCCTTGACCTGCAAAAGAAGTACAAGTCCCCCAATATTATCATCACCCTCGGCGGCAACGGCTATGCCGGCCTGGCGGAGGATCACTTCTTCTGCGGCGAACAGATCCCCGTTTCGCCCATCATCGACACCAGCGGCGCCGGCGATGGATTCCTCTCTGCAATGGTTACAAATCTTTATTGGGGTAAAAATCTTGAGGACGCCTGCAGATGGGCGAACAAATACGCGGCACGGGTTGTCCTGGTGGATGGTACGCTGAAGGGCTACTCTACCGTGGCGGAACTCGAAGCGTTCTACAAACAGCGCGGCGAAAGCCTTGACTAGTCCCTTAACCTTACGGTTAAAAATAAAGCCTGCAAATAAAAAGTCAAGCTCCAAAGCGGGCTTGACGAAAGAAAATGTTG
>NZ_QSBX01000012.1:32799-90995 GCF_003465835.1 Anaerotruncus sp. AF02-27 | reverse complement strand
GGCCGCCGGACAGGCGGCACGAACAGCAGGCCAGGGGATGGAGCACGCTGCGGGACAAGGGATCGGGCAGCAGCCGCAAGGTCAAAGCACCCGGCAGGGGACCCAAGCGCAAAACGGGGCGCAGCCTTCGTCCGGACAGCCCTTGCAGGGAATGGCGTCCCGACCCCCGCGGACGAAACCTGTCAACATCGACGTGGAATACGAAGAAACGCAGGTACAGCCCTCCGCAGGCGCCGCTTCTCCGCATGGCATGGTTTCTCCTCCGGGCGGCCCCGGCGCACAGGCAAAGACGGAACAGAATCCAACCCGCCCACCTGTCCAACACACGCCGCGCGGCAATTTCCCGCAGCCCCCCGTTGGGGCGGGCGCAGCGCCGCACACAAGCCACAGCTCCTCGCAGGCCACCAGTAGTACCACCAGCGCCAGCAGCAGCCGGAGCACACAGGCAACAGAAGCCGCCGGCAGGCCGGCCGTACCCCACGGCCCTCAATTCCCAGGCGGCGCGAAGATACAGGGCGCGGGTACGCAGCCCACCACGGCGCAAAACCCCACACATCCGCCCCTGTCCGGCGCAAGGAGCGCCGGCGCGGGACTCGACAGGGGTACTACTCCCTCCAGCGCGTCGCGTCCTCCCATCGGGCATAACGCCGTCATCAACAACATCCCGCAGGAACAGCGCCTATCAAGTCTCGGCAGGGACGGCGCCCCGCAGGGCGCTCCCACAAGCGGCGGCAGGAATGGAGTCGCGCAAAGCCCTCTCGTGGCCGCGCAAGTCGCGCCGCCACGTCCCGGCAGAAACGGCGCATCAGCGCCGCAGCCTTTGCCGCCCATTCAGAGCGCGGACAAAGGCGCGAGCCAGCCCCCAAGTCCCGGCAGGAATGGCGCGCAAGCGCCGGCACAGCCATCACCGCCGGTACAGGGTACGACTCAGAGCGCGGGCCCCGCTCCAAGTCCGGGCAGGAAAGGCGCCCCGCAGGGCGCTCCCCCAAACGGCGGCAGAAATGGGCCGCAGCGCCCGCCCATTGGCCACAATCGCAGGCCGCCGGGGGGTGACGGCAGTTGAGCGATCAGGAGAACCGAGGCTTTTCCACAGCCGCCAAGGTGGCGCAGGGAGCGAACGCCATCGCGACCATCATCAACGGAGCGGTCACCGGCGGGCTGAAGGGCGCGGCGATCGCGGCGGTCAAATCGTTTTTGCCGCAGATTCTGAAGCTGCTTGCCATTGTCATCGTCATGGCGATCCTGCTGCCATTTTTTCTGTTTTTGTCCCTCGTCGGCACGAACTTTCAGTTCCCGTCGGTGGACGATCCGGAAGTTGCACGGATGACGCGGCAGGCGGTTTTTGTCGGCGGGCTGTACGACCAGTTCAGCGGTTTTACCCGTCAGGAGGCCGATGCGATCATAGCCCGCCTTTCGGCGGGCTATGACGATGTGGTGGTAAACGAGGACTTCGGGAACACCAACAACTATTGGCTGATCTCCATTTCCTCGGTGCTGCATGAGCAGGATCTCTACCGCATCAACGAGAGCACGGTGCGCCAGTTGGTGCGGGACAACATCGAGTACAGCTACTGGGTGGAGGTCTACTACGACAGCGACGATGAGGATGAGAGCACGCCCTGCTACCGCATCCACATCGACATCTGGGACATCGGGCAGGACGCCCTCATGCAAAAGCAGCGCTTCGACACATTCAAAACCGAGTGGGCAAGGTTCCTGTATGGAAATCTGTCCGACTCCCAACTGATCGACCCCAGTAACCCCGGCTATACCGGCGATCTTCCCGGTGTGGATTATGGGGACATTGTTTTCACGGACGGCGGGCGCGAGGTCGTTTACTACAATCAGATGGATAGCCGATGGTGCGACGAATTGTACGGGAAATCCCAAACCATCGGTTACGGCGGCTGCGGCCCCACGGCAATGTCCATTGTGATCTCCACTCTCACCGGCGCCGCCATAGATCCCAAGGAAATGGCGGACTGGGCTGCGGAAAACGGCTACTGCTGCGAGGGAAACGGGAGTTATCATTCCCTGATCCCGGGCGCCGCCGCCGAATATAGTCTATCAGTAGAGGGGGCCGGACGGGGCGACGCACAAAAACTTGTGGATGCTCTGGCCGGCGGCAAGCTGGTGGTCGCCATTATGGGACCGGGGCATTTTACGACCTCCGGGCATTTCATCGTGCTCAGGGGCGTCACCGGGGACGGCAAATTCCTCGTCGCCGATCCCGTCAGCTACGGTAAGAGCCAGCAGGAGTGGGACGCCGAAATCGTCCTGGACGAGGCGCGCAAAAACGCTGCGGCCGGAGGGCCGTTTTGGATCATCGGATAACGGAGCCGTACAAATCCGCCTCGTGTTCCAGCGAATCATTATCGGTCCCTATATCATGAGTGACGTCAGCCGGTGGTTTGACACGCCCGTGCATTTGCTGAACCACATGCGACAGTTCATGCCGTACCCCACCCTCCTGTGCCGAAGCGGGTGGCGCCGCTTCCAAAGCCGACATGCCGGAACGGCACGGATCAGATCCCGCGCCCATCCCGCTACTTTCTTCGTTTAGGTACTTTTCTAAATCTTTTCCCAACATAAGCAAAACCTCCCTATGTCATCAGTTTTATTTGGTTCCATTATAGCGAAAGCTTTTTGACCGATCAAGGCCCGATATCAATAAGACACTTTGAAGGAGCGTGATTTTATATGCCCCAAACCCGTGTGATGCGTTTTTTGCGCTTCCGCCACAACGTCTCCCTTGCCCAGCTGGCGCGGGTCGCCAGGGTTTCCCCCCAGCGCATTTCCCAAATGGAACTCGGCATCGAGCCTTCCACCGAATACCAGCGCGAGCTCATCCGGGAGGCCTTCGCCATCATCGCGGACGAACGCGGCCAGGACGGCGGCTTGAATACCGGCTGCTCGACTATGTGAGAGAAGGTGAAGCGCTTTGAACTATGAAAACTACCACCTCCCCGCCAACTTCACCGACGCCGGCAAGCTGATGGGGATGTTCCAGATCCGCAACACCATCGAGTCGCTGCTCATCTCGGCTCCCATTCTCTATCTGTGTCTGGCGTTTTTGCCGTTTGAAATCACCACCCGCATCATCGCCGCCATGATCCTGGCCGTTCCCGCCGGCGGCTTTGCGCTGATCGGCATCAATGACGATTGCCTTTCGCGCTTTCTCGGTATCTGGTGGCGGTGGCGGCGAAGCCGGCGTATCCTGACCTTCCGCGGCAGCCCATCCGATGGGAGGCGCGGACAATGAATCTGAAGGAACTGCTTTTCGGCAAACAGCTTGCCCGCATCCACGCCGCGCAGTATCAGCACAGCACGCAAAAATGGTTGCCGGTCGCCGACATCCAGGACGGTATCGTGATCCTGAAGGACGGGCGCTTTATCAAGATTCTGGAGGTTTTGCCTGTCAACTTCGCGCTCAAATCCTCCATTGAGCGGCAGAACATCATCTACTACTACGCAAGCTACCTCAAAATCGCGCCGGACAACCTGCAAATCAAGGTGGTCACTCAAAGGGCGGATATCGAGGGCTACGTGAGCCGCCTGCGGTCATTTTGCGAGAACGAGCCGGTGGAAAGCTGCCGGTACATGATCGAGGACAACATCAATGAGGTCACCTATCTGGCGGCCAACGAAGCGGTGACGCGCCGCTTCTTTCTGATTTTCCAGCATGAGGCCCGCATGAAAACCCGGGGCGATGGCCTGCAGGCGGTGGCGGACCGGCTGAGGGAGGAGGAGGAGACCGCCCGCCGGTATCTGGGAATGTGCGGCCTGGAGGTGCTGTGCCCGGACTACTCGGACAATTTCCAACTGGAGCTGCTTTACAGCCTGCTCAACAAGCGTACCAGCCGCCATAGCAAGCTGCCGCTGGAGGTGTTCTCCTCCTGCACCAAGGTGTTCGGCGTCACGGACGACGAGTTGAAAACCATATTCCATGACGAAGGGAGTGCGGACGATGAAGCCGGGAAAAGAGTATCAGTTTCGAGCGTATGAAGTGGAAGGAGAAGCGCCTCATGAAAAAGAAGACCCGCAGATGTCGCCGGTGGACGCCGGCCCGCCGGTTCCACGCCGCAAGCACCAGAAGGAAGGCTCCTCCTGGCAGGTCGAAACCTTTCTGGATTCACGCAAGACGCATGGGATAAAGGCGCCCAAGCCGCCAAAAGCACCCAAGCCCGCAAAGCAGACCAAGGAGAAAAAATTGAAAAAGAAGCCCCGGAAGCGCCGGCTTGCCAAAAAAGAGCGTTCGCCGGAGGTCTCCCCGCTGGAAAGCGGCGCCACCACTGTTCCGGATATTCTCGCCCCCGCTTCCGCCGATTTCCGCGGCCGCGATTATGTGGTGGTAGACGGCGTGTACCACAGCTACCTCTACATCACCGGCTACGGCTACACCAGCGCGGTTACAAGCGGATGGCTGAACGCTCTGGTGGAAATTGGCGAAGGGATCAATCTGAGTTTTATCACCCGGCGGCAGCAAAAGGACAAAATCCTTCCGAAGATCGCGCAGACCACTATGGTCAACCGCTCCCGGATGCGGGATGTGGGCGACACCCGGCAGGACTTTGAGGAACTGGATTCCGCGATCGCCTCCGGGCTTTGGATGAAGGACGAGATGAACCGGGGCGGCGAGGATTTCTACTATATGCACACGCTCATCGAGGTCACCGCCGACGACCCGGACACGCTGGAGCAGCGCGTGGCCATGGTGGAGACCCGCTGCACCTCGCTGAACATGGTGGCCAAACGCTGCGATTACAAACACGAACAGGGCTTTTTGTCCTCGCTGCCCCTGCTGGCCCTCGCCCCGGATATTGAGCGCAAGAGCCGCCGCAACGCGCTGACCACTGGTGTGGCGGCGGCCTTTCCGTTTTCCAGCTTTGAGATCTGCGACCAGTCCGGCATCATGCTGGGGATCAACCTCCATAACCGCTCGGTCTGTATGCTGGACATCTTCAATTCCGCCAAATACAGCAACGCCAACCTGAGCATCTGCGGCATGAGCGGCGCGGGCAAAACGATGCTCCTCCAGACGATGGCGGTGCGCCTGCGAGAGCAGGACGTGCAGGTGTTCATCATCGCGCCGCTCAAGGGCTTCGAGTTCCGGCCCGCCTGCGAGGCCATCGGCGGGCGGTACATCAAGCTCTCCCCGTCCTCCGGCGACTGCATCAACATCATGGAGATCCGGCGCGGCACACTGGATGTGGACGCCGAAATCGGGCGGCTTTCCGAACGCGCCGACAGCCTGCTGGCCGATAAAATCGCCAAGCTGCACATCTACTTTTCCCTCTTGAAGCCCAACATCACCGATGAGGAGAGGAACCATCTGGACGCCGCGCTGGTGGAGTGCTACAGAAATTTCGGGATCACCTTTGACAATGCCAGCCTGTATGACGAAACCGGCGCTGTGAAGCCCATGCCCGACCAGAGCGACCTTTACTCGATTTTACAGCAAAATCCGGAAACCAAGGGGCTCGCCACGGCGCAGGCGCGGTTTGTCACCGGCTCCGCCGCCAACCTCGGTCGCCAGACCAACGTGGATCTTGACAACAAATACATTGTGCTGGACATTTCCGAAATGCCTAAGGACCTGCTGCCGCTGGGGATGTTCCTGGCGGTGGACTTCTGCTGGGACAAATGCAAGGAATCCAGAGTGCGAAAAAAAGTGCTGATGCTCGATGAGCTATGGTGCCTGATCGGCGCCTCCTCGAATCCGCTGGCCGCCGACTATGTGCTGGAGATTTTCAAAATCATGCGCGGCTACGGCGGCTCGGCCATCTGCGCCACCCAGGACCTGGGTGATTTCTTTGCCCTCGAAGGCGGAAAGTACGGGAAAGGCATCATCAACAACAGCCGCATCAAGGTCATCCTGCCACTGGAGGAAGATGAGGCGCTACGCGTCAAAGAAGTGTTGGGGCTTTCCGATGACGAAACCCTGCAGATCATCCGCAACCGCCGCGGCGAGGGGCTGCTCTGCGCCGGGCACAACCGCATCAACGTGGCGTTTCAGCCGACGCAGATGGAGTATGACATGATCACCACCAGCCGGGCGGATCTGGAAGCACAGATGCAGAGGAACGAACGGGGCGTCCAAGGATGAATGTCCGGATAAGCGAAAGGAGACGACGCATATGGATATGAAAAAGGAATTGTCCCAGATCCACGCGATGCTGGGCATCGCGCTGGAAAACTGCGAGGTATCGCTGAGAGCTCCCCGGACGGACAGCACCCAGCTGGACGGTGTCTTGGAAACAGTGGAACGGGTGGCCGTCAGGCTGCGCACAGCCGCCGAGTCGATCCGTCCGGCACAGTCCGAGTCCTCCCGCAAGCCGGACGCGCCGAAGATTCCCGCGCTTGTGGGGGAAATCGAAGTCACCGAATTCGGCTGGGTCCATATCACCCTCAACACGCTGCTGCCGGGCTGCAAATACAAAACGCCGCTTTGGCTGGAAAATACGCTGGCCGCCCTGCTGCTCCGCTATCGGGAACATGGCCGCAAACTGCCGAAATTTCAGCGCGCCATGCTCATCATCGAGGAGCGCTGCGACATTTCAAACCGGCGGGTTTACGACCAGGATAACAAGGGGTGGAAGGCTATCCCCAACGCCATCAAGGGCCTGCTGATCGAGGATGACGACCAGTTCACGCTGGAGGTGGCGCTGCTGTCCCGCCGCTCCGATATCCCCTGCTGCCACATCTGGATTCTCCCTTCGGACGACGCCGGGGAATACTTTTCCGTCCGCTCCGGCTGCTTTGGAAGCGGTTTTCCGGGACTTGAACCATGGTAGGGTGTCTCTTGTTTTCTGCCTGTTTGGCGGGCATCTCAAAATGTCCCCGGCACTGCCATGGCGCAAGGGCAAAAAAAGCGCATGAACCGGGCCTTTGTCATTGTCCCGCGGGATGAAAACAATGCGGGCACGCTACGTACTACGCACCATGGTAGGGTATCCCCAAAAAGGAGGCGGCCGGGATGCTTTTCTCCACGGCAGAAATCGAAGTCTTGCGGCTGGCAGGAAGGCTCAAAGCCATCCCGCTGGATCTCGGCGGCTTTGACACGGGACTCTTCTCCCCGGCAGGAATCGACGGTCTCTGCCTTTACAAGCTCCTGTACCCCACCCGGAACGGGCGGTATCTCCGGCTCACCCCGGCGGGCTGGGAACTTCTGTACGGACTCGGCTACCCCTACCCAAAGGACGCCTGCTATATCACCGATCCGCAAAAGCTCCGGCGCAGGGATGAAGCCGCCAAGCTCCTGTTCACCTGCTACCGGGCGGGAATGGACGCCTTTGCCGACACGCCCGGGCAGCTGTCACAGCCGCCGGTCTACCTCTCCTCCGCGGCCGCCCGCAGGAACACGGCTGTTACCGGCGCGAAGGTCTGGGCGGGCTGCCGCATGGCAGGGATCGTCCGGCTCGGCCAAACCGCCTATATGTTGCACTTCATGGACGGGCAGGGACTGCTTTTCCAGAGCGAAATGTCCCTGTTTCATAAGCTGACAGCCGGGCACTGTGAGCAGACCGCCGCCGTCTATACCGCGGACAGCTACCTCGCGGCGGCCAATGGAATGTTAAACGAGCCGTCTTTGCCGGTAAACCAGAAGCGCGCCAACGGCTGGTACTCCTTTGCCGGGGCGGCGCAAAGCCTGCTGATGCCGCTGCATCTTCTGGAATGCAGCGACGCGGGAGCCTGCCAGCTGGCACTGATGGGCCTGCCGGATTACCGGGAAAAGCTGGCGCGGCTGGCGCTTTTGGAGGACTACCGGCAACCTCCGGATCATGATCCAGATTGCGACGCCTTTTCCGCAAGTCTCGGACAGCCCCTGCTGGTTGCCATAGACATGGATGTAAAGCGATTGGAACGGGCCGCAAGGCGGGCGGACAAGGAGGGACGCCGCTTGATGCTCTTGATTCTGGAATCACAGTCCGCCGCACTCACGCTGCTTCTGTCCTCGATGGGACTTGCGGGCTCGGCAGATTTCTATGCGCTGCCTGAAGCACTTTTCACCGAACATTTTGGCCTGCGGCTCTACGAACCGCCTGGCACCCCATACCGCACGCAGGAAGGAGGGTATCTGGATGCCGCGGCTCTCGGATCACATTGCAAAGCTGGAAAAAAGGCTCGAACGCCAAATTGAACGGATCGGAAGGCAAAAGCTGAAAACCTACGCGCTGCTGTTTGCGGCCGGGTGGTATCTCTACGGGCTGCTGATCAATTCCATCATCCTCGGCATCGCGCAGACCTTTCCAAAAACCGGCGCCGAACCGGTGGAAAGCATTTGGGTGCTGAACCCCATCCGAAACCTGCTGGCGGTGTTCACCCCCACGGGGCTTGGCCTCACATTTTTCTGTGCCCTAATGTTCTGCCTCATTACGAAAAAAGGCTACAGCTGGTTTTCCGGCTACAAGTTCAAGCGCGACGCGCGGGGTTTTGACATCCTGCCCGACGCCACCCACGGCACCTCCGGCTGGATGGAGCGAAAGGATATGGAGGCGCTGATGGACATCGGCCCGGCGGACAAGCTCACCGGGACGATCATCGGAAAAATCAAAACGCATCGGGACGACCCGGACAAGTACGCCGAGTACCTGTCGCCATCGCCCGAAAACCAGCTCAACCGCCACATGATCGTCTACGGCGCGTCCGGCTCCGGCAAAAGCCGGGGATTTGTCAAGCCGTTCATCATACAGGTCGCCAAACGCAAGGAAAGCTTGATTTGTGTAGACCCCAAAGGGGAACTTTTTGAAGCGACCAGCGAGTATCTGCGCGGTCAAGGTTATGTGGTGAAGGCCTACAACCTGCTGGACATGGAAAACAGCGACGGCTTCAACTGCCTGACCGCCGTGGAGGACGACCAGACGCTGATCCAGACGATTGCCGAAGTCATCATCAAAAACACCTCGAACCAAAACGAGCGGCAGGACTTTTGGGAGAAGGCCGAAATGAACCTTTTGATGGCGCTGCTTCGTTATGTCCAACGCCGCACCGACCCGCGAACCGGTAAACTGCTCCCGGTGCGGGAACGCTCCCTCGGCGTCATTTACGAGATTCTGTCCACCAAGTCCTTTCAGGAGATCGAGGAAATTTTCGCCCAGCTTCCCAAAAACCATCCGGCGCAGGCGCCCTACGGCATCTTCCGTCTGGCCAACCGGCAGATTTGGGGCAACATCGCCATCGGCCTCGGCAACCGGCTGGGGGTGTTCCAAAACGAGTTGGTGGACAAAATCACCCGGCATGATGACATTGATCTGCTGCTCCCCGGACAGCGCCCATGCGCCTACTTCTGCATCATTTCCGCACAGGACAGCTCCCTGGAGTTCCTCAGCTCGATGTTCTTCTCCCTGCTCTTCACCCGCCTGCCCAACTACGCGCGGAAGAAGTGCGAGCACGGGCGGCTCCCGGTGCCGGTGAACGTCATGCTGGAAGAATTCTGCAACATCGGGCGGCTGGTGGATTTCAAGAAAACCATCAGCGTTTGCCGCTCGTTCAACATCCACTGCCAGATCGTCATCCAGGGCATCGCGCAGCTTTCCGACCGTTACGAAAACAAGGAATGGGAGGAGATCATCGGCAACTGTGACACGCAGATTTTCCTCGGCTGCAACGACCAGATGACGGCCAAGTACATCTCCGACAAATGCGGCATGGTGACCATCCGCACCACCACGGCGCAGATCCCTATGCAGCCGCTGTTCTCCCCGGTCTATAATTCCACCAGGCCGTACAGCCAGGGACGAAGCAACGCGCAAAGGCCGCTGATGTATCCCGACGAGCTTCTGCGCCTGGACAACACGCGGGAAATCGTGCTGCTGCGGGGGCAGAACCCCTTGCAGCTTTACAAAATCATTCCTGAGGAACTGCAGGGCTTTGCCGATCTGAAGCCCTGCCGGGTGGTGGACTACATTCCCGCGTGGCGCAAGCTGGAGGAGGAACAAAAACAGGCGGCAAAGGCCTCCAAGCCATCTCCGCCCGAACCTGTGGACTTTTCCCCACCGCCCCGTGAACAGACAAGTTGTTTTGGCACAACCGCCGTTTCCGTCCCACCGCCCGCGCAGGAAACGGACAATCCCGTCCCAGACACAGCCGGTCAAAAACCTCCGGGCAATCTGAAACGGGTCTCCTACGCCAATGTGCCGCCGGCCAGCCTCCGGGAGCGGCCGCCGGAGGAACGGCAATAATAATCGCGCCTTATACCAATAAGGCGTACTAAAACAGCCCTACAAATGGGAAGTTACTGTCTAATGCTTTCATTGATAAAATCATTAAATTCAACAAAGGTTAATCCGCCAGGAAAAATCAAAAAATTCATCGCATCTAGTTGTGGAGGCACCATGGAGTTTAAATTTATCACTGAATATGTTGTGAGTTTCTCTTATGGCGTCCTCAAATAAATCATAAACATAAATACCCCTTTTATCGCTATCTGAATGCTCAATATTTATGATTTTATCACCCCAGTATCCTAGAACATAACAATGAACAAGATACAAATCAGTTGGCTCTTTGTGTTCTTCGTTAAAGCCGCGGGTACAAAATATCCTATTTTTAATACCTATTGTATCTAAAACAAATTTGCTAATGTTGGCCTGTTCAAAACAAGCACCAATTTTATTGTCCAAAGAATCCTCTAAACTAAGTGTCCTATAAATATCGCGAAAATCGTGACCACCTAAACTATCAACCCATCTTTTTTCGCATACATCTATACATCCATACTCAATAAAATCATCAAAAAATTTCATGACATCTTCAGGAGTATGGATTTTCGTAATTTCATCCAATATTTCTTTACTCATTTTGACTTATCCATCCTCTCAACTTCCGATTTGTCAAGTACGCCTTATCTGCCTAAGGCGTACCACCTGATTTTTAATCATTATTGCTTGCTTGATAAGGCGATTCTTTATATTAAGTATAGCATACCGCAACATTGCCGTAAATCCATCACTCCAACAGTCCGGTACATCCGTTTATTACGGGTGTGCTTTTATTTTACACAAGAAAGGGTGTTCTCCATGAAGGCCGCCAAAACAGACGCACTCCCAGACTTCCGACTGATGAAGCAAAGTGACATCGTGAGCTTTTTCCACCTGCAAATGCCCCGCTGGCTGTTCTCGCACGAACAGTATAAGCCTTTGTCGCTGGAAGCAAAGGTCGCCTACACGTTTTTACTCAACCGCTTCCAGCTCTCCCGCCTGAACGGCTGGGTGAATGACAACGGCGAGGTGTTCGTCATCTTCACCCGTGAGTCGCTTGCCGCCGAAATGCAGATCACCTACAAAAAGGCGATTGCCGCTTTTCGGGAACTGGTCGCGGCGCGGCTCATCTGGGAAAAGCGGGTAGGCCGCGGCAACGCCAATCAGATCTATCTGGCGCTGGTGGAACTTGCCGCCGCGGACGCGGATGACCACACCGCCGCCCCATTCGGGAATGGGGGCGCAAGACCTGCCGAAACCGCACATCTTGATTCCAACGCAGGAAGGGAAGATACGGCCAGACCTGCCGAAGCGGCAGATCAAGAACCGCCCTCCCCGGATCTCAAGACCTGCCAAAACAGCAGTTCTATACCTGCTGAAACGGCACATCCAGACCTGCCGGATTCGCACCCAAGTAAGAAAGAAAAGAGAGAGATTGATATGAGTGATCCTGATAAAGTCAGTCCGTCCGTATCCGCCCGCGGGCGGGAAAGCACGGACGGACAGGATGATAGCGAGCCGTTTGAAAAACTTTTGGAGCGCTGCGAATTATGGATACTGCCCGAGGAGGCGCAGGGCGTCTTTCAGAACGCCATTGAACGGCTCTACTACGCCAGCAGCTTCACCGTAGGCAAGGCAACGCTGCCGCAGGCACGGGTACGCTCCCACCTGTGGCGGCTGGATGGAATGGTACTGGAGGACGCCTACCACAAGCTGCGATCCAACACCGGACAGCGGGTGAAAAACAGCACGGCTTATGTGATGTCCACGATCTTTAACGCCATCCACGAATCGGAAAGTGATTTGCTGGTTGACCCATACCTGAACGCCCTTTCCCGCGCTTCCTCCCCCGGCGGAGGAAGGGGGTACGCAATGTGATCATCACCGACTGCCAGCAATACATTTTGGATTGCCTACGGGAGATCCCTTACATACGCGACCGGCATCTGCTGTGGCTCCTGCGTCTGAAATATGGACTCTCCATAAAGCAGGGGGAGCGCAGCCTGCGGCAGCTTGCCTACTTGGACAAAATCGACCGTCATGTGGACAGCGGCGGATTTTCCAGCCTGCCCGGGCAGCGGCGCGACCCCGCCTTACTCGCCGCCGCCGACGTGATGGCCGAGGTATGCGGGGAAAACCTCCCGGAATTTTTACGGGGAGAGCGGCCCTGCACGCTTTCCTTTTATCTGCGGGACACACGCGGCTATCTCGATTTCAAAGTCGTTCCCGTCCCCCTGGGGGAGGAACAGCACGTCGTCGAGCAGCTATACAGGCGGTATCAGGGTTTCAAATGCACCTGGCTTTTTCTGCCTGAGAGCCGTGAGCAGATCGAAAGCCTTCGCACGGAAAACCCTGCCTGCTTTGTCTTCAAAAACGAGTCGGGCGGCTATGACTTTCTGCGCCGGCAGTGAGAGGGGAGGGTGGATCACAGCATAATGCATACTTTGTCCACTGTATCATAACGAAAAGAAAAGGAGATTTGACTATGCCCAGAAAGAAAAGCGAGAGTCCGCTTACCGAACATCCCGAACAGGAGATCATGTCTGAACTGGCTGGGGACAGTGGCCTTGAAGAAGCGATATCCACAGTGGTGGACACGGAATCCGCTGACACATCCTTCGAATCCACGGCGCTGTCAGCAGAAGATCCGGTAGAAGAAGCTGCCATAGAATGCTCCCCAAGCCCAGATGAAGCAACGGCTGCACCTGACGGATTGGAACAAAAATCGGATATCTCAGAGATCGACCGGACAGAGCCGCCTCTACCGGGAGAGCCGCCAATCGCGGAACCTAACGAGGAGAGCCTGCCGGAAATGCCCGTCCAAGGCGATCCGCCGCGCCCCACATCGAAACCGGCGGCAAAGGCCGCAAAAACCAGAGCGGCAAAAACGAAAAAAGCAAATCTGGCCGAACCTCCCCCTGAAGAACCGCCTCCGGAGGATTCGCAAAAGCCCAAGAACGCCCGTCAAGCCTTTTACAGCCTTGACTTCCGCACACTGGATCGCGACCTTTCCCCGGAACAGGAACAGGAATGGAATGCTATCTACGCTTCATTTCGCTCCCGTTCCATCCTCACCGGCACGGTCATCGGTGTGGACGACCACACCTTTGATATCACCGAGGAGGACGGAATCATACAGCGCAGAAGCGTACGCAGCCTTGTGATCATCGGCTACCGCGTCAAGGTGATGATTCCCGAAACCGAAGTATGGGCTGTTGGGGAGGAAAACCCGCGCTATGCCATCCGGGGTATGGTGGGCGCAAAGGTGGATTATGTGATTATGAGCGTGGATCGTGAAAACGACTGCGCTGTCGCTTCCCGCCGCATGGCCATGACCAAGCAGCGCAGGCATACCCTCCAGACGGCCCGCGCCGGACGCGACATAGTGACCTGTGACGTCCTGCTCGTATCCCGCAAGACGCTGATGGTGGGATGCGGCGGTTTCGACCTTGTACTGACCCAAAGGGATCTCAGTTACACTGCCATCGCCGATCTGCGCGGCGAATACAAGCCCGGCATGGAACTGCGCGCGCGGCTGCTGGACATCCAGGACGGCAAACCGGTGGTGTCGGTCAAGGAGGTCAACCCCAATCCCTTTGACGGCGCCGACCAGCGGCATCCGGTGGGCTGCCGCCGGCAGGCCGTGATCGAAGGGAAATATGCCGGCGGCGTCTTTTGCCGGCTGCCGGACGACACCACCTGTCTGTGCCTCTACTCCAACAACCACTATGACGCGGCCTTTGAAACGGGGGACACGGTGCTGGTGCATATCACGGAGTTTAACTACAACCGGAAGTTGATTTATGGCAGGATTGTGGGAAAACGCTGAGAACAAAAGCCGTAGGAAGTGTTCATGTACGCTTCCTACGGCTTTTTTGTTTTTGGTTGATTTTGTACGGCGCCGTCTATGTATCCCAAAGTGCGCTCCTTGACTCTAGGAGACAGACGCCGGAATTGATAGAGCAGTTCCCATTCCTGTGGGGAAAGCTGTTCCCGTAGCGGCTTGGGCGATTGTTCCTGATCTGACAGCCCCAGCAGATAGTCGCTGGAGACGTCAAGCAGTTTTGCCAACAAAGCGATATTTTCCGCGTTTGGCAGACTTTTCCCTGCTTCGTACCGGCTGACGGCCTCCTGCGAAAGATGCAGTTCCCTTGCCAGGTCAATTTGCTTCAGTTTTTTTCTTTTCCGCGCAGCCATTAATCGTACCGAAAAACAGGTAATCCGATCCGCCAGAACACACCTCCCACTTATTTTATAAGTCCTACAAATGAAGGAACCTTTATCATCACACTTTTTCCTTGCGAGAAAATAACGGACAGGTTCATGTTATCAAAACGGATAGATATACGCCTGTTACCTTATACTGTATTGACAATGGTGCGACATTCCCGTTTCCAGGATATCCAGAAATGGGAATGTCGCTAGGGCAGACGCTTTACGTCTAAGCAGGCCCTGAACGACGCGATTCAAGGCTGCCGTATTTATTTAACTCAATCATCACCGCTGTTTCCAACACTGACGGCTTTGTCGCCAGGACCGACGGTACACTGATATTACTAAACTGATGCCAGCAATGTTGCGGCTGCACACTCAAAAAGGGGCATCCTGAAACGGGTGCCAAAAACTTCTGAATATACGGCTGCCAAATTCATAGCGGCCATTCCTGAAAAATGGGGATCCGTCTGAAATTTAATGATTCCTCTGTTCGTTGTAAGGTCCACTCTATACAATGGTTATATGTTCTACCGCTCAAGAAATCCCTGATGTCCCGAATTTCCTGGCTCTTTATGTGCTCCGGTACTTTGTCACCTGCTCTATTTTACCGGCGCGCGCGCGCCTGCCGCCGCCCGTTTAATCTTTGAGATCGAAGACGCGCTTCATCAAAAACGGGACTTAAATTCCACCGGCCGCTTCCCTTTTGGGGATGAAGATTGAGTCAATTTCCTCATCGGTCAACGAAAGACCATAGAATTTTTTGTAAAACTCCCGCACTGTCTCGTTCATGTCGATATCTTCAAAGAGATCGGGGTGGTTTTGTTTGGCCATCCACAGCAGCATGAGAGAGGAATCAGAGCAGGTGACATACCAGCGGTACATACCCAACGGCAGTTTTTCGACCTGCTGCTTTTGTACTGCCAAAACGCTCGACCAATCGAAACTCTCCATTGCATTTTGATAGAGATCGTCAGGGATGGCGCGGTTGAAGTTGGTAATAAATATCTTTTCGGGATTCCATTGGTAGATCTGTTCGATGCCGACCTCCGGTGTGCCTTTGCCACCCTGGGCGCCAACATTGATTCCGCCGGAAGCAGTGATCCAATAGTCGGCCCAGGAAGCGCTGCCGGGAACGCGGATCGATCCGGCATCGTAGCCGTGGATAAACATGCATCGCGGCTTCTCTTCATCGGTCAGCCCTTCGAGACGGGAGGCCACCAGCGCCTGCATGTCCTGTCCATACTGGATAAAGTCGTTATTGGTCAGATTCCTGCCCATCACCTCTCCAAGCAGCTCCATCCAGGAATTGATGGTGTCGACGGCGTTGAAATCCTTGATGCTCAGGCTAAACCCGACCGCGGGAATCCCCGCCTGTTGGCAAACGTCGTAATCTTCAGGCACGCCGGAGGCGTAAAGCACGACGTCCGGATCGAGCCTGAGCAGCTCCTCCGCGTTAAGGGTCCCATTCTGGCTGAAGGCGCTCTCGATCTCAACGATTTCGGGAAAAGCTTTGACAAGCAGCGAGTTTTCCGCCGCGCTGATGATCGCGGGGTCGAGCCCCACCAGCTTTTCGGTCGAACCCTCAAAGAGGCAATAGACCGAGGCAAGCGGCCAGACCGAGGCGATCACAACCCGGTCAATCTCCTCCGGGAGGACGACGGTGTTCCCCATCTGGTCGACGATCTCACGGGTTCGCTCCCGTGTGGCGGGCGCGGAGGAATCGACCTCGGACGGGGATAAGACAGATTCCGGCACGGCGGTGGAAGATGGTGGCGCGCTCTGCCCGGCAGCGCAGCCCGAAAATGCCGATGCCGTCAGGCAAAGAGAGAGGAGAAACGCGAGAAACTTTTTGTCTTTTTGCATAATAGATCCTTTCTGTTGAGAACATTCAGGGGTTGTCAGGAGACGACGGCGAGGGGAATCACACTTTTGTAGCAGCGTCCCTCGTAGCGATAATCCTCAATCTTGACCTGAACGCTGAATGCCCGGCGCATATTTTTCTCATTGATCGTTTCCGCAGCCGGGCCGCAGAGGCTCTGACCATCCCGGTTGAGAATCAACGCCTTGTCGGCAATTTTGAGAGCATGCGCGGGATAGTGCGTGTTGACGATGGCGGCGATTCCCCGCTCATGGGAAAGACGGCTGATCGTCTCCAGGATGATGAGCTGGTTCTTAAAGTCGAGGTTCGATTCCGGCTCGTCGAGTACCAGCAGCTCGGGCTCGGTAGAAAGCGCGCGGGCTATCAGTACCATTTGCAGCTCGCCGCCGCTCATCTCGCTGCATTTTTTGTTCGCCAGATGGGTGATGCCCACCTGATCCATCGCTTCGGCGGCACGCTGGCGGTCTTCGGCGGTGGGCTGGGTAAAGAGCCCAAGCCGGGCCGAGCGCCCCATCAGTACCATTTCAGCGGCGGTATAGGAGAGGGCCGTCCCCTTGGATTGGGGGACATAAGAAATCCGGCGCCAGACCTCGGCGTGGTTCATTTTGGTGATCGGGATGCTGTCAAGCAGCGTATTGCCGCTTCTCCAATGCAGCAGCCCCATCATGCAGCGCAGCAGGGTCGTTTTTCCAACCCCGTTCGGGCCGAGTACCGTCAGGATCTCCCTGCTCTCCACATCAAAAGAGATGTTATGGAGGATGGGGGTACTCCCATAACCGAAGCAGCCGTTTTGTATCGAAAAATTCACAGCTTTGCACCTCCTGTTTTGCGCAGAAGCAGAATGAAGAACGGTGCGCCGATGAGCGCCGTCAGGATCGAAACCGGTATCTCGGCGGCGGTCGCCGCGCGGGCCGCCGTGTCGATCACCACCATGAACGCGGAGCCGAGCCCGATGCTCGCGGGGATAATGCTACGGTTATCGCTGCCGTAGAGCATCCGGGCGGCATGGGGAATCAGAAGGCCCACCCAACCAACCTGCCCGCACATCGAGACGCAGGAGGCGGTGATCATCGTGGAGGCGGCCATCACCAACAGGCGAAGCCGCCGGACATTGATCCCCAGCGATTTCGCCTCGTCCTCCTGCAGGGAAAGGATGTTGAGCCTCCAACGCAGGAAGAAAAGGAGCAGGATGCCGATCGCGATTAAGGGGACGCCGATCGCGATCCCCTGCATGGTCGAACGGGACATGCTGCCCATCAGCCAATAGGTGATGGTTGGCAGGTCCTCTTCGGGATCAGCCACATATTTCGCCAGCGAAACCAACGCCTGAAAGAGTGAGGAGACCACCATGCCGGAGAGTACAACCATAATGATGCCACTCCGGCCGTTCATCCGGCTGATCAGGCAGGTCCCCAGCAGCGCGGCCATCCCGACCGCCAGCGCCAGCACCTGTACGACAAGGATATTGTGGGAAAAGAGAAGTGCAAGCACCGCGCCGAACGAGGCGCCGCTGGCGACGCCAAGGGTATCCGGCGTCGCCAGCGGGTTACTGAACAGGGCCTGAAAGGCCGCGCCCGACACCGACAGCCCGGCCCCGACAAAAAGCGAAAGAAGCAGCCGGGGCAGCCGGACATTGAAAAGAACGGAATAGGCGGTGGGTTCCACCTCGCTGCCGGTCAGCGGCGAGAGGAGGATGCGCACCGTTTCGGGGATAGAGATCTGGTAACGCCCGATGCCAAGGCAGACGATCAGGCAGGCGAACGGAGCCGCTGCCAAAAATGCCGAAAGTATCTTCCTCTGTCTCTGACTCATTGCACTATGCGCCCGCCGCTTCACGGCTTGGGTTGAAGATTTTCTCAATGTTCTCCTCGGTCAGTTCAACATTGTAGAAGCGCTTGTAGTAGCTCTTGAGTTCCTCTGTCATGTCGATATCTTCAAACAGTTCGGGGTGATTATTTTTAGACATCCACAGAAGCATGAGAGGGGTATCGGAGGAAGGCGGGTACCAGCGATACATGCCGAGCGGGCACTTATAAACCTTCTTCTCCTGTACCGCGCGCACCACGCTCCAGTCATGGCCTTCAATGGCGTTGTTGTAGAGATCCTCGGGGAGGTAGGGGACAAAGTTGGTGATGTAAATCATGTCGGGGTCATATTCATAGACCTGCTCCATGTTGATCTCGAAGTTGGCGGACTCCGTTTCGTGGGCAGCGTTGACGCCGCCGGTGGAGTTGGCCCAGTATTCGCCGAAATGCTTGCTGCCGGAGGTCTGTATGACCCCATTGCTGTACCGGAACAGGAACAATATCCGCGGACGCTCCAGCGACTCCCCAGCCTCGGCAAAGCGGCTCTGGATCATGTTATAGACCTCGCGGCCGTACTCGGCGATGCCGTCCGCGCGATCCTGCTGCTGGAGCACTTCGCCGAGCAGGGTGACCCATCCTTCAAAGGTTTCAATCGAATCGGACTCCCATTTTGTGGTGGAGAAGCCCACTGCCGGAATGCCCGCCGCGGTTAGCTTATCATACTCCTCCTCCTGTTCCGCGCGGTAGAACACAACGTCCGGCTTCATGGCGAGCAGCTCCTCCATATTGATTTCGCTGCCATTCATAAAATCGGTACGCACCTCGGTGATGCCGGGGATGGTGTCCGCCAGCAGGGAGTTTTTGGTCGAAGCCATCGACGAAGGGCTCATGCCGATCAGCCGCTCGGACGAGCCCTCAAACAGGCTGTAAACGGAAGGCAAAGGAGTGATTGAGGTGATAACGATCCGGTTGATCTCGGTGGGAAGCGTCACCTCATGGCCGGCGTAGTCGACAACCGTGCGGGTCACTGCTTCAGAGGATGCCGCGGGGACTTCCGAGACGATAGCCGAAGACGAAGGCTCGCTTTCCGGGGCAGGCGCCGACGAGGGGGCCGCGCAGCCGGCGAGCGCTCCAAGGCAGAGGCTGGCGGCCAAAAGGCCGCAGAAGAATTGCTTATTCAAGTGCATTGACATTACCTTCTTTCTTTGATCCATTGATTGAAACGGCGGGAAACCATACGGGACGGTTCGCCGCCCAGCTTGCTGGAGACGGCATAATGGGGATTCGGCAGGAAGCGTTTTTTCGTGTCATGGGGAAGCAGCTTCTGTAAAAAAGGGTCGGCGATTATCGTATGGTAACGGTCCTTCCGCATCTCATCCATGATCCCCCGCTCATTGGGAAGATCCCTGTCCTGCGGCAGAGCCAATCGGGGTTCGATGCCAAACAGGCAGCCGACCGCGATCCGCCGTATCCCGCATTCCCGGGAAAGTGCCAGCCGGATGGCGTTTGCCTGTACCTGTTCTCCTAAAATAAGCATTTCCGCATCTTCGCAGGCTTCCCCTTTGAGAATTCGGGAGCGGCGGCTTTGCCTAACCGCTTGCAGTGCATCAAGATATTCCCGGCTGGCCGTGTCGCCGAACGGAAGGCCGCAGAGATAGGGAATGCCGTACCGCTGCTCCATAAAATCGGCAATCAGCAGGCCGGTTCTCGAGACGGCGAGGTTGATCCCGGCAGAGGACGCGCGTTTGAGATCGTCGAGGGTGTATCCCATTGAAAGGCAGGCGGTCACCGCAATCTCATTTTCAAAAAGAAAAGCCCTGAGATCGTCGAGGGACTCTCCCGTTCCGAAATCCAGCGGGGTCGCGCCGACGATATTGACGGCGCCGGGAATCGGCTCGGCGGGATCGGTAAAGCGATGAAGCAGTGCGATGGCCGCGGCCGCCGCGCCCTTGTCGTAATATTCGGTGCCGGTCGTATCAAAACCGAAGCTCGGGATTCCGGTGCGCGCTTCGAGTTCGGCGGCGATGCCGACGAGGTCGCTGCCAATGACCATCGGCACAGGGCTTCCAACCAGCGCCATCAGATCAGGATGGAGATCGTTGGCCGCGGCAATCATCTTTTGAATCAGCTTCTCATCGTCTCCAAGGATCGCATCGATCTCACGCAGGCCGGAGCAAAAGATCGGAGAGTGGGAGCCGTACCAACGCGGCTCGTCGTAGCCGGTGTAGTTTCCGGTACAGCCCGAGGCGTCGTGCATGGCCGTAACCGTTTTAAGGTCGAAGAGCACAGACGAAACTCCGGAATAGTCGGGGGAAAACGGGGGCAAAAAAATGGATAAGGCCGCCATGCTACACCACCAATCCGTATTCATGAATCATCTGTTCGAGGTCCACGGGGGCATCGAGGGCGTGTTCAAGCAGTTCCATCAGCGTTTGCACGCCGTGATAGCCAAACAGGCCCTCATCGCTGAACAGGTTGACGGCATACCGCGAACCCGCCAGGTATGCGCCGTCCGCCCCCACCGAGATGCTCCCGGGCATCCGCCTGTCAAACAGCACTGCCCGGTGATGCTGGGACTGCATGATTTCCACCTCCGGATGCGTTTCGCGCAGCCAGTCGCAATGCTCCTGGTCGATGGGGATACACTCTTGCGCCTGTACCCGCATAACAGGAAAGCCATACTCCAGAAGCGCGCGGGCCGCTTCAAAGGGGCGGATAAACGCGGAGGCATCCACAATGAGCGGTGTTTCCCCCACGCGGCCTTTGGCCCGCTCGATCGCTCGAAGCGCGGCGTCCCGGTGCGGGACGAAGTCAAAATCCGGAGACTGCCCGGCGAAAGCGGCCAAGTCGCGATAGCCCGCTTCAATTTCCGTCAAGCGATAACTGACCGGAAGGAAAAGGAAGGGAATCCCCAGCTTTTCCCGCATCTGCCCGGCCGCCTGCCTTCCGGGCGGCGCGATAACAAGATTTAGACGGCTGGACGCCATCTCCTGATAGCCATCGAAGGTCTGGTACTGGGAAATATGACGCAACTTTCCATATCCGAGGCTGTGCAAAAATTTATGCAGTTCGCTTTGTGGGGAGACCTCCACCAGATTTCCGATGCAATTGACGCCGTCGTCGGCCCCGTCGGACGGTTCGAGCAGGCTGTAAAGATTGTTTTGAATCGAAACGGGCGGCGGGGTGGCGGAGCCCTGCGAGATCGGGTTCATATGGCCGATACGAAAGCGGACGTCCGGGTACTGTGCGCCAAGCGTTTCGAGCAGCGCATCATGATCGGTGCCAATCAGGTCGTCGAGACAGCTCACAAAGACAAAGACGACCTTTGGACGGACAGGGAGCGCGTCAAGCAACTCCCCGACAGCGGGCGGTATCAGATCATCGTAGCCGTTGATGACATCGCTTTGATTGATGTAAAGATAAGAGAGCCTGCCCTTGAGCTCTTGCTTCATCGCACTGATTGCACCATGTCGGCCGCAGGCAAAGGGGCAGACAAAAAGTTCGACGCTTTCCGGCATCATCATGCCGATTCGGACGACCCCGCGGCCGCCGTTCGCGGGAGAGGAGTAGTGCAGGGTGTTTTCAAAGCAGCAGCTCACGACTCGGTCACCTCCAGTACCTTATCGGCCAGCAGGTGATACTCCCGCGCCATCGCGCTCTGGGGAAATGCCTCAATCACCGTCATACCCTGGTTTTCCGCCTGCTGCACCAGTTTGTCGCGGGGGATGATTTTGACAACCTGGGCGCCGCTTTCCCGGGCGGCCTGCTCGACCAATTTATTTTCGTTTTCCACATTTCGGGAGTTCTGTATCAATCCGGCATATTTGGCATAGCCGCGCTTGCCAAAGTTTTCGATGGCATGTGCGATGTTGCTCGCGGCATAGAGCGACATCATCTCACCCGAGGTGACAATAAAGACGTGATCGGCATAGCCGCCTCGGATCGGCATTGCAAAGCCGCCGCAGACTACGTCGCCAAGAACATCGTAAAAGATGAGATCGGGCCGGTATCGCTCATAGGCGTGCAGCTCTTCAAGCTTTTGAAAGGCGGTGATGATGCCGCGTCCGGCACACCCGATTCCCGGCGTAGGGCCGCCCGCTTCGACGCATACTACCCCGCCAAAGCCGGTGAATGCGATATCGTCGAGCGCCACCCCGCTGCCCCGCTCCCGAATTTGGTCGAGTACCGTTGGAATTCGCCGGCCCATCATCAAATTTTTGGTGGAATCAGCTTTGGGGTCGCAGCCGATCTGCATGATCCGAAGTCCACGCACGGCAAGCGCCGCCGATAAATTGGAGGTCGTTGTCGATTTGCCGATTCCTCCTTTTCCGTAAATCGCTATCTTTTTCACGGTGTTGTCCTTTCGATTTTGTATAGTTAGTTATGACTAACTATTTGGAATAAATTTTGGTTAGTTTTTGCTAACTGTTGATTATTTTACCATTCGTCCCTTCACTTGTCAAGATGATTACAAAAGAAAACAGAGCCTCATCCAGACGAGAGGCTCTGTCCTTCCAATTAATCTTTCCGATTCGGATTGCGGGGATGCCAACCCTTCTGTACGCGTTTTTCCTGTTCAAACAACTCCTTGATACTCCAGAAGCAGCAGAACCCAATCAGTCCAAGAGCAGCGCCTGCCATTGTATTTTGGGGAAACAGGGAGGCGCCGGCACAAATAAAGCCCAAAACCCCAAAAACGGGCCAGATCTTCTTGCCAAAGTAATATTCGCTCTTGATCACGATTGGGTGGAATGCGCCGATGACGAAAAAAGAGAAAGCTCCAAGCAGGATCCCCTGGTAATTGATAAAAGCACCCCCGTATTTTTACTCCAGCAGATTGGTCATGCTGCGAAGGCTGATGCCGAGCGTGGAAAGGTTGTGCAGCAGCGCGGATGTCGCGGGCGGCAGCACCCCCGCGACGCCCAGTGCGATCAGCATCGCGTTAAAGCCGATGACAAAGCGGTAATTGCCGCTGATCCTACGGGAAAGGCCGTTTGCAATCATTTTCAGCAGCACCAGCTGGAACAGGTCGTCCGCGGCGATGGTGACGTCCGCGATCTCCCGCGCGATGGCCGCCCCGTCGCTGATGGCGATGCCGACGTCGGCAGCGGAGAGGGCAGGGGCGTCGTTGATGCCGTCCCCGATCATCACGACGGTATGCCCGGCGGCCTTCTCCCTCTCGACGAAACGGGCCTTGTCCTGCGGGAGCACCTCGGAGTAATAGCGGTCCACGCCAACCTGCGCGGCAATGGAGGCGGCCGTCCGTTCGTTGTCGCCTGTCATCATGACCGTCTTTTTGACGCCCAGTTTTTTCAGGCTGTTGAGCACCGCCTGCGCCTCGGCGCGCAGCGGGTCGGCAATGCAGATGACGCCGGCCAGCTCCCCGCCGATGGCGAGATAGAGGTGGGAATGCTCGGCGGGCAGCGCGTCGAAGCGGCTTTGTTCCTGCGGCTCCAGCGTACAGCCTTCATCCTCAAATACAAAGTGGCGGCTGCCGATGACCGCTTTCTGTCCGTCAATTACGCTGGAAATGCCATGCGCGACGACATATTCCACATGGCTGTGCATCTCCTCGTGGGAAATCCCCCTCACTTTTGCCTCCTTCACCACGGCGTTGGCGATGGAATGGGGATAGTGTTCCTCCAGGCAGGCCGCGATGCATAGGATCTCCCGCTCCTCCACGCCGTGAAACGGTACGATCCGGGCGACCGTCGGCTGCGCGTAGGTCAGGGTGCCGGTCTTGTCAAACACGATCGTATCCGCCCGGGCGATGGTCTCCAGGTATTTTCCGCCCTTGACGGTGATATGATAGCCGCCGCATTCCCGCATGGCTGAGAGCACCGCCAGCGGCATCGAGAGCTTGAGCGCGCAGGAGAAGTCCACCATCAGAATCGAAAGCGCGCGGGTGGGATTGCCGGTCAGCAGCCATGTCAGGGCCGTGCCCGCGAGGCTGTAGGGAACCAGCCGGTCGGCCAGCCGCAGCGCGTTGCTTTCGGTGGCGGATTTGAGTTTTTCGGACGCTTCGATCATCGACACAATTTTGTCGTACCGGCTCGACCCGGATTGCGCGTCCACTTGAATCACGCATTCCCCCTCCTCAAGGACGGTCCCGGCATAGGCGTAGGCCCCCTCCCGTTTCAGCACGTGCAGGGATTCCCCGGTCAGCAAGGCCTGGTTGACGAGGGCCTCCCCGCCGACCACCTTGCCGTCGAGCGGGATCATATTGCCGGTGCGCACACAGACCAGGTCGTTTTCCCTCACCTGTGAAATGGGAACCAGAAGCTCCGTGTCCCCCTGCCTGAGCCAGACCCGGTCGATATTCAGGGACATGCAGCGCGCGAGGTCGTCCAGCGACTTTTTGCGCGTCCATTCCTCAAGAAGGCTGCCGAGGCGAAGCAGGAACATCACCGACGCCGCAGTGGCGTAATCGCCGCGCAGGATCGAAATCCCGATCGAGAGGGCGTCGAGCACCTCCACCTCCAAGTGCCGGCGCAGCAGAACACGCAGCCCTTTCCAAAGATAGCGCAGGGCCAGCGCGGCGGTGTAGGCACAGCGCAGGGGAGCCGGGAGGAACAGCGTGCGCGCGGCCTTGCACAGCACCAGATTCACCAGCTTTTCCTGATAGGCGCGCGCCAGTATCCGCCCGCTGGTTTCCGGAAGCTTGGCAAGCGTCTCTTGCCGCTCGAAGCGGTAGGCGCCCAGCGCCCGCAAAACGGTTTCGCGCGCGCAGCGATAGCAGATCACCGCGTCCCCGGTGCGCTCATAAACCTGGGCCTGCCGGACGCCGTCGATCCCATTGAGATAATAGGCGAGAACGTCCGCCTGCCGGATGGTCATCCGCGCCTGTTTGACGTGGATCCGCATCCGGCCCTTGCTTTCATGCAATATGGAACAGTTCATGTGAAAAGACCTCTTTCCATGAAAAGGAGCCCCCTAATTAAGGCGGCTCCCCAAATGTCTTCCTTCGGGTTTATTGAACGGCGGCATCCGCGGAATCATCTTCAGCGGGAAGGTCGTCCACGACCTCCTGCGCGGCCGCGCGTGCCTCGTTGATGTCCTTGGCCTCCGCCAGAATATCCCCCGCGTTTTCCTGCGCTTTGGTCACGGTCTCCATGACACAGTCCTTCATCCGCAGCACCGCCGCGGTGCTGTGGGCATAAGCCTTCTTCGCGTCCTTGCTGGTCAGCAGGCGAATCCCAGCGGAACCAAACAGCACGCCGCCCGCGAAAAGCGCCAGCTTTTTCATAGGGAATCCATACATGATAAATCCAACCTTTCTATTTGTGCCGGTGTCCGGTCAGCATTGCCATAGCCATACAAAGAATAGCCGCCCATGCCCAGAATTTGTGCTGCTTCATGTGTCATTCACCTCGCCAGCCGGCCAACCGCCTGAATATTTGCTCATTATTATAGCACGAGCCGAAGGGGGCAGGGTATCTTGAAACGGTCGAAAAATGTCCGAATCAGGCCAAAAAGCCGGATTTGCGAAATTGCAGCGGCGTTTGATGATAACAACGCTTAAACACGGCGGTAAAACGGCTGGGGCTTTCATAGCCGACCCGCACCGCGATTTCCGCAATGCTCAAACTGGTGGTGCAGAGCAGCCGCCGCGCCGTCGACAGACGCTGCTGGCGCAGATAGGCGTCGGGGGGAATCCCAAAGGCGTCCTTGAAGCGGCGCTTGAGGGTGCTCGGCGACAGGTAGAACTGCCCGCACAGCTGATTCAGGCAAATTTTCTGATCGAGATGCTCCAGCAGGTAGGCGCGGATCTCCCGCATTTTCTCCAAATGCGCGCCGGACGGAAAGCCGGACGGCACGGATACCTCCTCAGCTGGAAACGAAGCCTCTCCGGATTCAAATGGGCGGTCCGCGCTTGACGGCTCGGCGCGGCTTTTGATCAGTTCGGGCCAGTTCTCCAATGCCGCCGCCGCGACATCCGGGTCGTACATCACGCCGCTGTTGCGCTGAATCTGCTCCCGGCACCGCGCGGGGGACATGCCCCGTCGGTAGCTGCGGTCGCTCATCATCGCGTCGATCGAATCGGCGACCGCGATGATCCTGGAGCCAAGGGGAATGGCTTCGCCGCAAAGGCCGTCCGGACAGCCGCCCCCATCCCAACGCTCATGGTGATGCAGCACAATGACTGCAATTTCGGCAAAGCTTTGGATCCGGCAGAGGATTTCATAGCCGGTCAAGGGGTGGCGCCTGATCTGTTCCCATTCCGGCTCGCTGAGCGCGCCCTGCTTGCGCAGCACCGCGTCGTCGACCCCGATTTTCCCGATATCGTGCAGATGCGCCGCTATGTGGATGAGGGCGGCGTCCTCGTCCAAAAGATTCAGGCGGTGACAGAGCAGCTCGGCCATCCGCGCCACGCGCATCGAGTGGCAGGCCGTGTAGATGTCCCGCGCTTCCAATGCGGCGACGACTCCGACGATCAGGTCGTGGCAGAGCAGCAGTTCTTTTCTGTCGCCCACTTTGAGGCCCCCTTCGTCTGCAAACCCTTGGCGTCATAGTGCCGTGAGGCTTTGATCCGCGTCCGCCGACTGAGTCTCCTGTCCGGCCTCGCCATCATCCGCAAAGACCCCTTCCGGCATCGGCGCGATTTCCGCCCATACCCGTTCCGGCAGAAGGCCCATCAAGGTAAAAGCGATTTCATAAAATTCGTTCTGTTCCAGGTCAAACCCCATTTTGGGGATGCGCGCCTGAAGAATCTGAATCCGCTGCTCCATCCGGCGCGCCAGAAGCACTCCCCGTGCCGTCAGGTAGATTTTCCCGTAGTGTTCCTTGACCAACAGGTTCTTTTTCATCAGGATGCCAAGCGTTTTGACAACCGAGGGCTTTGTCACTCCAAGGCGTTTCGCGACATGGCTGGAACAGACATCCGCCTCCTCCTGGGAAAGCTTGTGGATTGCAACAAGATAACGGGCGACCGAATCGGACAGTTGCATAAGGACCCCCTCCAAAGGGCGGGGCGCGGACTCCAAGGCCCGCGCCCCTTCCCATTATTCTTTCGGATGGCAGGCGCCGGCATTGGCGCAGTGCTCGCATCCGCACCCGCAGCCGCCCTTGCCGTTTTTGTGATCCCTGTATTTTCCCAGCAGGATCAGGAAGAAAATTCCGAAGACGACCGCCGCGACGAGGATCGTCGGGAGGTTCGCGAAAAGAAATTCAAACATAGCCGCTCCTTTATTTGGCTGCCGCCACACTGGTGACCTTAATGCTCAGCTTATCGTTTTCATACCTGTTGCCGCGGAACATCAGATAGAGCAGCGCGGCCAGCAGGACCAGCGCGACCACTGTGCCAAGGCCGAAGCCCGCGCCCGTGAACAGCAGACCGAGCTGATAGATGATCAGCGAGATCACATAGGCGAAGCCGCACATGTAGCCGATCGCAAACAGGGTCCATTTGGCGTTGTTCATCTCGCGCTTGATGGCGCCCATCGCCGCGAAGCAGGGGGCGCAGAGCAGGTTGAAGACCATGAAGCTGTAGGCCGAGAGGGCGGTGTAGTGCATGGCCACGGCCGAGAGCAGGCCCGCGTCGTCCTCGGCGACCTCCTCGCCGATGTGGAACAGGACGCCGAAGGTGGAGACCACGTTCTCCTTGGCGATGAGCCCAGTGACGGTGGCCACGGTGGACTGCCAGTCGCCGAAGCCCAACGGCGCGAAGATCACGCAGATGGCGCCGCCGATGGCCGCCAGCAGGGAGGAGTTATTGTCTTCCACCATACCGAAGACGCCGTCCACGAAGCCGAAGCCCTGGAGGAACCAGAGGATGATGGAGGAGGCCACGATGACGGTGCCGGCGCGCTTGATAAAACTCCAGCCCCGCTCCCAGGTGGCGTGGAACACGTTTTTCGCGCTGGGGGTGTGGTACTGGGGCAGCTCCATCACGAAGGGGGCGGGATCGCCGGCAAACATTTTGGTCTTTTTCAGGATGATACCCGAAACAATGATGGCGGCCACGCCGATAAAGTAGGCGGACACGGCCACCAGGCCGCTGCCGTCGAAGAGCGCTCCGGCGAAGAGGGCGATAATGGGCATCTTCGCGCCGCAGGGGACAAAGCAGGTGGTCATGATGGTCATGCGGCGGTCGCGCTCATTTTCAATGGTACGGGAGGCCATGACGCCGGGGACGCCGCAGCCCGAGCCGATCAGCATCGGGATGAAGCTCTTGCCCGAAAGGCCGAACTTCCGGAAGATCCGGTCCATGATGAAAGCGACGCGGGCCATGTAGCCCACATCCTCCAGGATGGCCAGCATCAAAAACAGTACCAGCATCTGCGGCACGAAGCCGAGGACCGCACCCACGCCGGCGACGATACCGTCGGAAACAAGGCCCGTGAGCCACTCGGCCACGCCCCAGCCCTCCAGCAGGGCCCGCGACCCGGCTTGGAGCCACTCCGCGCCCAAAACGTCGTTGGTCCAGTCGGTGAGAAAGCTGCCGAAGGGTCCCATGGCGATCCAGTAGACCAGGAACATGACGCCGGCAAAGATGGGCAGCGCCAGAATGCGGTTGGTGACAACTTGGTCGATTTTGTCGGAAACGGACAGGCTGTGCTTGGCGGCCTTTTTCCGCACCGCCTTGGAGACGACGGTGTTGATATACGCGTAGCGCTGGTTGGTGATGATGCTCTCGGCGTCGTCATCCAGCTCCTTTTCGCAGTCCGCGATATGTTCCTCCAGGTGGGACCGAAGCTCCGCGTCCAGCCTGAGATCCTCCAGCACCTTGTCGTCCCGCTCAAACAGCTTGATGGCGAACCAGCGCAGGTTGCGCGCGTCCACCTTGCCCTCAATCGACTCCTCGATGTGCGCGACGGCGTGCTCGACGCTGCCGGTAAACACATGGGGCAGTTCCGCGTTCTGTCCGGCCTTGGCCAGCGCAATCGCCTTTTCAGCGACCTTCATGCTGCCCTCGCCCTTGAGCGCGCTCATCTCCAGCACCTCGCAGCCCAGTTCCTCACCCAGCGCCGCGAGGTTGATTTTGTCGCCGTTTTTGCGCACCAGGTCGATCATGTTGACCGCGATCACCACCGGGATTCCCAGCTCCACCAGCTGAGTGGTGAGATAGAGGTTCCGCTCGATGTTGGTGCCGTCCACGATGTTGATGATGGCGTCGGGCTTTTCGGTGACCAGATAGCTTCTGGCGACCACCTCCTCCAACGTGTAGGGGGAAAGGGAGTAGATGCCGGGCAGATCCTGAATGACCACATCCTTATGGCCCTTGAGGCGGCCCTCCTTCTTCTCCACCGTGACGCCCGGCCAGTTGCCCACATACTGGTTGGAACCGGTCAGGTCGTTGAACAGGGTCGTCTTGCCGCAGTTGGGATTGCCTGCCAGCGCAATTTTGATGTTCATGCTTTTGCTCCTCTCGAATGTTAGCCTCAGCTAACTATACGTCAAATAAAAAAGCGGATTTCCGCTTTCCATGCAAAATCAGGCGATCTCGATCATCTGGGCATCCGCCTTACGAACCGAGAGCTCGTATCCCCGGACGTTTAGTTCCATCGGATCCCCCAGCGGGGCGACCTTGCGGATGTGAAGCTCCACGCCCTTGGTGATCCCCATATCCATGATGCGGCGCTTAACCGGGCCCTCCCCGTGCAGCTTGACCACTGTAACAGTGTCTCCAACCTTGGCGTCCTTGAGTGTTTTCATAGCGACTCCTCCTAAATCATAATACGGTTTGCCATCGTCTTGTCCAGTGCGATGCGGCTGTCCTTGACCTGCAGAATCAGGTTCCCGGCGATCTCACTGACCACCGTCACATCGCTTTCCACCACGAAGCCCAATTCGGCCAGATGCTGGCGCACCTCGTCCTTGCCGGTTATTTTGCGGATCGTCACCGTTTCGCCGGCCTTTGCCATTGTCAGAGGCATCAATCCTACTCCCCCTTATCTCAGCGCTCTCGCCGTTCTGATGAAAGGAATTGTGGTTAGCAGTTCCTAACTTTTAACATTCACAGTTTACCACCGCTAACCGATTCTTGTCAATACAAATTGTTCATTTTCTTGCAACAAAATTAGAAATATGATAATCTTGATTGTATGAAGTCCTGATAGAGGAGAATTTTTATGAAAATTCATCAGTCCGCCGAGGATTATCTGGAGACAATCCTGAAGTTGAAAGAGCAGTTGGGAATTGTCCGCTCCATTGATATTGCCAATGAACTGGGATATTCCAAACCAAGCGTCAGCGTCGCAATGAAGCGGCTGCGGGAGAACGGCTATCTTGAGATGGATAAGGAGGGCTATATTACCCTCAAACCGTCCGGACTTGAGATTGCACAGCGCATCTATGAACGGCACCGCGTTTTGCGCTGTCTTTTGCTGGATCTAGGCGTGGACGAACAGACCGCCGCCGCGGACGCCTGCAAAATCGAGCACGCCCTGAGCGAGCAAAGCTTTGAGAAAATCAAAGAGCTTACACTTGAGCGCTACGAGGCGCTGCAACAGCAAAATAAAGAATAAATTCTTACGGCGGCGGCATCTCAATCACGCAAGCGCCGCGGAAAAATTTTGTTTTCCGCGGCGCCTTTATAATGCTGGGGGTTTCTTACGCTTTCGCGAGGGCGACGCCAAGGGCTTTGCAGGCCTCGGCATCCGCACCCTCGGGCGCTCCATTGACAGTCAGCGGATCGGCGGCCATCCGACAGCCGGATGAATCGCAGTCTGCCGCCCAATTGCGCATCCATTCGCCATCGCCCCAGCCGTAGGAGCCAAAGAGTACGACGTTTTTGCCGCTGAGCCCCGCCTTTACCGCTTCAAACATTGGCGCAAAATCCATTTCTTCCAGTTGTTCCGAGCCCATCGACGGGCAGCCGAACGCGATGGAGGGATACTTCTGCGCGAGCGCGGCGGAAAAATTCGCGGCTTGAATGAGCTCCGCCTCGCTTCCCGCCGAAGAAATTCCTTCCGCCACGAGGTGGGCCATCGCTTCGGTATTTCCGGTTCCGCTCCAATAAACTACTGCAATTTTGGACATAACAATACTCCCTTTCTCAATAAATCCATCTATGATTAAGCGGCTACGGCAAGCCTCTCAATTGGCGTCCCATTTTCAAACATTTTTTGGTAGACAGAGGTACACTTGCGATAAAGAGAAAAGCGTTTTTGGGCCTCTACAGGATCCCCATAGGACTTCCAGTATCCGCTAAACGTGAAATCGCGTCCTTTGTGCTCGATAAACCCAATTACATCTGTCAGTGGATAACCAAGAAAAGCTCCAATCTCATGTGGAAATTCCTGATTCAAACATAACCGGCAGGAGAGCTGTTTCAGTAACCGATCGGGATTTGACACGGTCTCATAACCCATACCGAACAGAAAATCAAGAATTTCTGTCCGGCTTAAAACATCCCACAGCAGTTTTGGGCGATAAACATAAATCAAAAAAGAAGAGTTCCGTTTACAGAACTTCAGAATTCTCACAGTAATTCCAGAAGCGCCAAGCAATCGGTTCCACTCGAAAACACGACGGTAGAGCTGATCGGGTCGGTCGGTAAAAATGCAGAACAGGCTTGCCGGTTTCAGTCGGGCAAGCGTTGGAGAGCATTGTTTGATCAGAATCCGGTCGAAATCTTGATTCATGAAAGGTCCTCCGAAGGGGTGCATTGCGTTTGCAAAATCGTTTGCAGAGCGCTTAAACTGCTGCTGTGGCAGCGCTCGATCCTCGCATTGCATCGGCGCGCTTCGCATAAAGCAGAGTCCACCATCTTATGTGATACTGTATTGGTAAACAGAATCATCAGGTCGGGTGAGCCGATTTTTCGCCTCAATTCGCCTTTCATCTGCGTAAAAACCTTTGCTTTACATCCATGCCGACTGCACACATCAAGATAAATTCGCTCCATCCGATTATTTCCGCCGATAATTACGATGCTCAAGGCCTCAGCTCCTCCATTATATTTAGTTAGTTATAGCTAACCGTGGCGCAAAACTTGACCGTTTGCATCATTAGGTTAGTTTATACTAACCGAACAATAATGACAATATATCACACCCTCAAAATCCTGTCAAGAACTTTATCAGAATTTTCTGAAACTCGCACTCTGTATTCTTTGGATAACATCATGTTCACCCCCTTTCCGTTTAGAATGAGGGCTATAACAAAAACCGCCTGTACAGTGCAGGACTGTACAGGCGGTTATCTATATGCCTCCGTAAGGTACAGGGCGGTTTGTCCATTGGGCAGGCACGGTACTAAATCCCCCAGTCCCTGCTGATCATTTGCAACTTTACCATATGTGGGTAAATCTTGCCGGTATCCATCAGCTCTCCCGGCGCACCTTGCTCCGCAACGCGGCCGTCTGAAAGCAGAACTACTTTATCCGCGCCGCTTACGGTACGCATACGGTGAGCGATAACAAGTACGGTCTTATCCTTTATCAGCCTTGATAATGCCGCCTGTATCAATGTTTCATTCTCTACATCAAGGCTTGCCGTTGCTTCATCCAGTAAGATGACAGGAGAATTTTTGAGGAAAGCGCGGGCGATTGAAATGCGCTGTCTTTCGCCGCCGGACAATTCACAGCCATTTTCACCAATCATACTGTCATATCCGTTCGGAAGTTTCTCGGCAAATTCTTCACAATTTGCCAGCTTTGCCGCCGCGATCACTTCTTCATCTGTCGCGTCTTTTCTGCCTATTCTGATATTCTCCATGATTGTATTGTTAAACAGCGTCACATCTTGAAAAACAATGGAGTACAGCGACAATAATGTTTCCGGTTCTATCTTCGATATATCCATACCGCCGACAGTGATTTTGCCTTTGGTTATATCCCAAAATCTTGCCGCAAGGCGCGACACCGTCGTTTTGCCGCCGCCGGACGGACCGACCAATGCGGTAACTTCCCCTTGTTTTGCAATAAAAGATACATCCTTCAATACGGTTTCCCCGGTATTGTAAGCGAAGCCCACATGGTCGAAAACAATATCATAGCCTTTATTAGTTACCCGGCTGCTGCCTGTCTGAATTGGGTGATCAAGGATTTCGTTCATGCGGTCTATGTTTGTTTTGGTGGAAATCACCGCCGCGAGATTTTGCAGTGCGCCTTCGAGCGGGGCGTACAGCCTTGAAGCGACAAGTAAAAACATAAAGAACAGTGGAATATCAATCTCCCCGCGAATGAGCAGAGCCGAACCTACAAGCGCAACCGTGGCAATCCCAAACTTTAATATCAGCGTGGACGAAACAACAAAAAGGGCCGTTCCCAGCTCCGAAATAATGTGCCGCTTTTCCACATGATCAATTTTTTGGTCAAGCCCTTTCAGATAACTTTCCTCTGCGTTATTGGCTTTTAAGTCCTGCAAACTCTCAATGCACTCCTGTACACCGCTTTCAAGAGCGACATTTGCAACTACGGATTTACGGTTAAAATACTCCTGTATACGGGCTGAAAAGGATGTGATTGCAAATGCAATCGGCAAAACCCAAACCGCCGCAAGAGCCATACGCCAATCGTAAACAAAAAGGCTGACTGCGATTAGCGTTGTTGAAATAATGGAGCCTGCTAAGGCGGGGACATAATGAGAAAATGCTCTTTCCAGTGTTGCACAGTCCCCCATAATCGAATTTGTCAAATCGGCAAGGTCTTTTTTGCCAAAAAAGGATAATGGTATTTTACGGAGCTGCTCGGCTAAGGAAATACGCCTTACACCACTTTCCACATAGGTTGCTAAATAAGTGGTATTATATTGAAACCAAGTCGCGATAAATATAAGGCATAAGCAAACCAAAGCGCCAATCACATAAAAAGCTATGCGGTTTCCACTCACACCGCCATTCATAGTATCAATGACAAAGTAGTACAGAAGCCCGACAGGAAGCATAAACGATATATCCTGTACAACGCAGGCAATACACCCTTTTACTAAATCGACGGCCCCTTCTTTTGATAACGCAAAACGTCTTTGCAGTGTCTTAATCATGCCTTTGCCTCCAATCCTATTTTTTCATTCGAGATTCTCCATTCCGCCGCTTCGGAATAATTCTTCCACATACGCGTGAATATGCCTTTTCTCTCTATCAGCTTGTTATGCGTGCCACTTTCGGCAATTTTGCCGTCTTGCAGTACATAAATGCAGTCCGCGTCTGTGATTGATGACAGCCTGTGTGCAATCATAATCACGGTTTTCCCCTTTGAAAGAGCAGATAATGCCTGTTGGATCAGCACCTCATTGTCGGGGTCGGCAAATGCCGTCGCCTCATCAAGAATGAGGATAGGTGCATTTTTCAAGATGGCGCGGGCAATCGCTATTCGCTGCTGTTCGCCGCCGGACAGGTATACGCCATTTGTTCCGACAACGGTATCTATGCCATTCGGTAACTTTTCAATAATATCCATGCACTGTGCAGCTTTCAACGCATGAGCGATTTCTTCGCGGGCTGCTCCCGGCTTTGCCATACGCACATTTTCCAATATAGACGCTTTAATCAGGCGACTGTTTTGAAATACAAAAGACACTTTATCCATCAGCGTTTCTTTCGGAATATCACGTATGTCGATATTTCCTATCAGTACGCGCCCCTCCACCGGGTCAAAAAATCTTGTCACGATATTTGCAAGGGTCGTCTTGCCGCCGCCGGACGCGCCGACCAACGCGATTGTCTGTCCCGGCTTGATCCGCATAGATACATCATTAAGTGCGTTTTTCTCCCCGTCATAGCTGTAAGTAACGTGTTCCAATGCAATCGAATTATCAGACGGTATATTGTTCACCGGGCTTTCAGACAGCGGCTTTTCGTTCAGTACTTCATCAATCCTGTTTATCGCATCGCTTACAATCATCGCGTCCTCGCTCATAAACATGATTTTCGTCAATGTCGTACCGATAACAGGCGTAATTACAATGTAGAAAATAAGATTCAGCAGCAACTCCTTTGTTGCGCCGCCCCTTGTAAAGAGAATCCCTCCGGCAATTAAAAAGGCAAATACGCCGTTGATTGCCGTTGTATAGAACATCATAGGCAGACGCAGTCCCTTTGTGTAGGCGATTACCCATTTTTCATAATTGTCAATTGAGTCTTTGAAGCGTTTGAAAGAGAAAATTGTCTGCCCAAAAGTCTTTACAACGGGTATGCCCCTTACATATTCAACAGCTTCATTTGACATATCGGAAAGTGAATTTTGGTATTGCTCCATTCTCTGCGCCATATCTTTTCCGGTCATTTTCATCATAATGAGAAAGCCAAGCACAACGGGAACAAGGCTCAAAAGCCCTAACCGCCAGTCGAACGCAAGAAGTAGAAAAAGTAAACCTATGGGCGTAGCGATTGCCCCCGCTTTGTCGGGCAGCCTGTGTGCAAGATATGTTTCTGTTGCGTTACTGGAAGTATTTACTATTCTCCGCAGTTTCCCACTTCCATATTTTTCAGTCACACCAAGTGGCAACGCTGTAATGTGCCGCATAAGCTCTTTTCTGATATTAGCGGCAACCCGGAACGCGCTCATGTGTGAACACATCAAGGCGGCTATATAGACAACAATAGATATAACCGCAAATAATACGGCAGACCAGCCGTAGCTTGCAATATTCCCCGCCTGTGAGAAGTCCGGGGAAACCTCCAGTATGTCGTGAATGATGCGCCATATATACCCAAAAGGCACAAGAGCCAACAGCGCACTCGTTACGGACAGTACCCAAGAAAGATAAGTCAATATTTTATGTTTCCCGGCATACTCCATCAATCTTGATAGATTAGATTGCTTTTTCATTGAAAAAACCTCCTTAAAATGATTTATGATATGAAAACGCAATATACGTTCCCGAATATCCATTGCAGCAAGTTAGCTATTGCTAACTTGCGTGTAAAAATTATAGGGCTTATTGCCCCATAATTTTCATCCACCCAGCGGTGTAAAAAGCTCTCATCTCTTTTAGATAATGCTTTGCTTCTTCAATGGGCATTTCATGTATAATCAACTCAAAAAATGTATTAAACATTCCTGTAATCAAGATATGCTCCAACCGTTCATCAATAGGCGGCGACGGTCTGCCTAACTTTTCAAGCACAGTCAAATAATCATGTGTTCCTTTTGTTTCTATCTCTGCCATTTCATCAATCAGTTTGGAAAAACGTGTTCCCTCTGAACGGCAAAGAATGAGCTTAAATTCATTCAAATGTTCATAGGCATACAAAAGCATTTCATACATACACTCGCCGGAAGTGTTGGCAAGATTATTTGGCTGTTCTTCCGGTGGGATGGCGGCAAATTCCTTCTGTGCCTCGCAAAAGCAGTTCAAAAGAAAGTCATACTGTTCGCCTATGTGAAAAAACTGAACAACTACAAAATGACCGACATCGGGCCGATGCTCACCCAGGATATGCTGATCCTGGGCGTGGCGCAGGATCATTTTATCCCGCGGGAACTGTACGCTCAGGAAATCAGTGCCCTGTCCAATGTAAAAAGCCTGACCTTCCGGCTGATGACCGCGAAGGAGGATGCCGGCGGCCACTGTAACGTGGGCAATCCAAAGCTGGTGTTGGACACGGTAATCGACTGGCTGGAAACGCTGCGGAAAAGAGATGCACGTTAGATCAAGGAGATTTGAAGCATGAAGTACACAGAACGAAAAAGACCTAATCATTGCGCTGCTTTGCGGGATGCTTGGCTGCGCCTGCTTCGGAGCGGGTGATTGGCCGATGCTTTACTATAAGTATATGAAGAACCCGGACAATCCGAAACAATGGATTGTAGACGCCGCCGAGACCGTCAAGAGGATATTTGCCCTGTGATTGAACGCATACGGGCCGTCGCAAACCGCCCGTATGCTGCAAGCAGATAAGGTATTGACGCCCGCTGCCCATTAGCGACCGCAAAGGGAAATCACCAACCTGTGCCGGATAATCCCTATCGTTGGACAGTCGATACGGTAGCGACGATTTTGGAAAAGAAAGATTACTTGGGGCATACGGTAAACTTCAAGACCTACATGCAATCCTACAAATCAAAAAAAGTGTTGTAATCCGGAAGAAAAACAGCTTGTATTTGAAAATACCCATGAAGCGATTATTGACGCTGATACATGGGAACGGGTGCAGGAATTATGGAAGAACAAACGCCGCCCGGCAAGGACAGGAAAGACGGACCTGTTTTCAGGTATCGTGCGCTATGCCGACTGTGGGGAAAAACTGTACTATTGCATAAGCAAGAACTTTGAAGCGCGGCAAGACCACTTTGTTTGCTCCACTTCAAGGCGCAAAGGGAAAGATGCTTGCCCCACGCATTTTATCCGCGCCGTTGTTTTGGAACGGGGTGTATTGGCTCATATGCGGCTGATCATTGCCTGCGTGTCTACATACGATCTTGTGGGGATCCTTCCCACTTTCTTGCTCAACAAGCTATCAAACAGAGAAACGGCATAGCCGAATCCATGCCGTTTCTCGAAAACATTCCCATGCTGTTTTATTGAGCCGCCCCTTCGGCTGGTCTTTTTCGACAGGCTGAGGATGACCGTACTTCCACACGGTCATCCTTTTTACAAACCATTTGGAGAAAGCTGCGGTATTGCTGCCCCAGTGCCAGCAGTTTGGCCATCAATCAGTCAGCTGTACTTGATTTTTCCATATGCTATGCCCTGTCCCCAATCAACAGGTCGGCCGCGCGTTCGCCGCCCACCTCGCTGATCCGGATGATCTCATCGCAGAAGGGCTTTAAGCTGAACGCCATGCCCGGCTCGTCCTGATCCATCAGCACACCGGTGACGGTGAAACCCATCGCCGTTTTTGATTGGGCAAACCTCTCTGCAAACTTTTCGGAAACCCTGCATTCGCCGTCGGTGATGAACACCAGGTCGGCTTTGCTCCAGCCCCGCTCTTTCATCAGGTCAACCGCCTGATCCAGCGGCGTTTCAAAATCCGTGCCGCCGCCAAAGAAATGCTGCGCGGCCTCAAAGACCCGCTCTTTCGGATACCTTCCATGCTCAAACAGATCTATTTTGACCTGCCTACCGCTGGAAAAATGGATGAGGGCGAAGTCGCGCCGGTTGATTTCCGCAATTTCCAGCAGGGCAAACGCGATGGCTTTGCCCCACGCGGCGTTGGGGCCGATTGTCGAGGAGGATTCATCCAAACACACGATGATGTCCCCCTGCCCCTTGGAGATATGCTCCCGCCGCGCGTACTGCTTGAGGCCCTTGCGCTGCAATTTCCGCAGAAACAGGGGAACCGTTTCGGGGGCCGCCAGCAGAGCCATTTCGGACGAAAGCGTCCTGCTCAGGTTGTTCCCCAGCTCCAGCGCGTATTTTTCGCCGCGGCCATAGGCGTAGGCATTTTTGCGCTTTTGCCGGATCAATTCTTTGAGCCGCCCCAAATACTCGGAAATCTCCAAAAGCTGTTGGTTTTGACGGACCTTCTCCACCAGCGCGCGGTCGAGCTCGGACGGCTCGCCCCCGCCGGCTTCATCACCCCAGGAGCGCAGGATGCTTTGAACCTCCCGCGCTTTTTCTTTGGCATCCTCCATGGCCCGCGCGAGGATTTCCCGCGCCGGCTTGGACTTAGCAAGGTTGTCCCGTACCATCTGGTTAAGGCGTTCCACCTGCCGCTCTTTGCTGTCGAGCCGGTTGGCTGTTTTCAGCAGCTTCTTCTCCAGTGCGGGGCTTGGATTGCTCTCATGCTCCCGTGCCTGCTCCTTCAGGTCCCGCAAAAGCTGCGCCGCCCGCCGTTCCTGCGCTTCAAGGGCGTCCAACGCCTTGTTGCCGCCATTGGCGGCGGCAAGCAGCTCGTCCAGATTTTCAGCTACCTGTTCCATAAATTCAGCGGTGCTCTCCATCGACTGATACCCGCGCCCCTCACAAATGGATTTCATGGCTGGGTAATCCGGCGACTTCATGATTTCTCCCAGGATATGCCGGTTGAAACGGCGCGCCAGCGGGGACAGCTCGCTTTGCTCATTGTGCCGGATGTTCAGCGAGTACAAGCTTTGAAAGATATCGCGGGACAGGTTTTCGATCAGCGGGAATTTTGCCTCACAGGTTCGCCGCACCTCCTCCAGCGCCTCGCTCCGCGGCCGGTTCTGCCGGTATACCTCATCCTCCATCCGGCGGGATTGCAGCACTTGATTTTTGCCCGGCGGCGGCTGTTGTCTTCGCTTTTTTGCATACCATGCAGCAGCCATGAGCGCACCAAAGTTCAAATACAAATCACGCATCAATATCCTCCTTGGTTATAACTGGCGCGGGAGAGAGCCGAAGCCCTCTCCCGCGCAATCTTATTTCAGAACGGGAGATCATCGCTGTCGGACACCGCCGCGAAGGGATCAAAGCCTTCCGGCGCGGCCGCCGGGGATGCGTTTGCCGCCGGTGCGGCGGGCGTCTGCTCCTTGGGCTTATCGCCGACAAAGTTCACCTGTTCGGCGACAATTTTTACGCCCTGATGCTTACTTCCGTTCTTGTCCTCCCACGGGCTGGTCTGCAGGTTCCCGTCCACCTCGATCAGTTTGCCTTTCGCAAAATATTTGCAGACAAACTCGGCCGCTGCGCGCCATGCCTCCACGTCGAAGAAGTCTGTCTTCTCCTCCTTGGAAAACCTGCGGGGAACGGCGATGCGGAATTTTGTAACCGAAACACCGCTCTGCGTCTGCCGCAGCTCCGGGTCGGCCACCAGTCTGCCGGTGATAACGATTCTGTTTGCCATGCTGGTTTCCTCCTTCTAAAATATCAGCCCTTTTTGTTGGGCAATGGCTGTGAGATTCCGGTCGCACAGGAGAGTGGCGCAAATGCTTTTCCCCTCCGGCGCATATGAATCTTCGATTTCTTTGCCGCTGCGGACAAAATAGATCGCCTCGCGGTCGATGATTTCCCACCGCATTTTCTTGGGATTCAGTCCCGGAACGTCATGCTCCGCGTAGCGCTCCATCGTGGAGAGCGCCCCACACAGGACCGGATACCAGCGCCGCTCCGCCGCTTCGACGCCCAGCGCAAAGCCCCGCACATCCGCGTATTTTTCCTCATAGACGACGCGCATCAGATGGCAAAGTTCCACAGGGGTATCGTCGTAGTAATACTCGTTTCGGTACGCCAGCAGAATCTCCAACGGATGTGCAAAGCGGCTGAGATAGCGGACCTGTTCCGGTTCGAGCAGATGACTGTGGGTGTGCAGGCTGCGGTGCAAATTTTTCATATTGCAGATTTCGGTCGCACAGGCCAAAACCTCCGAAAACGGCTTTCCGCTCCACCGGTCTATGTACACCGCATAATCCGCTTCTATTTTTTGAAAGAACGAAACAGGGATCTTCGCCATCGTCACGCCTCCTGTTCAGCGGTCATTTCATGGCCCTTTTCCGGTTTGCAGGACTCAAAATCCTCGCGGCAGCAACGCCCCGCGGCGGCCTTCTTCACATTTTTTGCCGGTACTGTGCGGCGCGGCGTTCCCAAACGTTTGAGCGCGCGGGTGGCCGCTTTGGAGCCTCTGCGGTTGATCATACTTTTCAAGTGATTTCCTCCTTTTCCGATGCCAGGTATTGGAGCGCCTGCATCAGTTCACGGTTGTTTTGGGCGTACTGCGGCAGAAACGGTCGCATGGGGTCGAAGCTCAGATAGCGAAAGAACAGCAGCGACGTCATCGCCCGTTTCTGTTTCGTTTGAGGCAGGGAGCGCAGCAGCTTCGACAGTTCGGGGATAACGTCATACTCGCCCGTCATAAACAGGCGGTCTTCGTCGCTGAAATGCTCCCGCAGCCAGCTTCCCACCCGAATTTGCCCGGCGGTAAAGTGACGCGGCTTTTCGAGACAAAGGTAGTACCGAAGTTCCCGTCCCTTTTTCCCGGGGCCCGCCGTAAACGGATAGAGCCGGCAGGCGCGAGGCTTGGCCGCCTGCACGGTGCAGCGGTTGTTTCTGAGAAAGACGCAGGCGTCATCTGGCCCTGCGGTATTCAGCAAGAAGATCGGATAACCAGATTCATCCAGCGGCACAGCACTGGCATAGCGATCGATCACCTCGGAGGCCGGTATGTTAAAATGCCTCGCCAGATGGCAGAGGTCGATGGAATCCAGCATGATGGCGTCCTTGACATGGCGGCAGCAATCGCCGCAGCAATCGCAGCGGTAGGTCACCTGCTCGTCCATGCCCACCTCACGAATGGGCAAGCCGTTCAACAACATTGTCATAGCGGCGCCCTCAGTTGAGCGCGGCCAGCTCGTCCAACGGCACAACGGTGAAGTTGACCGCCGAATGCGCCTGCCGGCTGTACTCGTTCAGATCGTAAAGCAGCGCGTTATAGAGCGCCTGGTCGCCGCCGTTCTCCAATTCCGATTCCAGTTCCTTGGCCTGCCGGTAGACGGCGACGATTTCGGTGCGGAATTTGACGATTGCCTTGCTGCCGGAGGTCTGCACATCCTGTTTGAAGGCGTCCAGAACCTCAAGCCCGCAGGTGCGGATGGCGTCCGTTTTATCCTTAAGCGGATTGATGCACTTTTTGCCCAGCACCTGCCGGATCTCCGGGATTTCCTCGGGAGCCGTCCACAGGTAGGCCTCCAGACAGAGCAGGTCGGGCGGCTGTACTTCGCTTCTGCCGTCCAGCCACGCCTTTGCCTGTACAATAGGGGAAAAGTTGAAATATTTCCGGTCGGACACATGGATGTTTTTGCGCCGAAGCTCGCACATCACATCGTCCATCAGTTCGTTGATGGCGGGAGATATCTCCACCTGCCGCACCTCCCCCTGCATCCGCCGCAGCTCGTCCAGAGAAATATATGCGGTGGGCGCGGCGTCGCCGGTGGCCTGCTTTTTGCGGAGTGTTTCCAGCCGCTTGTCCCGATCCTGCACATACTCGGTGACCACCTTGAGATTGAAACGGTCGTAAAGAGGTCGCAGGATGCTTTCGGCGGGGTCGGAGAAGTTGGGAATCTCGTTGGACGCCGCGAAGAATGAGATGACGGGGATATCCACAGTGCGCCCCTCATTGGTGTACCGCCGCTCGTTGAGCGCGGTCAGCAGGGCGTTGAGGATACCGTCGTTCGCCTTGAAAATCTCGTCAAGGAAGCATATGTCACAATCGGGAATCTTCCCGGCGGTGATGATGCTCGGCTGATTTTGGCTGGCCGCCGACAGCACCTTGCAGAAGTCTTGCATCCGGCTTGCCATGTCGGTCAATTCGCAGAGCGCGTCGTCGGTGGGGGCGTCTTCATATTCCCGCAGGGCTTCGGTTAAGTCGTTATAAATTGTTTGGTAGGTATTGCTGCCCATCCGCACCGCTTCTGGCAGGCCGCCGGGGATCAGGCTTCCCAGATCCAGCCGGCCGAACAGCTGCTCCTCATCACACTGTTTGGAAAGCAGCCGTTCAAACTGCCGTGCGCCGGTGATCCGACTGCGGAAGCGGTTGATGGCGTAGGATTTGGCCTGCCCGGTGTCGCCCAGAATGAACAGGTTGCTGCGGGTGAGCAGCGCGATGGCGATGTATTCCACCAGCTTTTCCCGTTCTGCCACCTCGCCGTTGACTTCGGCCATGACCGCCTGCATTTTATCTCTCAGCATAAAGGCGCTCCTTTCAAATTTCGATTTCTTCTCTTTTTTACAGAGATAGTTTTGTTGGACAAAAAAGCAGTTTTTAGGAGTCGGTATTCGCTGTCTCCAAAATACAAGTACGCCTGCCGGCAAAGGCCGTCATACAGGGTGAACACATCCCCAAATTCCAGGGCAATATCAGCTCTTACGCCGTTCCCGACCAGGGATCCCATCAAGCTATCCGCTGAGTGACAGGGCACCTTATACTCCCGCAGAAACTCATATTTCACAAAAGCTGCTGGGCGCCCGATGATACCGTCATAGGGATTGTCATCCTTACGATAGACGCCCAAAACAGCTTCCTTGAGCCGCCGGGGACACTTTGCGCCAATGGCCTTAAAACATTCGGTTTGGGACAGCTTGCGGTATTTGGGATTGAATCGACAATAGCTGACGCCGCTTTTCATCCGTACACCGCCATCAAGCTGTTCCACACCCCAATGGGTATAGTAGCAGTCGCAAAGGCAGCAACTGGTGATGTTGCTGTGCATACTCACACCTCCCGGGGCGGCCAGCCCATCAGATCGCAGATCTTCCGGCAGGCTTCCACCGCCTCGCCGTCTTTGTCCTCCACGCTGCTCTTAGCGGCGAGGGCACGGACGAACTCAACGAAAAGCCGGTAAATTCCTTCGTTGGCCGGGGCGTTGCCGCAGCCGATGATACAGGCGGCAAACCGCTCCAGGCGGGCGTTGCCCTGCCCATACTGCTGCTCGCCAAAGTTCACCATTTCCTGCGCCAGATTGCCGAGGGGGATCACGCCGGGTTTTTGAATTCTGCTGATCATTTACGCTGCCTCCTTTTCCGTTTGTGCGGCATAAACCGCCTGGATTGTCTGCTCGCACTGCACCATATCGAACTGGCCGATATGAGTCCGGTGGACGGGAAGCTTCATCTGCCCGGCCAGCCAACGGTAGGCCTCGCCGTGTCCAAGCTTTTGAGCTTTCCACCAGCCGTCAAAAACGCGATGGACCTCCTGCCTTTTCAGCTTGAGCACCGAATTGGCGAGCGTGCCCAGAGGCCTTCGCGTACCGTTATGGACGCCGACGCTGGCGTTGCAGTTGGTGCAGAGATAAATGTCTCCATAACTTTTACCGCCATAGAGGACGGCGGAATCGGTGAAGATCACCTTGCCGCCGCAATAGGGGCAGATGGTTGGGATTTTAACGCTCACAACTTTTCCCTCCGTTTTCAATTGTTTTCGTAAACCCGTACAGGTAAAGATTGTAGTCACGGTACCGGGTAATGAGCCTCACCCAGTAGCCGCATTCCCTGCCATCCACAAAGAAGCTGTATTCCCCCCAACCGGGGTCGCCAATGGCCGCCTGCGGATAGTGGTTGGTAAATGCAACGATATCCGGAACGCCGTTTGGAAAATCATGGGCTATGAGGTGGTTCAGGACGCCATTAAATTCCGTTTTGCAGCCATCGGTGAGGAATTCGAGGTGGGATGGCCACCAGGTCGTCCACCAGCGGTAGCCGTCATGGTCTCCGCGGATATATCCGATTTGCCGTTCCTTATCGTTGAGCAATTCCGGATAAGGGCATTGGCAGAAAGGCAGCAGTTCTATTTTCAATTGATACACCTCTATTGTTTTATTAGGCCGCACAGTTCTCCCTCACCCTGCGCCGGGCGCGATAGAGGCAGTTGTCCACACCTTTGATTTTCATGCCCGCCTGCTCCGCGATTTCCCGGTAGCTCAGTCCCCGGGAGCGCAAATAGAGTACGTTGCCCTGCCTGCGGCTGACGAACGCTTTCGCGCGGTTCCAATGGTCACGGGCCTCGGCCGGGGCGCAAACATCACAGGAGGCAGGTATCGTCTCCTCCAATGTGAAACCGCCCGGGAGGGGGACATTCAGCCCGCGTGGGGCCGCAAGGGCGCCGCGTCGCTTCTGTCTGGCAAAATAATTGGAAAGGGCGGAGTCCATCTGCCGCCACGCAATGGTGGAAAACGCATACTTTTGCAGTTCAGGGCGCTCCATGTACTGCTGCACCGCCCGCAGGAAGGGGAGGATCACCACGTCATGGAATTCGTCGGCGTCCAGTCTCTTGTGTGCAAGGTATCGAAATACCATACCGTACTGCTCGGCGGCAAAATCGCTCTGCTCCTTGGTCAGCGGGTGCATTTCCTGTCCATTCATCTTTAAAATCCTTTCTTTAAGCGGCTTTGGCCGCTTTCTTTGTGGTTTTGGTTTTCTTTGTGGTTTTGGTTTTCTTCGCGGGCTTTTCATCCTCGTTTTTCGGTTTATCCGGCCGCTTCAGAACCTTTTCCCGATACTGTACCGGCGATTGGAAAAGGGTCTGCCCGGTCCCCTCAACCAGCAAAAAACCGGCTGACGTCACCGAGAGCTTCAGTATCCCGCTCATCGCGGCGATCCCCTGGCAAAATTTTTTGAGGGGATAGTAAAAGCCCTCCGGCGGCATCGGGGCCGTTACCTGAGCGATGACATAAAACTTTGATTTTGCCCGTTCGCTGTTGCTTTCAAATCCGATTCCGTCCATCCGGAATACCATGTTGAGTTGATCCCCCACGAGCGCTACCGATTCAGCTGCGTCAAGCGCGTCCTGAAGGGCCTTGGCGTCCACGACCGCCTCGTACAAGGCGGTTACGGCGGAGAGTACACTGTCCGCGTCAATATAGCTGCCGGTCCCAAGACGGGTGATAAAAGCCATTTTATCGCTTTCAAAGGTGATAAACCTTGCGGAACTTTTCAGTCTCAGCGTTTCCTCCTCACCCACCATGGACGCCAGCAAAGTGAGCGCCTCCACGGGGAGGAGCAGCGACACAGGCTTGTTTTCGCCCTGCAGCGGCTTGGTACAGCACATCAGGCGGCTGCCGTCGGTACTGATGGCGCGCGCGGCGGCATTGGAAAGCTCCAGCCGCACACAATGTTTCGGGCTTTCGCCGTCCGCCTTTGCCCGGGGCACCAAAAACGCGGTGTGCTTCGCAAGCGAAGGCAATCCTGCGAGTTTCCCGGTATATTCAGGGTTGGGAACTGGAATGCGGGGGAACGCCTCGCCGGATAGCGCCCCGATCGTAAAAACGGCATTGCCGCAGGACAGGGAGATCTGGCGCCCATTAGGGGAAAGTTCCGCCGACACCGTTGCCTCGTCAAACAGCCGGAGCATATTCGCAAACAGCTCCGCGTTCACCACAACGCTGCCGCCCTCGTACACGGCGGCGGACAGATTGCAGCAAACGGTGGTGATCAGGTCGGTTGCGGTGAGGGTGACCTCCAGATTTTCCGCGTCGGCCTCCAGAAGGACGCCGGTGAGGATCGGGTTGTTGTGTGTCGGCGGCGCGACTTTGCAAAGCCGCTTGGCCGCTTCCAGAAAGTCTTTGCGGTCAAAGGATAGTTTCATTTCATTGCAACCCCTTTGTGTTATCAGATTGATCGTCGGCGCGTCCTCTGTCCTTCATCCAGCAGATCAAAATCTCCGCTGCTTCTCGTTCGGACAATTCGTGGAAGCTGTCCATTAAGAATGAGGTGGCGCCAAACATGTTGGTGATGCCGGATTTCCGAAGTCTGTCCAAATAGGAAAAGTAGATCGTATTATCTTTGCATAGCATACAGACGACTCCTTTCTATGCCGATTTTGGAAGGTCAAACAAAGATAGTTGGTTTTCGTCCGGCTCAAGTTCCGGCTGCTTCTTTCGCCGTCTTGTAAAGACAGCGGTAAAGACAAACTCTTCCGGACTCTCCTCGCGGAATGCAGGGGGAGTGATTTCCGTCAGCGTCTGTGCAGCGTTAAAAACCGGAGGTGATGGAGATGCAGTGTCGGTTGACTGAGGAACATTTTCCGGCCGGGTAGGATGCAGGATCGCCATGCGCTTAAAGATTGCGCCGATATCCTCCACCGACTCTTTAATCCCCGTTGTGAGCTCCATCGCCAGTTGTGAGGTAAGGTCGCGGCAATCGCTGAGCGCGGCGAGCCCTTCGTCGGAAAAGTTCCCCTCCACCAATCCGGCAACCGCCAGCTTGGAGGCCATCAGTTCGATGGCCCGCGCCTGCATGACGCCTTCATAGTAGAGGAAATACACCTCGATACGAGGCGCCGTCTGGTTGATCCGCCAGCTGCGCCGAGAGGCCTGTCGCATGGTAAACAGATTGTAGCCGACATTGTAGTAGATGAGCGTGGTAAAAGCGTTGAGATCCAAGCCTGTTTCCACCACTGCAGGGTTGCAGATCAGTACCTGCAGGCCGTTGGCGACCTCGGCGTCCACCCACGCTTCCCGCGTTTCGGGCTTTACCGACGCGGGCAGGATTTTCGCCCGGATGCCCTCGCCCGCCAGCGCGGTCAGCAGCTTTTGCTGCGAATCGATGCGCACCCAGCTGGTGTAAATCAGGACGCGCCCGCCCGCGGATACCTTGTTCCGTGTGATTTCCAAAGCCTTTTTGTCCTTGGGATGCAGGTCGCCGATCGTCGCTAAATCCTTGGGCCGTACGACTTCATCGCCTGTAATGGGATTAACAAGCGGATCATGGCCATAGGGTTGATCCGGGTAGACGGTGAGCAGGCCCATGTAGGCGCTCAGGATTTTTTGGGCAGCCTTCCGGTCTTTCTGCATAAAGTCCTTTAGCGTCCTGGATATCCGGTCGTATTCCTCCCGGATTTTGTGCGGCAGATGGAGAGGTATGGGGATTTCCTCGTATTCCGGCAGATCTTTCCCCATATCCATCAGCGACAGAAAGACCGCGTTTTCCAGCAGGAAGCGGCTGTACACCAACGGAGATACGCCCGGCAGCTGGTGCTCCCGCACCTTGCGCCGGGAGGCGCGGCGGTTGGCGTTATATTCCGCCGCGGTGATCTCGTAGGTAGACTCGATCACGCCGTATTCCTTAATGAAGGTGTCCGGGGAATCGTAGGGCTTGTTGTCCAACAGCATGGAGCGCGGGAACAGGCGGTAGAGCAGATGAAAAATGCCGGAAGCGTACCCGTTGATCAGGGTCGCGGTCATGCCGACCACCTTATCCGCGGTGCGCGCCAGTTCACCCATCGCGTCGCCCTGCCCGCTGTCCCGGGCATATTGATGGATTTCATCGATGATCGCGCCGTCGATCCTGCCCTTGAGTTTTTTCTTCACATAGGTGCTGAGTGCAAAACGGCGGACGGCTCCCACGGCGGCAAAAAAACCTTCCGGCTCATTGGCAACCGCCTCGATTTCCTCAGTGTACCGCATGGCCTTTGGATCACGTAAATGATGGTAAGCAAACCTTCGGTGGATAAAACCGTAGGCGCCGATTTTGACCCACTCGCTCTGCACACCGGGGTTGAGCGGCGCCCAAAGCGTTGAACCGCAATATGCGCATTTGTGGTTTTTGCTGTGCTGCCTGCGAAAGTAAACGTCGTCGGCGGGGATCTCATAATTGATCCCGTCGTCGGTCACGGTCATCATGACGCGCCTGTGGCATTCGGGACAGAGGAACCCCTTTTTGCGCCGGCTCCAGGTGACCGCCGGGTGGTGCATATACCCGTCCCGCGCCTTTTCCTTTGAAAAGACGGCGAAGGCGGTGCGGCCGCTTTGTTCATACGCGGCATAAAAGGCTTTTAGCTGACTGATGCCCTTGATCACGCCGCCCATACTGTTTGGGATGGTTTCTTCGATTTCGCGGCACCACTTTTGCGCGACGTGTGCGGGACACAGGACGATGTTGAAGGTCTTTGCCTTACCCGCCGCCAAATGGCTCGCATACAGCGCCGTGGCGCCAATTTTTGTTTTGCCGCTTCCGCATTCCGCAATCAGTAGCGCGGGATCATGGCGGTCCAGCTTGCGTTTGAGGCCCTCTGCCGCGGCCAGCTGCGCGTCGTACAGGTGATAGCCGGTATGCGCAAAGATGTTGTCGTTGACTGACAGCACTTCGCCGGACACCGGCTCTGCCGATGGGTCAAAGAGCGGAACGAACTGGCTTTTGATGCGCTCAGCGATGGTGACGCCAAATTTTTGCAGATACTGGGACACCGTGTTGATCTCGTCGAACACGGCGGAGCTATCCGGGGCCGAGCCGGGAATTTGGATTTTACCCTCCCTGAGCCCATGCTCCACAATGCGGATGACGTTTTTGTCATCCGCTTCACAGCGCAGCATCCACGCGTCAAACTTTTCATTCAGGCAGACGGCGGTGAGCTGCTTCAGCATTTCGCCAGCAATCAATTCGTCCAGAAGGTACTCCTGGAATTCCGGCAGCAGCGGCACCCTCACACGCTTGTCGATCTCTTCAAACAACCGGTCCCTGTCTCCGGGCGGTGTGAAGATATAGCAGGCGCGGGGCGGGGTCTCCAGCTTGGTCTGCCCCTCTTTTTCGGGATCGTTTACCCTTACTGGAATATCGCTGTCATCCGTGGCAAAAACAACGGCCTCCGCATAGACCCCATCCATGCTCTGCTGGCGGGTATAATGCTTCGCAAGGCTTCGCAGCCCCAGTGGAGATAGATTCTGACGCTCGACGCGGATTTCTCCGCCGCCATAGATTGCGTCCGACATCCCGCGCACCTGTTCCGGATATCCGCCGATGCGGATTCCGATCAGCCAGCCGGTATTGCTATCGCTTTTTGTGTAGACCAGCGTGTCCGCATAACAGGTCAAATGAATGACGTTGCCGCTGTCCCGATAACTGACGGGGATGAGTTTGGGGGCGGGCATACTGTGGCTGCACCTCCTTTTTCGCCGTTTGGAATAATTTCATAGCTGTGGCTGCCTCCTTTCTATTTTGCTTTTTGCAGCAAAAAAGACCATGACGGCCCGAAGAATCGGGTTATCATGGTCTTTCTGCTATGGTGTATTTCGGCTGCTTCAGGTGTTGAGCCTCTCCCGTGGGCGCACGCGTCCCCGGGACTTCACTCTTCCGCCTGAGGCATCCACACCGTGGCACGGACACCCTGACCGCCGGGAAAGCTTTCGCTCTCGCCAAGCGGCCTCACTTACGCCTAAAATACAGCTTCATTGTAGCAGGGATTGAGAGGACTGTACACTTGAGGTTTTATATTCTGGCAGTGAAATAATAGTGATATTGACATTTTGCAGGATCAAGAATATAATAAACTCGTAAGAAAGTAACTTTTGAGTATATAAAATGCAAAAAAGGGGGGACAAGAATGTTTTATTGTCGCGAGAACGAGCTGGAGCAGATGACCCGGCGTTATGAGAAAGGCAAGTTTGAGTGTGTTGTAATCTATGGCCGGCGCCGAGTGGGAAAAACGGCTCTGATCAACGAATTTTGCATGGACAAACCCACCATCTATTTTTCGGCCTTGAACGCCTCTTCCGGAGAGAATCTGGAGGCGCTCTCCAAAGCGATTGAGACCTTTAAGAATCCAGCGGGAACATCTTTCCCTGTTTACCGCAGCTTTTCCGATGCATTGGATGAGATTACCGCACTGGCCCAAAAGCAACGGCTGATTTTTGTGATTGACGAGTACCCTTATCTGGCGAAAGCGGAGAAATCCTTTTCCTCCCGTCTCCAGCACATTATTGACCATTTGTGGCAGGAGAGCCAAATCTATCTGATTTTGTGCGGCTCTTCCATGAGCTTTATGGAGTATCAGGTGCTGGGCTACGAAAGCCCCCTCTACGGGCGGCGTACCGCGCAGCTTAAAATCCATGCGTTGACCTATCGGGAGATGACCGTATTTCATCCTGAGCTCAGCATCGAAAATCAGGCTCTTCTCTATGGCGTCACCGGCGGGATTCCCCACTACATCAACAAGCTGGAGGTGGAAGAAAGTCTGGACAACGCTCTGCTGCAAAATCTCTTTGATACCTCCAGCTATCTGTTCGAGGAGCCGGAAAATCTTCTCAAGCAGGAATTGCGGGAACCCACTGTCTATAATTCCGTCATTTCAGCCATTGCGGGAGGCGCCTCCCGTTCCAACGAGATCGCCACTAAGGTGGGGATCGAGTCCGGCGTCTGCGCCAAATACCTGCGGGTGCTGTTGGAACTGGGGATCTTAAAAAAGGAAACCCCGATCACAGAGAAGCCCGGTAAAAAGACCATCTATGCCATCGACGACAACTTTTTCCGTTTCTGGTATCGCTTTGTCCCGCGGAATATGTCGGCCATCAGTGCAGGGCGTTTTGCCAAAGTTTATGACCGGGCGGTAAAGCAGTATTTCTCCGAGTATATGGGGCTGGTTTTTGAGAAGATGTGTCAGGATTATCTGATGCGCTATGCTGATAACCTGCCCATCTTGCTCAGCGAGGTGGGTCAATGGTGGGGGACCGACAGCAAAACCCGCAAGCAGGTACAGATTGACATTGTTGGAACGCCCACAGACGGGGATGAATACCTCATCGGCTCCTGCAAATATCGGAATGAAAAGATTGGTTTGGATGAACTGGAGCTGCTGAGATCCTATGCTGCCGTTTTCGGAAAAGGCCGGAAGTATCACTACTATATTTTTTCCAAAGGCGGTTTTACCTCCAACCTGGCAGAGCAGGGTCAGCTTGGCGAGGTGACCCTGCTGACGTTGGAAGATCTGTACCGGTCAAAACCTCAAGTGTACAGCCCTCCCAATCCCTGTTACAATAAAGCTGTATTTTAGGCGTAAGTGAGGCCGCTTGGCGAAAGCGAAGGTTTTCCCGGCGGTCAGGGCGTCCGTGCCGCGGTGCGGACGCCTCAGGCGGAAGAGTGAAGTCCCGGGGACGCGTGCGCCCACGGGAGAGGCCCTACACCTGACGCAGCCAAAATACAGCACAGCCAAAAGACCATGATAACCCGATTTTTCGGGCCGTCATGGTCTTTTTTGCTGTAAAAAATTTTTATTTAGGAGGAGCAGCTATGAGTGAACAAAACGACAACCTGAGCTTGGATCAGCTTCTGGAGGACGATGGATTTGACCTGGGCGGCAACGTCCCGGATTATGATCCGTTTGCACAAGCAAGCGATGTGTTTTCCGGTGAAGCCGCGGACGCACAAGACGCAGAAGAAGTTCCTTCCAGAGATGATCCGTCCGGCACGATCCCTTTTACTCCTATCAGTAATAGTGGGGGCGACGAGAGACAGTCAGATGGGAAAGATGCCGAGGATGATGGAGAGCAACCCGAAACCAGCACGCCGGTACGTCCGGCGCAAGCGCCGGCCAAACCGTCCAATGTGACGGCGCCGGATTTCAATCCCCTTGCGGCAGCGGTGAACCAAGCGGAAGAACAGAACGTCCGGGCCGGCGCCGTGGGCGTCCTTTCAAGGCTGCCGGTCTTTACCTATGGCAGCGCCAAAGAGGATCTTGCCGACAAGACGCAGACTTTTGAACAGCTGCGCATCGCCAAATCGGAGGATTTCCCCGAACTCGACGACGGCAAGCGCGTCACATGGACGATGGAGTATGGCACGATCACACGGCAGGTACCCAAGCCCAAGGAGACCGTGATCCATAAGCTCAAGGGGGAAATTGAAGCTTCCAAAGAATTTTTAGAGATGCTCAAAAAGCAAAAGGAGAAGAAGGACGCCCTCGTCTGCAAGGTCAAACCCCGCATCACTGCCCAGAGTAAAGGCGTTGTTTCAGCCTACAAAGGAGTTTTCACCAATTTGGAGGAAGCGGAGCAGTCGGGAAAGGCCATTCAAATCGTCCCCGGGCGGGACGGAAGGGTCTACGAAATCCGCTGTACCGAGGCGGGGCGCTTTGTCGTCCCTGCCACCGATATTCCCGAACTTTCGGAGGTGAGCGCCGGTTTTTTTCCGGCGCTGCCCCGGATTCCCTTTCCGGTCATCTGTCAGGTGGTCGGGTTCTTCCGCTATTTTATGAGGGAACGGGAACTGGAGGCAATGGTGCAGATCTACTGGGACAAGCTGGAGGAACAGTACCGCATCGCGGTACCCAAACAATTTGTTGGTAAAGCGCATGTGGACGCGCGGCTTGACGCCGACGACGCTCTGGACGAGGACCGCTATGTCTGCGTGGCCGATATCCACAGCCATAATTCCATGCCGGCGAAATTTTCCCCCACCGACGACTGGGACGAGCGCATGACCCGCGTTTACATGGTGTTCGGGAGGCTGGACGCTTTTTTCCCCGAAATCAGCGCCCGCATTTCCTGCGGCAGAAAACGCTGCCGCATCAACCCGGGCAGCGTCATCGAAGGCCTGCCGCCTGATTTTCCACAGGAATGGACAGCGCGGGTGGAAACCGTTGGGCAATCGCGGTCCTTTTGGTCAAAGGGGGCGACGGAGGAATGAAATTCAGCCAAAACCGCCCGGTCAAGATCGTCATGCTGGGCGCGGGCGGCACCGGAGGCCACATCGCGCCGCACCTCTACCGCCTGCTCTACGCGCTGGACCGTCCCGTCCGCTTCATCATCGCGGACGGCGATATTGTGGAACAAAAGAATCTTGTCCGGCAGAACTTCATCGAAGCCGATCTGGGCGAAAACAAAGCCAAGGTATTGGCCGAGCGTTATTCCTCGGTATTCGGGCTGGAAACAGAATATATCCCGGAGTTTATCGAGGATGAATGGCGGCTCAAAGAACTGGTGACTCCAAGACGCCTGCGCGGGGATGTGGGTTTTGTGAACGGCCATCCCTTTGTGGAGGAATACTGGGAGCTTGTCATCCTGATCGGCGCGGTGGATAACAACCGCAGCCGCCAGCTTTGCCATGCGGTGTTCCGGCGGGTTTCGCCTCTCGTCTACATCGACAGCGGCAACGGCGAGCACACCGGCCAGGTGGTTTGCGGTATCCGGCAGGGCAAGCGCACGGTATTCAAGCCGGCCGGTGCCGTATACCCCGATATCCTGCAGGAACAAGACAAATTCCCCACCGAGCTTTCCTGCGCGGAGGCCTCTGTTTCCGCGCCCCAGAGCATTGTGGCCAACATTATGGCGGCCACGGCGGTGGTGAATTTCGTCTACAACATCCTGGTGCGCGGCGAATTGGACACCCGTTCGGTCACCTTCAGCACCAATACGCTCAATTTGAAGCCAAATCTTGTAAATCTGAAACGGAGGAAAGCAGCATGAAACGGTTTTACGTCGCCAAAGGTGAAACGGTCGAATTGTCGGAACTGCACACAGAACTCGTCATTGTGGAAGGTGCCTTGAAAATAATCGGTAAGCTTACGGCAAAACACATACAGGGCCATGGCTATCTGGAGGCGGAGGAAGTCCTTTGCGGCACTTCGTCCGTCAATTCCATCCGGGCGCAGACTGTCACCGCGCAAAAGATCGCCACCTGCAACCTGCTGGTCCGGGACTGCCGCGCGGATGAAATCGGCGTCGCCGGATTTTTTGAAGCGCTTCATGTGCAGGCCGGAAAGCTGACCATGAGCCGTTCCCGGCTGGAACTGTGCGAGGTAACGGAAGTCATTACCCTGCCCGACAAAAAGCGCGGGTTGTTGGGAATGCTTCTGGCGTCGTGGTGGCGCTCCTTATGGCTGCCCGGAAAGCCGCCGCAAAAGGCTGAAAAGCCACGGACGGACAAACCGCAAAAAAATGCGGCAAAGCCGGAAGCGCATGAGCAGCAACCTCCCGTCCTCACAACCGAACTGTTGGCCGCTCTGGTGAGCGAGCTTGAAAAACAGGGCTTTGTGCGCGCGGAACCACCCGCCCCCCAGTTTGTCGAGTTTGAAAAGGGGGATGCGGCATGATGAGGACTTTTTACCGCGTCAGCCGCTGCGTCACCAACGACAATGGGAAACTGCGGCTTACGGAAATTCGCACGGCCGGCCGCTACACCGACGCCGGCAAGGAGCAAATTACTGCCTGCTGTGGAAAAAGCGCGCCCTGTCCGGCAAAACATCAGGAGAACGCCGCGTCCGACGCGGCATAACCCAAAACGGACAAAGGCGGCTGGCCTTCGTCCGTTTTACTTTGAAAGGAGAATTTTCATGGCGAAAACAAACGCACAAAAGCAGGAAATCTTGATGCACCGGCTGGGGGAGCTGCTCAGCCACGACCTTGGCTACATTTACGGCGAGCGTGAAGGCGGTCCGAATGGGGAGAAAAAAGAATTTCTTGATAAGGGCAAACGGTTTTTATCCCAGCTCGGACGCGACCTCGGCTTTACCCAGATGAATGTTTCCAAAAACCCGGCCGGGATCGCCGTGTCGGGAGAGGTCTCCCTCATGGGGATGTGGACCCCGGGAAACGGATTGGATATCTATCTTTCCGAGCCTGCGTTTGGCCGCTGCTGTGTGCTTTACCGCAACATCAACCATATGAAGGATTTTACCGGTGGTCAAAACCGGTACCTTACAACATCTGATATGAAGACCTTTTCTTATGACGACTTTTTAAAAATACTTTCAGCGATGGACCGCAGCAAGGAGGTCCGCCATGCAGCAGCCTGACGCGCCCCGTTATTATGCACTGGAACAGCTTGCCGAATTTAGCCGGACCTTTGCGGCGCTGGCGGACATCCTGCCGGTGTACCGAAGGCGTCTGGACAAATACCTGCAAACCGACAAGGCGCAGGCAAAAGAGATCTACGAACTGATCCTCAAAGAGCGCACTCGGCTGGCCTCCCTGATGGGGGAGGCCAGATTGTGCCTTTTGGAATTGGGTGAGGAAAAACTCGCGGCAGTCGCGGCGTCTCTGCGCCCCCAGCTTGCCGCCTTTCCGATCATGGCGCCGGACTATCAAAAGCTGTCGGATATCCTGGCGGCCTTTGCCGCCGAATTGCCGCAGCCGCAGACCGCCAGCGCAGCCGTGATCGGCCGGCTGATGAACAGCGTCAAAATGGGCTACTATCCCACCGATCCGCTGCACGTGGAGCATATCACGCGGGGAATCGCGTTTCCGCCGGGGGTAACCACCAATGTGTTTGATCCCTGCTGCGGGGAAGGGCTCGCCCTGCGGGCGTTGGCCACGGGAAACAACTGCATGACCTATGGCGTGGAGATCGACGAACAGCGCGCCGCCGAAGCGCAGGAACGGCTGCACCGCGTGGCGGTGGGGAGCTTCTTTCACAGCCGCATCAGCCACGAAGCGTTTCACGCGATGCTACTCAACCCTCCCTACCTCTCGGTGCTGAATGAAAACGGCGGCAAGGCACGCCACGAAAAGCGATTCCTGGCGGAGAGCTATGAGCATCTGATTTATGGAGGGCTGCTCATCTACATCATCCCCTACTACCGCCTGACGCCGGACGTCGCCCGCATCCTCTGCGACAATTTTGCCGACCTCACCGCGTACCGCTTCATGGGCGCGGAATTTGAACGCTTCCATCAAATCGCAATCTTTGGAACGCGCAAGCAGCGGGAGGACGGTACGGCTCTGGCGGTTCCCTTTCTGGAGTCCATCACGGAGCCGGCCAAAATCCCTGAGTTGTCCGAACTGCCGCAGGGCCGTTACACACTTCCGGCTCAGCCGGTTGAGGTACCGCTCTTCAAAGGCGTCGTCTTCAATACCGCGGAACTGGCGCGGCAGCTGGCGGCCTCCAAAAGCCTTTCCAAAAGGCTGGCGAAAAGTGCGTTGGACGGCGCCGCCAAGCGGCCGATCCTGCCGCTCAATGTGGGCCAAGTGGGATTGATCGGCGGAAGCGGCCTCATCAACGGGCTGGCGATGTGCGATCATCCCCACATCGTCAAGGGGCGCATCATCAAAGCGATCAGCTCCACCGAAAATGTCACCCAGCAGGACCGCCTCGGAAACGCTGTGAAAACCACCGTCACCGAAACAGCTTCAAACCAGCTGGTGTTCAATATCCTGACGCCGGCCGGCTTTAAATCGTTGACATAAGGAAGGACAATGCAAATGAAAAACATCAAGCAAGCCGTGCTTCTCTGCTACCTGACGCTGCTGCGCCGCCGGCTGGAATATGCCGCGGGCGTGCTTTGGAGGTGTAGCAGGGCCTATCAGATCGCGCCTTCCCATGTATTTTGGAAGCTGAGCCAATGGGAATGCCATTATCAAACACAGGTGCGCCGGTATCTCGATGCGAACGGAAAGGAGCAGTAAAAATAAAAATGGATATCTGCGTCAAACGCCTTATTGGCAAACTTCGCCGCGCCAAAGCCTGCGAACCATCCCAATCCACATCCTTTAACGGAGAGGTCAACCGGCACCTATTCGACCACTATCTCATTCCGTTTATGAATGGAACCGTCCCCACCGTGGGGGATCTGGATTTCTCCCAGTTTACGCTGGAGGATGTTCAGGACTTTGGCAAATATCTGGAATGTGCCAGCCTGTCAAATCTAAACCTCATGCAGCTTCTGAACAAATTCACATCCGCCAGGCCGGTTGCACAGCATCAGCGGACTTTTTGTTAGGAGGCGCCTGAAATGGATGAAAACATATTCGACGAGGCACAGTACGCGCTTACCATACTGGAAACAGCGGCCATGGCATATGAAACCGGCCGGCCGGATATTTTGGAGTATCTGTCAAACACTCCTTTCGACCGGGATGTGGAATGCGAATTTGCGCTCAATGGTATGTATAGGCTCTGCGACTTTATGAGCGAATATTACTCGGAAGACACGGAGGTGTGTGCCATGTACTTTTCCTCCAATGCCATGATGGAATACTATCGCCTTTGCCGGGAGTACGGAAAGCTGAAGGGAATCTCCCTCAAAGAGAATCCTTATATGCTGCGCGCCCTGGAGGAGGTGCGGGCGCAGATGAGCGAGGACGGCTGTTACTACTGCTGCTCCTGGCTGCAAACCAAAGTCAACCACAAATGGGCCAGTGGGATTGTGTTCAAGTATGATGTCAGCTATTTCTGCGAATTTTTGGCACTGTTTTCCCGTTTGCTCTATGTGTTTGAATTTTACGACCGCGCTGTAAAGGACCTGCGCAAAGAAGTGGAAACCCTTAAGCGTCAGAAGCTGATACCATTTCCGGCATCTCAAAAAGAAAGGGAGGCGGCGTAATGGACACGGCCACCGAACTGTTGATCCGCATCACCCCCCGCAGCAATACCATCCAGACGGAATTTGTTCAAAAAGGCGTCCGGCGCTGTAAGCAGGTCTCCTACGATACGCTGGTTGAAAGCATCCGGGGAAGCCTCGAGAAAGATCTGGTCAGCAGCGGCCTTCTGCCGCCCGGCTGCATCTCCTTTCAGGCCGGAGCAAGCGGGCGCTTTATCACTTCCATCCTCCACCCGGAACTTCGCGCCGACATCAGCTATGCCGGAACGGAGTATCAGGACTTTCCCCTGCCGCGGCTGGTGTTCAAATTTGAACACCAGGACGGCGCGCGGGTCATGCGAAGCTGGATGGGCGTCGTGGGACAGGGCTTATTGACGCCCAAAACACCGATGTACCATTATCCTTTTTCCAACGTGAGCGGCTATCGCCTTTGCACGGGAAACAACCCGATGCCGGTTTGTAAAAGCCTGCATACCTTGGGGAGCCTGCCGTACTACATCCTCGCGATGCCCAACAACAACGACCACTTCAATAAACGGCACAACAAGCCTCAATTGGAAATGCGGGATCTGCTGGAACTGCTCAAGGACAAGAATCCGAATTTCTACTACAGCGATATATTAATTCCCGACAGCCGCACCCTGATGGACTTTATCAACGAGAACTAGGGAGGAACCGCTATGACGGAAAAAGAGCTTTACGAAAAAATGTCCGCGCCCTTCGCCTCCTCCGATGTGGAATGGCGCGTCTCCAACACGTCGAAGGATAAGAGCCGCGGGCTGGCCGTGCCCTACA
>NZ_QSBX01000012.1:0-32786 GCF_003465835.1 Anaerotruncus sp. AF02-27 | reverse complement strand
GGGGATCCAGTACCGGCTCGACGCGGTCGTGGGGCCGTTCAGCTGGCGCTCCTCCTATCAGGCGTGGCACCAGAGCGACAAGAAGGCGTCGCAGCTTTGCACCCTCTCCATCTACATGAAGGAACGCGGCGAGTGGGTCGATAAGTGCGACGGGGCGGAGAACACCGATATCGAGCCCATTAAGGGCGGGATCTCGGACAGCTTCAAACGCGCCGCCGTCATGTGGGGCATCGGTCGCTACCTCTATTCTCTGGAAGGTGTCTGGGTCTCGCTCAAGGACGGCAAGTACATCGTGGACAGCGAGTACGCGCGGCTGGACAGCACCTACGAAAAGATGGTCTTTACCCTGACGGGGCAGGCGCCGCCCAAGGCGACTGCACACCAGCGCGCTTCCATGCCGCCGGACGCGGCCGCACCGGACGGGCAGCCGGCGGCAGCGCCGAAAGCCGCGAAGACAAGCCCGCCGCCGCTCCAGTTTGACTATGCGGTGAAAAAGGCACAGCCCCAGCGCTTCAAAAGCGGCAGCGGATTTGTCCTCAGCCTGGTCCCCGCTCAAAAGGGGCCGGAGGTGGTCGCCTATCTGCAGGGGGAACACCCCGATATCGCGGATGGCATCTGCCTGCGCAACGTGAAGCTGGCAAAAGTACCGGGGGCCGCGGAGGGCACGACCATCAACATCATGCAAGGATATGAAATTGCGGCATAGGAGGAAGCTGAATGGACAAAGTAACCGGTTTTCGCATACGCGGCCTCACCCTTTCGGGATTCAAGTGTTTCGACGCACGACAAAGCTTCGCATTCGGCGGCCTGACCATGATCACCGGCGCAAATCATGTCGGGAAATCCAGCATCGCGGACGCCATCGCCTTCGCCTTCACCGGCACGACTTTTTATGGGGAGGGCAGGATCGACCGCCTGTACAACGAGCAAAACCCCGATATCGAGGTGCGCGTCACGTTGGAGGACGCCGCCGGCGCATCCCATGAACTGGTGCGAAGCCGGAAAAAGGATCGGATGAGCATTTCCTATGACGATTACAACATCCGCCAGCAGGATTTGACCGATCTGTTCGGTGAAAGGGACGTCTTCCTGTCGATCTTTAATCCCCTCTACTTCATTGAGAAAATGGGGGACGGCGGCAAGGCGCTGCTGGAAAAACACCTGCCCTTTGTCCCGCAGGAAGCGGCGATGGAGGGCATGAGCGAGTTCAACAAGCGGCTTTTATCCGGGAAAGACATTTTGGCACCGGAAAACTACATGAAGGAACTGCGCGCCGACATCCGGGAGAGCAAAGAGAATATCATCGCCCTGGAAGGGCAAGCCTCGCTGCTGATGACCCAGCGCAGGGAAACCGCCCAGGCGCTTAACCTCCTGAAGGTGACGCTTGGCGCCCTTGAACCGGAGATCGCCGCATTGGAGGCCAAAAAGACCGGCGGCGCGTCCGCGCTTCAGGCAAAGCTGGATGAAGCAGTGGCAAGGGAAAACGAGATCCTGTCCGATAAGCCGGCCCTGCCCGCAACCGCCGGGCAGGAACAGGAGCTGCGCGACTGCGAACTGGCGCTGGAACGCACGAGAGCCAAGGCATACGGAAGTAAATTTACCCAAGCGATTGCGGACACCACCGCCGCGCTGAACGCCGCATATGCCGAGCACAAAAGGATCAGCGCCCTCGCCGCCCATGTAAAGCCGGGCACGAAATGCCCCGTTTGCTTCACCGGGCTGACCGAACAGCATTTGGAGTCGGTTAAAAAAGAGCTGGCCCCTCAGCTGAGCGAAATCGTCACCCGGGGCGTGGGCCTGAAAAGCCAGCTGGCCGATTTGAAGGAGTTGGACAAAAAGGCTCTGGAAGCCTTTGAACAGTTCCAAAAGGAGGACGCCGCCAAGCACACCGCCCGGATCTCCCAGCTTCGGCAAAGTCTTGAAGCGGCGAAGCAGAGCTATGCCGCGGAGGTGGAATCCCATCAGGCCGCTTTGCGGCAGGCAAGGGCCGCGACTCAGGAACTTCAGGAGCAAATCGCGCTTTGCGGGCTGACACAGGAGGAATCCGACCGGCTCGCCGCCCTGCAAAAGCAGCAACAGCAGGCGCAGGCGGATTTTGACGCGCAGCAGGCGGTATACCGCGGACAGACCGATACCACAAAAGAAAAGATTGCTGAGATAGAAGCGCAGATCAAATCCAAGGAATTGCTGCTCGCCGCGGTCGCCGACTACGCCTCCCGCCGTGCGGAGATGACCTTTGAAAAGCTGTCCGCCGGAGAGGTCCGGGTGCGGCTCTTTGAGGTGTTCAAAACCACCGGGGAGGTCAAGGACTGTTTTAAGTTCACCTACCAGGGAAGGGATTACAAACGCCTTTCCCGTTCGGAGAAGCTTTTGGCGGGCGTCAGCGTTGCGGAATTGATCAAACAGCTCACCGGACGGAATTACCCCATGTTCATCGACGACAGCGAAAGCGTTGCCGGAATCCCCAGACCCACCGGACAAACCTTCCTCGCCCGCGTTGTGCCAAACGCGCCGCTTTGTGTGAAGGAATTTTCGGAACCCGACCGGCCACAGGTAAGCAAAGCCGCATAAACCCGCGCCCTACCGAAAGGCAGGTGACTCTATGCCGGACTATGTGGAAATCCCCATTTTGCCGGTGGCGCATCGCTGCGGGATCGAACTGAACCCAAAAACCCTCGACCGCGTGGAAGTGGAAGGCTACTGCCCTTTCTGTCATGCCCGGCATAACCACCTGTACCTCAACACCGAGCACAACCAATGGCACTGCAAGAAATGCGGGGCGCGCGGAAACGCGGTCACACTCTATGCGAGGGTACACCATCTGACCAACCGGGAAGCGTTCCGGGAGCTGATGCAGGATTCGGTGCTGCGGTTTTATCAAAAGCCGCAGCGCCCCGTCCGCACGGCGGTCACCAATCTGGCTCCGTTGGAGCGGCGGCACGACGTTTATTACGACCTGCTGCGGATGCTGGGACTTTCCCCCGCGCATCTGCGAAACCTGCTGGAACGCGGGCTGTCCAGGGAACGGATCGGAGAGAATATGTACCGCACCATGCCCGACGACTGGCGGGCGCGCCGGGACATTGCCTGTGAACTGGCGAAAACACACGACCTGTCCGGCGTCCCTGGCTTCTTCACCCGCGACGGGGAATGGAGCCTTTGGGGAAAAGAGGGGTTTCTAATCCCGGTGCTGACCAAAGATGGATATATCCAGGGATTGCAGATCCGTCTGGATGACGCCTCCAAAGGGAAATACCGCTGGATATCCAGCAACCCCGATTACCGCGACAAGCAGGGGCGTCCGGTCTTTGAAAACGGCGCCCGCGCTTACAGCTGGGTGCACGTCACCGGCGATCCCTCCAAAACCACCGTCTGCATTACAGAGGGCGGGCTGAAAGGCGACGCCGCCAGCTTCCTGCGGGGCGAGGCGCTGTTTGTCTGCGTCCCGGGCGTTAACAGCACCGAGTATCTTGTGGACACGCTCAAGGGGCTTACCCCGGAAAAGATTCTGGTTTGCTACGACATGGATCTGCTGGGCAACTCCGAAGTGGCAAAGGCGCTCCAAAAAATGCGCCGTACCGTGACGGAGCAGCTGTCCGTCCCCTGCGAGACCTTTCTATGGGACCCCGCCTACAAGGGGATTGACGACTACCTGCTCTACCGAAAGAACAAAGCCGCAGCTTAACGACGAAGGAGGAACTTTCATGGCAAACAATATTTCTAAGATGAGCGACCTGATGGCCGTTACCGGCGAAAACGCGCAGGTGCTGGGCAAGTTTGTTTACTTCTCCCTGTCCAACATCCTGGTGTACCGGGAGGATTTACAGCAAATTTGTGAGGCGATGGGGCTGGAGAATATCTCCGCCCCCCGCCCCTCCGACGCCAACGCCTTCCGCTGCGCCACCGGCGACATCAAGGGCCGGGTGGTGGATCAGATGCAGATCTACAGGGTCTTTTGCCGCGACAACGAGCGGCAGGGTGAAATCATCAGCCGCGAGCTGGTGAAGGAAACGCTGGACGCCACCACCAACCAATACGCCAAGCTGGCCAACCTTTCCCTCAACACCGGGCTCGGCCTCTTTTCCTACGATAATCTGGCGTTCGATCCCGTCATCAATCCCTATCCCTACTGCGAAGAGGCGCAGCGGTTGTATGAGCGGTACCAGCAGTGCGTGGGCCGCAAGCAGATCGAAACGCTGACCAACAATTTTCTCGACCGGATGCAGGCGCTGAAAATCTCGATCCACGGGCGCCTCTATTTTGTCCCCCGCAGCCATATGCACGAGGTTTCCCTGTTTGAGGACTTCATCGAAGCGCTCAATACCCACAACCAACACACCTCGCCGCTGGTCGTCAACTCCATGTACGTCATGGATGATGAGAAGCAGCGCAGGGAAATGGCGGCGGAGTTCTACAACAATGTCCGCAAGGAAATCGAGGAATATCAGGAGCGCGCGCAGCACCTGATTTCCTCCGGCAGCCAGAGCCCGTCGATCATGAACCGCTGGATTCTGAAAATTGACGCGCTGGAGGCGAAAAAGCGAGAGTACGAGGAGATTTTGAACCGTCAGCTGGACGACCTCAATTCGGAGTTTACAATCCTGCGGACATTCTCGCAGGAACTGGCCTCCCGCGTCCGGAGCATTGAACTGCAAAAAGCCGCGTGAAGGGATGAACGGCCAAGGCCGTGGTCCCAAGCGAAAGAGCCGTCACGATAAAACGTGGCGGCTCTTTTTGTATAATATTTTGTCAAAAGTGAATTATAAAGATATTAGTATTTTTATGATTTATTTCAATTTTCAATATAATTTGATACCATTAAAGCAACAAGGTGGTGAGAAATGTGGGGATTGATTATAGAAAAATCGGAAACCGGATTGGAGCTCGCAGGCGCTTTTTGGGCATCGGACAGGAGCAGCTGGGGCAGATGGTGGCCTTGAGCAAGACCCATATTTCCAACATCGAAAACGGGAAATCAGTCCCCAGCGTGGAAACTATCGTCAGCTTGGCTCGGGCGCTGGAAACGACCCCCAATGCTTTTTTGTTGGGAGTAGACAGTGATTTGACATCACCAGATTATCGCAGCCTTGCGGCACAGATAAAATCCTGTTCTGAGCTGGAGCAGCGTTTTCTATCCATTACTGTGGAAGCGATTGTCGAAAAAAGTCAAAACAATAAATGAGCGGGAGCCAAGCAGTGTGAATGCTGTACAGCTCCTGTTTTTTTATAAAAAAGGGGAGGGATCGTTTATGGTAATCACCGCGCGCTACAGGGCCTTGCCAATGCAAGGCGGCAGTTATTTTTGCTTTGGAGTGAGGAAATGCACCGTTGCCCGCACTGCAGCAGCGAATTGCGTCGTAATGGGTGGCGCAAGCGGTCGTCCACCGGCATGGACGGCGTCCGGCATACTTATCTGCTGCGCCGTCTCCTTTGCCGCCGGTGCGGCCGGATTCACCATGAACTGCCTGTCTTTATGGTTCCCTACAAACGGTATGAGGCTCAGGTCATTGAAGCTGCAATAAGCGGGGATCTTACCTGTGTGCCCTGTTACGATCAGACAATACGGACATTTCAAAGATGGTTTGAAGCGCTTTTCAAACCGCTGGAAAGGAAATCCACCGTCTTTCAGAAATCTTCCAGCGTTTCCTCACTCCATTTTGCCAGGCAGAACGGCAGATCCAAGCGTGGTTGGCTTTCCCTTTTGGTCATGCAGCTTGTCAAGGCGCAGGTTTGGGAGAAAGCAACCCGTTTTCTCTGTTAAGTCCTCTAAAAACAAAATATAATGGCTGTAACGCGGAGATTTTATCCGATCAACCGTGAAATTAGGCGGTCGATACAGCCACCCGACAGAAGCAAGGCTTGTATTTCACGCCGCTATACCATTGGGCGGCATCAATACAGGCGTTTCTTTTTGTTTGTGGGGATTTGTAGAATTGACAATTCTGTGAGGCTGTGCGAGGGGCCGGAAACAGGGAGGGTGAGGATTTGGAACAGACGGATGTAAAAAAATATGTGATAGAACTATTGAAAAGCCACAATGCGCTTGAACAGGAGCGCAAAATGCTGCTTTATGAGCAGGAACAACTGGAGAAACTATCCGAGGACGAGACCATCGAGTCTATGACCTTTGCCACAGGATCAGGGGAACGGGTGGACAGCGGCGACGTTTCAGATAAAACCGTGTCCATCGCTTTGAATTATCGGCAAAGGCATCAGGAACAAAAGGCACAGGCCCTGTTTGAGATCACTTCCCGAATTGATTGGATTGAAGATACGCTTCGCCGTCTTGACTTTTATATAGACGGCTTGGCGGCACACCAGGCGTCCATTCTCCGGGACTATTATTTCGAGGGCTATACTTGGCGCGAACTGCAGGACCTGCGCGGGGTCACCTTCAAAACGCTGATGAAGTACCGTGACGAAGCTGTAAAGGCTCTTGCCGCAAAGTACGGCGCGCTTCAAAAGCTGGGTCTGTTGAAATAAAGAGGCACCCATACAACGCTACTACAACAAAGATACAGCTTATTTACAACGCTTTAGGGCTTGCCATTCGCTTTCAGATGTGGTAATTTGTATTTGTAAAGAAAGACTTTCGAGGGGGAATAGACCTCGAAGGTCTTTCTTTTATGCTTGTCACTGGCAGGCATATTTTTTCGGGACAGCCCATATATTGGAACAAAGACGGCAGGAGGTGGCGACCCATGCTCACAATGGAACAGTTGGAAGCAATGAAGCTTACCAATGTGGAAACTGTTGACAAAGAACTTTTAACCGATATGCAGGCTGTCCAAATTGATCCTTCCTTGCCAAAGGAAGAAAGAATTTTACAGTATGTGGAGCAGATCAAGAACCCCTATTGCTTTCGATGCGGACAGGTGGTTGTCAGAGTCAAATTTGATGAAAACAGCCCTTCCTTGCAGGAAAGGCTCATTCACTACTTTTCATCAGCGATCTGAAAAACACACTTGAGATATACGCGCTGAAAGGGGCTGGACATATTAAAAAAACCATGCTATTTTATAGCTAGGACATAATATGGCTTCCGCTTTCATGTGCGTATACTGAAAACGCATATGGGAGTGATTGAATGAACGCGAAAAAAATTTGGAATGCTGACATTTATCTTCGTCTTTCCAAGGAGGACGAAGATAAGGAAATAGGAAACAAACGGGACAGCGACAGCATTACCAATCAAAGAGAGTTGGCTCTGGCTTTTATCAAGGACAGAGCCGATATCTGTTTACATGAAATACGAGTAGATGACGGCTACACTGGTTCTAATTTTGTTGAGGTAAGATAACGTAACCTTTTTTGCAGAGGGTGTTATCTTACCTCTTTTTGATGTATGTTAGATAGCATAACTCTTTACGTCGGCTCCAATCTGTCTGAAATAGGAGATACTTTCAGTAGGCTTGTCGCCTGTATCAACTCTGCCGACAAAGCTATAAAAGATTTCGATTTTGCGGGTGTTCGTTTCCTTATCCAGTTCGTGAATAAGAATGCGGTCAATAAATTCATGGACGTTTTCGTAGGTCAGTTCGGTAATGGCGGTGTATTTGCGTACCAGTGCGACAAACCTTTTCACGTCCGCGCTGCGCTCGGTGGCGTTGTCAATTTCCTGTGACAGTTCCGCAATCCTCCGGGTCAGCGTCTTTTTTTCTTCGTCATAGCCGGAAGTCAGAAAAGCAAATTGTTCATCTGAAAGTTTCCCTAAAGCGTTGTCCTCATAGAGCTTGCGGAACAAGATATTCAGCTCGCTAATCCGGCTCTGCGCCTTGTCAAGCTCTTTCCGTTGCTGCGTCAGCGTCTTTTGTACTGCCTTTGCGCTGCACTCGTTGGCGGTTTCGATAAACTCCTGTTCATGCTCTTTCACATAGGACAATACCCTTTGTAAATCGGCAAGGACAAGTTCTTTAAGGACGCTCTTTCGGATATAATGGGTAGTGCAAAGCTCGCCAGTCCTTATCCTGTTTCGATACTTGCCGCAAGTGTAGGCGTGTTTGCGTTCCAGTGTCCCGGCTCCCTGTTGCAGATACATTTTATAGCCGCAGTCCCCGCAAAAGAGAAGCCCCGAAAAAATGTCAATTTCATCAACCTTTGTAGGGCGGTGTTTGGTGGCAATCCGTTTCTGTGCAAGCTCAAAGGTTTCTTCATCAATCAAGGGTTCGTGTGTGTTGGGGAAGAAGTAACGCTTTTCCTCCGGGTTCTTCTTCGTCTTTTTCGATTTGTAAGATACCTTATAGCTCTTGCCTGTAATGGTATGCCCCAAATACTCTTTACGCGCCAGAATGTCATAGAGCGTCTTATCCGGCCAGTTGTAAATACAATTCGGGTGTGGGCGGGGGTGCCTGTGGCTTCCTGTGCGCCTGTACTGCAATTCTGCAACAGTCAATACCTCATGTTCCCGTAGCCAGTTCTGGATTTCGCAGATACGGTCGCCGCGCACATACATAGCGAAAATCTGTTTTACAATGTGCGCCGTTTCCGGGTCGGGCAATAGATGATTGCGGTCGTTGGGGTCAGCTATGTACCCATAAGGCACTTGCCCGTTGACGCGCTCGCCTTTCTGCGCCTTTGCCTGTTTGACAGCCCGGATTTTCTTTGAAGTGTCGCGGGCGTAAAACTCGTTGAACCAGTTCCGCAGAGGGGTAAACTCGTTATCTTCCCTTGCTGTGTCTACACCGTCGTTAATGGCAATGTAGCGCACTTCATATTCGGGAAAAACAATCTCTATCAGCTCCCCGGTTTTCAGATAATTACGTCCCAGACGGGAGAGGTCTTTTGTTATGACGGTCGCCACGTTCCCGGCTTCAACTTCGTGCAGCATGGCTTGAAGCCCCTCACGCTCAAAGCTCACGCCGGAAAATCCGTCGTCTACGAAAAAGCGCGTGTTGAAAAAGTGGTGTTCGTCAGCATACTTTTGTAAAATCATCTTTTGGTTCTGTATGCTCTCGCTTTCCCCGGCCTGCATATCTTCCTGGCTCAATCTGCAATATAAAGCGGTAATCTTGTCTGTCTGTAACATTTTGTCCTCCTTTCCGACGACAGACAAGCATGGCATTTGTACTGTCTATATTATACCACATACCGCTGCCTGTGTCATGTATAAAATGTGAAGAAACGCCCTATTTCCGGGCGTTTGCGGGGTTCAGTTCCATGTCTTTGCGAATGAGTTTTTTTATCTTTTTATCCAGTGTGTCCGTTGCGCGTTCACTTGCGGACGAACATACAAGGTAAGTAACTTTTCCTATTTTATGCTCCGTTGTGGTAACGGGCGTTTGGTTTTGCGTCAAAGAAAATCCCCCTTTCTTTCGCAAACATATAATACAGTCTATGAATAGCAGCAAGTCCACTATTCAATAAAACAAAGGCTTTAATCGGACGGTTATTAGCATAACCTCATGGGAATTTCACCCCGGCATGGTTCTCATGCAGCCCTACCCATTGCCTGCGACGCTCTTAACGCTCGGACTGTGGCTGTAAGGAAGTATCATTGTATATTCTGCGTGTCGTCGCCCGCAAGCCGCTACACTTGCTTTCCGGCGCGGTGTTGGTCGCTCGGCTGTCCGGGCGGGGATAACCTCACCCGGATAGCGTCATGGCGCACCCGCCGTATGGCTCGGCGCAAAAGGAACGTATCCGATTTGCCCTATGCTGCGCCGCCGTTATCTTGCGCCGCTTTCTTTGTCAAGGTTCAGAATGGCTTTGCTGCCGCGTCAGCAGCGGAACGGAAAAGGGGGAGAGAGAAAGCGTCCCGCCGCCGCTGCGGTTTATTCCTCTGCCTTAAAGGTGAGGACAGCCATCATCAGTTTTGCTTGCAGCCGTTCCCGAATGTCGTGGTCTACGCCGAAATAGACATTCCCGCGCTCGTCGTACAGCTTCCGCATGGAGAGGCGGGCTATGTAGCCGCTGAAATGCTGCAAGACAATCTTCATAGCGTCCGGGTCGCCCTTTGTCGCTACCACAATGACAGGATAGGGAACAAGGGCATTTTCCGGGTAGCCGGGTTCGTTACCATTCGTCCCATTCATCAGCATTTTCCTCCAGATATTTTCTTAATCTCTCAAAAGAGCTTGTCCGCCTGTACTGTATCGTGCTTCTCGACGTATTGAACAGTTCCGCAATCTCGGTATCGTTCATTCCCTCGAAGTAATACAGCAGTATGGCTTTGCGCTTTTCTTCCGGCAAAGTACGGATTGCTTCAAGAAGCAGCTTTGGCGTGATTTTCTTCCCGGCTTTCTCAAAGACGGTTTCAACAGTTTCCCGTTTGAAATATTCATCAAACGTATGAAGCTGTCGCGCTTCGTCTAAGGTCATGTCGGAAAAGGTCACTTCCTTTGCCCTGTGTCTGCGAAGCTCTCTATGAGTGTCGCACGCTTCATTGTGAAGTACCGTATTACAAAACTTCTGAAAAGCACACTGTTTGTAAAACTCCCTGCTGTTAGGTTCCACATTCTCACCTCCTTTCTCGTTGGAAAGTTGGTGGTGCTTCCCCCTTTTCGCGGGGCAATACGGCGGTTTTCAAAAACGCCGAAGATTTTTTGAAATTTCTTCAAAAAATTTTTTGAGCAGCAAAATGCGCCTGTCCGAAAAGCCCGGACAGGCGCATTGGTATTGTGAGTAGTATTTAGATGATTAGACAGTTCATATATACAAGCGTAATTTCCCCCGGTGGTGGTCGGGCTTTTTTTGATGTGTCAATGACCGTCGGATTTTGTCGATATGGTATGTGCTTCATGGCGGCTACCTCCTTTAGCCGCCGCTTTTAACAGTGATACCGCGTCATTTCTTGAGAAGATAAAAAGAAACGGCGGCTTTGATTTTTCAAAGCTGCTGCGGAAATCAAAGAACGACAAGCAACAGTTCTGATTTTGCTCCAATATGGTTATTGGGGGCACAAATTAAATCAAAAAAGAGCCGATAACAGCAGTATTTCAAACTGCATATTATCGGCTCTGCGTCTGTGCGTCTGGCTCTTTTAATTAAATTATTTTTGTTGTTTTTTGGCTTTATTATATGTATTAGCTAACTGTCCACAAGCTGCTTTAATCTCTCTACCATGAGAAACTCTCATGGTAACTTCAAGTCCTGTTTGCTCTAATTGATGTTTGAACGCAACCATTTCTTGTTTTTGTGGTGCTCTAATTTTTGAATTACTCGTCGGGTTGTATTGCAGCACGTTAATCATAACATTTTTGCCCTTAAACCATTTTGCAAGTTGCCTTATATCTGAGGAACGGTCATTTATACCTGGTAAAAGCAAATACGCAAATACCACTTTTCGATTATGCCTTTGTGAATAGGACAATGCTTGCTTAACAACATCTTCAATAGCGTACATGTGCATATGAGGAATGATACAGTTTCTCACAGCCTGTGTTGCTGCATGTAAAGATATTGTCAACTGAATTTTTAGATGTTCTTCGCGCAATTTTTTTAATTGATTAACTGGACCAACTGTTGATATGGTAATGCCGTCGGTTGGAAAGTTAAGTCCATTTCTATCTCGAAGAATATGGATTGCTGCAATCAAGTTGTCGTAATTGAATAAAGGTTCTCCCATTCCCATAAAAACGATACGATTTACTTTTTGACGTATCAATATGACCTGCTGCACAATTTCAGACGGTGTTAGATTACGAACGAAACCATTGCGTCCGGACTCACAAAAAATACAGCCAACAGAACAACCAACTTGCGTACTTACGCAAACAGTCCCACCATCTCGCCGTTTAATAAAAACCGTTTCGATATACCTGTTGTCTTTCAATTCATAAACATACTTTTCAGTATCGCTACTTTTATAGACTTTTTTTGTTGATATTGATAGATTTTTTTTGTGAAATGGCTGTTTATACAATTTCGCATATAAGGCTCTTGCTTTATCCTCTCCAATTACTTCCGACATTTCTTTGTAAGTAAATCCGTATGGGTCATTCAATATTTCCGTAGGTGTACTTTTAGGTAAGTGTTTCATTTAATATCCTTCCTTTTCAAAATTAAAAAGTTTGTTTTTCAGAGTTTTTGATTATGATTTCTAATTTTTCAACATCAACGATATGTGTTAATTTACATTTAGGGCAGAAAAGAGGAAAATTTCTTAATACCGTATTATAAAATACTTGAACCCTCGTCTTTCCGTTACAAATTGGACATTTTATCCAATATTTTTCAAGCATAATATTTCTCCTTTTGCGCAAAAAAATACAGGTCAATTCTCAACATGAGCATTGACCTGCATTTATACATATAACACTACAACAAAATTAAGGCATAGTTTTTATACTATGTCTATACATCGTTAGTTTTGTTGTATAGCATACGCAAAATAAGCATGACAAAAAAGCCCATATTGAAAATGGGAAAAATCTTTTTTAATTTCAATGCTTATCGAATACGCATGCTATGTAACATAAACATTTCCCCCCTTTTAATAATACTATACAAAAAAAGCGGCTAGTTGTCAACATATACATATGAATTATTTTAGTCAACTGATAGAACAGTGTAGACATATCCAAGAGGAAAGGTGAACAGTAAAATGTAATAGGGTGAATAATTATGGCAAAAAGACCAGTACCGAAATACGACTTCAAGGCTTTTGGGGCAGCGATAAAGGCGGCGCGGACAGGGCGCAAGGAGAGCCGCAAGAAAGTAAGCGACGAAATGTTTATCTCGCCGCGTTACCTTGCGAACATTGAGAACAAGGGGCAGCACCCAAGTTTACAGATTTTCTTTGAGCTTATGCTCCGCTACAATATATCCGTAGACCAGTTCCTTTTGGAAACGCCGCCGGAGAAGAACACGCAGCGGCGGCAGCTCGACGCGCTTCTTGACGGTATGAGCGATACAGGCATACGGATTGTGACCGCAACGGCAAAAGAGATTTCCGAAGTCGAAAAAGAGGGCGAATAGGAATGTCCGGCTTAAAACTGAACAGGATTTAGAAAGCGTTGCAATCTTTTTTGAATTGCAGCGTTTTTCTTTTGCGGAAGTTTGGCAAAATAGCTTTTTCTCCGTAGTAAGGGATAAGGGCATAAGGGATAAAAACATTCGTAGCAAGCATAGGAAGCGGGTACCCACTTCCGTATTTTCGCCCTCCCGCGCTGCGGCGCGTCGGTTGAAAATGGCTTGTTGGGAAGTGTCCCAAACCCTCGGAACGGAAAGGAAAGGAGCGAAGCAATGGACGGACGGAAAAGGACGGTGCAAATCAAATTCAGAGTGACGGAAGCGGAACGGGATTTAATACTGGAAAAAATGAAGCTCGTACCCACCCGGAACATGGCGGCGTATCTGCGGAAGATTGCCATTGACGGGTATATCATTCAGATAGACCACGCCGATATAAAGGCAATGACCGCAGAGATACAGAAAATCGGTGTCAACGTCAACCAGATAGCCCGCCGCGTGAACGCGGCGGGGAACGCATACCAAGAGGACATAGAGGAAATAAAGGGGGTGCTTGCGGAGATATGGCGGTTACAAAGATTAAGCCTGTTAAAAGCACCCTAAGCAAAGCCCTTGACTATATCGAAAACCCGGACAAGACGGACGGGAAAATGCTCATATCCTCTTTCGGCTGCTCCTATGAAACGGCAGACATTGAGTTCGGCTATACCCTCTCGCAAGCACTGGATAAGGGCAGCAATTTAGCCTTTCACTTGATACAGTCCTTTGCGCCGGGGGAAGTGGACTATGAGAAAGCCCACGAAATCGGGAAGCAGCTTGCCGACGCGGTGACAAAGGGGCAGCATGAATATGTTGTGACGACGCACATTGACAAGGGGCATATCCATAACCACGTCATTTTTTGCGCGGTGAATTTTGTAGACCATCACAAATACAATTCCAACAAAAGGAGCTATTACGGCATACGGAACATGAGCGACAAGCTGTGCCGGGAAAATGGCTTGTCCGTCGTCGTCCCCGGCAAGGGCAGCAAGGGAAAGAGCTATGCGGAGTACCAGGCAGAAAAGACGGGTACAAGTTGGAAAGGCAAGCTAAAGATTGCCGTTGACGCGCTTATCCCCCAAGTTTCCAGTTTTGAGGAATTGCTAACGCGGTTACAGGCGGCGGGCTATGAGATAAAGCCGGGGAAATATGTTTCATGCCGCGCCCCCGGACAGGAACGCTTCACCCGCCTAAAAACCCTCGGCGCAGACTATACAGAGGAAGCCATAAGGGAACGGATAGCGGGCAGACGGGCAAAGGCGGCGAAAGCCCCCAGAGAGCAGCGCGACGTTTCGCTGCTTATCGACATTGAGAACAGTATCAAGGCGGCGCAGAGTAAGGGCTATGAACAGTGGGCGAAAATCCACAATCTGAAACAGGCAGCTAAAACCATGAATTTCTTGACGGAACACAAGATTGAACAGTACGCGGATTTAGTCAGCCGGATTGAGGAAATGTCAGCGGAAAGCGGACAGGCGGCAGACGCATTGAAGAACGCGGAAAAGCGGCTTGCGGACATGGCGGTGCTTATCAAGAATGTTTCCACCTACCAAAAGACAAAGCCCGTCTATGACGCATACCGCAAGGCAAGGAACAGGGAGAAGTACCGCGCCGGACAGGAACAGGCGATTATCCTACATGAAGCCGCCGCAAGGTCGTTGAAAGCGGCGGGCATTGCAAAGCTCCCGAACCTTGCCGCGCTGCAATCGGAGTATGAAGCCCTCCAAGCGCAGAAAGAAGCCCTTTACGCCGACTATGGGAAGCTGAAAAAGAAAGTCCGGGAATATGATATTATCAAGCAGAACATTGACAGCATTTTACAGGCAGACAGGCAGCCGGAACGTGAAAAGGGAACAGAGCGCGGATAAGGATAGCAAAATCCCCGCCGCTGTGCTATGATAAGGCTATCAAATACAGACAGGAGCGTTGAAGCATGGAAAACCAGAAAATGCCGGAATATGAAACCATACGCGCCGCCGTTGCCGGGGAAAAATGGGCGGTGGAGAAAGTCGTGGAGTGCTACAAGGACGAAATCGACAGGCTATCGACGGTAGCGGTCAGACAGCCGGACGGAAGCACGAAACAGGAAATCAACGAAGATATGCGCCAGTCTATCACAAAGAAGCTGATAGAAGCCCTCCCGCAGTTCCCACTTGAAGAAATGGAAAAGGGAAATGTCAGATAGGCAAAAAAAGAACAGGACGCGGAAGCCGGTATATGACTTCCGCGCCCTGTCTTTTTATGGGTGCTGTTTTCGTGAATGTTACGCAGTAGAACGCCATTTTCGGGGATAAAGGTATAAAGTATCGCCTATCCGATTTTCACGCCCGGAAAGCCCTGTAAATCAAGGGATTTTCCGCGCCTACTGCGTAACAGGGGTGCGTCTTTTCCTCATGCGCTCGGCGGCTTGTCTGCGGGTGATACGCTTCCGGCAGACGGGGCAGTATTTGACACTGTTAGAGGTTGACGCAAAGAACGCGCCGCACTCGGTACATTTCTTCTTATCCCCTGTCTGGTAAAGCTCCGCATAGAGCAGCCTGTCGGCGGGAAGCACCGCAACCCGGAACCACTTGCAGAGAAGCGAATAGGAAATGAGCTGCGGACATACGCATTCGTCTCCGTCGTCCAGTAAGATACAGTTCCCGTTATCATAGTTGCAGCACGTCCGGCGCACAAGGGCGTTGACTTTCCGGCTCTGGGGCGGCGTCAGCCGCTTAACCCCGTTCATACTTCATCAGCGGCGTAAATGGGAAGCTCTGCAAATTCCGCTTCGGTCAAAGCGTCCACTTTGGAAAGGGTGCGCTTTGCAAGCTCCCGCATATCCGCGTCCATGTAGGGCAGCGCGGCGTTGACATTCTCAATCAAAGCCCGCTTGCCGCCCTCGTTGTAAATGCTCAAAAGGTTTGTTTCTTCAACAGTCAGTCTAATCATGCTCATACCTCCATATCGTGATTTTTTGTTTTTGCCGCCGCCTTTTTCGGGGCGGTCTTTGCCTTGTCTGCTTTAAGTTGCGCCCGGATAGAGGGGCGGGGCTTCCTTATCTCCCTGTCCCGGTTCTCCCCCTTGTCAATCAGCGCATACGTCCCATGTCTGCCCTCGATTTTGGAAAAGGAAAGAGTCTTATAGGGCAGCATGGAGAAAAGGCGGTCAGTGTCCTTTGTGGCTGCAAGCCGCATGAACGCCGGGGAAAGCTCTGCCATGAAATGGGTCTTGTTCGGGCTATTCGGCTCATAGTGCCGCTTCATTTCCCGCACAATGCGCCGCGCTTCCGTTTCAATCAGCCCGTCCCGCAAGGCTGTGATATGCGCCTTGAAGTCCCCCGGTGGAAGCTGCTCCCGGCTGCGCCGTTCTTCCTGTAAGAGTGATTGCAGCGCGTCCGGGTCGTCGGGTAGGGCTTCAAAGCGTTCAAACTTCCCAAGCTGCGGGTCTGGGTTGCCGTTGAAGAACCGTCCGGCGGGTATCTCCCTTTCCCCTCGCTCATAAATCAGCTTCACCGTATCGGCGGGCAGTTCCTTTTCCTTGACGCGCTCATAATGTTTAGCGTAGTCCAGTTCGTACAGATTGCCCTTAATTTTCCCGCGCTCCTTTCCCGTCAGCTCGATTGCATAGGCAAGGACGCGGTCGCTTGTCTGCTCCATGTAGAAACGCCATGTGTTGTGGGGCGCGGTGTCTTTGAGGAAAACGTCGCGCTCCCGGAAACAGTGCGTCCCGGACGGGCGGCAGAACCACAAAAGGGTCTTGTCCTCCCTGTTGGGGCTTGCCGCCGCCTTTGCGATAATCTCTTTGTCAATGTCTAAGTCGCTCTGGTAAAAGCCTGTGTTCTGCTTCATAATCGCTTCAAGGGAAGCGAACAAATCCACGTTTTCAAATTTACTCTGTTCCGGCATGGGTCAGCTCCTTTCCAAGTCCTGTGACTTCTGCTTTGCGTTTTTCTTCTGCGCCTTTTCCTTGTCGGCTCTAAGCTGCGCCCGGATAGAGGGCTTTTTTTCCGGCTTCGCTCCCTTGCCGCGCTCCTTGTCGGCTTTGACAGCGTTAGCCAGGTCAACAAGGGAAATCTGCTCGCCCGCCTTTACCTTTGCTTCCAGTTCGTCAACGGTGGGGGTGTTGTTGATGATACCGTCAATCATGTTTCCGTTCTGCTCTATGGTCTGCTCGGCGGTTTTCAAGGGATTGTCCCGCTGCGCCTGTTCTGCGGCAACGGCAAACGCCCGCGTCCCATTCCCCATAATCAGATACTTTCCGTCGTCCGACTGGTGGTGAAAGCCATATCCGGCGGCTTCTATCTGCTCCCGGCTCATAGCGGTTACATGGAAAGTCCCTCTCGGTGTTTTGACAGTTTCGCCCGTTTCCAAGTCGTCCGGGGTAAGCTGCTTCTGCTCCTGTAAAAACTCCGGCACTTCCCGGAAACCTACACTGTCAACGAAATGCGCCGCGTCCTGTCCGTCCTGATGAAGCACTACCACGTCCGAAACGGAAAGGCTGTGTCCCTTAAAATCTTTGGGGTGGTCGATATTGAAACGGGTGTAAATATCTTCAAGGGAAGTTTCCGGCGCAAGGGGCGCGGAATAGACAAGCTCATAGTTCGCCCTGTCAACCACATTTCCCGCCGCCTGCAGGCGGTCGTATGGCTCAAAGCGGAAATCCCTTGTTTCGTCCCCGCCTTTTATCTGGTAAATGGAAAAGGTGTCTTTGTCCTGTCCGGCGGTCTGCGCCGTTTCCTGTGCCTTTGCGTAAAGCTGCTTTACGTCGCCCTCGGTCAGCCCGCCGCTTTTGAGCTGCCCCATAAGCTCGCGGCATTTCTCCGGCGTTCCCGTATAAAGCACGTCGCCCATTTTCGCCCGCCCGTTCTCCTGTGTCACATAGGCTTGCAAGAGGTGGCTGTTTTCCGGGCTGTCGCCGTAAGGGTTCCGGCGCATCTTGTAAATCGTTTCCGGGGTAAAGGCTTCTTTCGGGGCTGCGCCCGCCTTTTCCTGTGCGCCGGATTTTCCCGGTGCGGCTGCTTCCGGCTTCTCTTTCCCGGCTGTATCTGCCTTTGCCGGGGCTTCCGGCTGCGGCTGTTCTTTCGGGGCTGCCTTTTCCTCTCTGGTGGGCTGCTCCTGTCCGGCGGTCTGCTCCTTGTCCTGTGCCTTTTGCAGCTCCGCAAGATTTTCGTCTATGGAATTGATAATCTCGGCGGCTGCGCTGCGTATCGTTTCAAGGGAGCTTTTCAGCTCGGACAGCTCCCGCCCGCTGCTCCACCCGGCGACATAGCCGAAAGAGTAGTCCGACGTGTCAAGCCCGTAATGTTGGCAGACAGTATAGGCGACGCTTTCCGCTTCGACTTCGCGGGTGCGGCGGTCAACGTGGGGCTGCTGCTCGTCCTTTGGCGCGTTGAGGTCAATGTCGTGCAGCTTCGCATGGGCGATTTCGTGAATGGCGGTCTTTAAGGTCTGTAATTCGCTCATGCCCTCGTTGATAGCAATGCGCTTGTCCTCCAAGTGGTAGTAGCCATGAGAGCCGCCCTCGATATTCTCAAAGGCGATAGGAACGGGGGAAGTCTTTTCAAGGGCTGCGAAAAAATCCTTGTAGCGGTCAACGTCGCCCGTCAGCTCGTCAACGGCAATATCCGGCAGCTCCTTTCCCTCGGTCTGGGAAACGTCAAAGACGGATACCACCTTGTAGGCGGGTATGGTGACTTCCTTTTCCTCGGTGACGGGCTTTCCATCCTTGCCGATTATGGGCTTCTGTGTGTGCGGGTCGATTTTCTGCATTTCCTGTTTGATTTTATAGGGCGACGGGGCAATGATTTTAATTCCCTTTTGCCCTTTCATCACGTTTCGCTCAAAGTTATTCTTCCAAGCGGAAAAGCCCGCCACAAGGGAAGCGTCCGGCTTCTGCATGGCGATAAGGACGGTGTTTCGGAAGCTGTAATTATGGAATTTTGACATGACTTTCAGATATTCCTTGTAACGCTCGCTGTCAAAGAGTTCCGCAATACCCTGTTCCAGACGGTCGGTAATCTCTTTTAATTTCTCGGCGGGCTTCTCGCTCGTCAGCACGATAGGGATAACCGGGCGCGGCTCCTGTGGCTGCTCTGCGGTCTGCGCGGTTCTCTGCCCCGGCGCGGCTGCGTCAAAATCTGCTTTTTCCGGGTCGGGGCGTGACCGCTGCGGGGGCTGCGGCGTTACCCGGTATTCCTGTGGAACGTCGCGCCCGTCGTACCATTCTGTAAAGGTGTTGCGGTTGTTGTAGATATAGCCCTTTTCGGTAAACATACCGTCGTCGTTAATGGAAGCGTCGCGCCCGTATTCCTCATACATGAAATACTTTTTCGCTTCTTCGGGCAGTTCGGGTTCTTCCAGTTCATCAACCAGATAACGCCCGTATTCTTCTTCATTGTGGACGGACGGATAAATCCAGTAGCAGTCAAGGTTTTGTGCAAGGTTGATGATGTCCTGTAAGCTGTCGGCATGGTCGCCGTATTCAATGGCTGCAATGAATTTCTCCCGGTCGTCGTCAAACTGCATTTCCAAGAGCTTCCCTAAATAGTTCAGCTCGTCGGGGTGGGAATACTCGCTTAAATGTTCCGCCAAGCCGGGGATAGGGGATTGAAATTCTGTGAAATGCCATTCCTCGTAATGCTTGAAGTCAATCCCGATACGGTCAAAGACTTCTTTCAGATGTTCGGCAGTCGTGGGGAACGTCACCCATTCGCCCGCGGGTCTGCCCTCGGTGTACTTCCCAAGATTGGAAAGATAGCCGCTTAAAATCGGTTCTGCCATTTGTTCGCTCCTTTCTTTTTCAATCATGCGGTGCATAAGCTCAAAATCCTCAATGCTCATGCTCCCGTCAAATACATAGGGGTTAAAATCCTCTCCGTCCCGGTAGGGCTTTTCGGAAAAGGGAAGCCCCGCTTCATGGGCGGCTGCCCTCGCTTCCTCGATAACCTCCGGGGGAAGCCTGTCGTCATGCGCCCCGATAAAACCGTCAATGTCGTTCATGCTGTTTTCGTAGTGGTAGCGCACTCCGGCGGTCAGCTCGTCAAGGCTCATGTCCTCGCCTAAATGCCCGCAGTAATAGCCGTTTAGGATAACGGCGGCGGGGTCGGTGCTTTTGATTTCCTCTAACCGGCTCCTGTCCTCCGGGTAGAGGGTGTCGTCCATATCAAGATGAAAATATTCCGCGTTCCATGAACGCCCCTGTTTCCAGAACGCCACCCATGCGATACCGTCCCTAAGCTCGTCTTGATAGTCCTTTACGGTGTCCCGTAAACTTGCCATAGTGAAAAACCTCCTTTCTTTGGGGCAGCGTCACAAGCTGCATTTTTGGGCTGCATGGTCTACTACGGGTACGCCCGCATTTCTGCCAAAGATTTCTCAAAAATTTTTAGAGGGTGAAGCCCTCCGCAAAAGAGGGTTTGGGAAACTTCCCAACAAGCAAAATCCCCGTCCGGCGCGTCAGCGTCGCAACGGGGATTTACGGAAGTGGGTACCCGCTTCCTATGCTTGCTATTCAAGTTTTTAGTTCTTCTGTACTTCGATACGGTAGTTGACGTATTTCCCGCCAGTGTCAGCCAGAACGATAGTTCCGTCATAGGTCTTGCCTGTTTTCGGGGAATAGAGCTTCTTCACATTCACTTTGCCGGATTTAAGGAGCGCGGCGGCAATCTTCGCGGAAAAAGCGGTCTTGCGTTCCTCGAAAAAGCGGTCATTCTTCCACATGACAAAGGCACATTCTTTGTTGCTGCAATAATAGTTTTTCTTCCCCTCATGGACGGGGGAACCGCAACGGGGGCATTTGCCGACAGAGGGCTTTTCCTCCCGGAACAAATCCTTTTTCCCGTCCAGTGCTGCGGCGTGTGTCTGCACAAGCTCCCGCGCCATAGCTTCAATGCCGGACAGAAATTCGCCGGGGTCTGCGGCTCCCTTTGCTATCTGCGTCAGATTGTTTTCCCATTCTGCGGTAAGCTGCGGGGAAGTGAGCATATCCGGCAAGACTGATATAAGGGCGGCTCCGTTCTGCGTGGGGATAAGCTGCTTCCCCTTGCGCTCTGCAAAGCCGCCCTTTACCAGTTTTTCAATGACGGCGGCGCGGGTGGCGGGAGTGCCAAGCCCCCGGCGTTCCGCGTCCGGGTCGGTGTCCCCGTTCCCGGCTCGCTCCATAGCAGAGAGAAGCGACGCTTCGCTGTGGGGCTTCGGCGGCGTTGTGGTATGCTCCGTTACTTTTGCGGCGGGGTTAGGAAAGTTCTGTCCCTCGGAAAGCTCCGGCAGCGTCACGCCCTCATTTTCCCCGTCCTCTGCTTCGGGCTTATCTTTCAGCGTCGCCCGGTATCTGCGTTCAAGCTCTTTCCAACCCTCCGCAAGTACGGTCTTTCCCCTTGCGGTGAAGTCTGTCCCGGCGCATGAGAAACCCGCCGTAACCGCTTCATAAATATGCGGCTCGGCGGTGGCAAAAAGCAGACGCGCCCCCGCAAGGGTAAGGATATTCTTCTCGCTTTCCGGCAGCGCGTCCGGGTCAGCCTTTGCAAGCTCCATAGTGGGAATGATTGCGTGGTGGTCTGATACTTTCTTGCTGTCTAATACCTTTGCAATCTCCGGCGTGAAGTCCGCGCCCGCCATAAAGGGGAGCTTTTCGCAAAGCAGCGCGATAATGTCCGCTGCGGTGCCGCCCATGTCGTCAGTAAGAAAGCTGCTGTCCGTCCTCGGATAAGTAAGGAGCCGCTTTTCATAAAGGGATTGTGCAAGGTCAAGGGTCTGCTTTGCGGTGTAACCGAAAATGCGGTTCGTTTCCCGCTGCAAAGAGGTAAGGTCAAAGAGCTTTGGCGGGGCTGCGGTTTTCTTCTCTCTGGTAAGGGAAACGCATACCGCCTTTCCCGCTTCGCAAGCCCCTTTCAGCGCGTCGGCTTCTGCCTTGTCCGAAATCCTTTCGCTTGCCGCGTCCGCGCCGGATAAATCAAGGCGAACATGATAATATTTTTCTTTCTGGAAATGGGAGATAGCCGCGTCCCGGTCGGTGAGCATTTTTAAGGTCGGGGTCTGGACGCGCCCCACGTTCAAGGTCTTTCCATACAGGCAGGAGAAAAGCCGGGTGGCGTTAATGCCGATAAGCCAGTCAGCCTTTGCGCGGCAGAGGGCGGACGCAAAGAGCGCGCCATAGTCCCGCCCGTCTTTGAGGGAAGCAAAGCCCGCCTTAATCGCCCCGTCCTCCATTGAAGAAATCCACAAGCGGCGCATGGGCTTCTTGCAGCCCGCCACTTCGTAGACAAAGCGGAAAATCAATTCACCCTCGCGCCCCGCGTCACACGCATTTACCACTTCGGAAACGTCGGCGCGGTGCATAAGCTCTTTAATGGTTTTGAATTGCTTCCCCTTGTCCGGGTCAACGGCGTACTGCCATTCCTCCGGCAGAATGGGTAAGCTGTCAAAACTCCATTTTTTATATTGCTCCCCGTAGGCGGCAGCTTCCGCAAGCTGTACCAAATGCCCGACGCACCATGAAATGAGGTAGCCGCCGCCCTCGATATACCCGTCCTGTTTCCCCTTAATGCCAAGCGCGGCGGCGATAGTCTGCGCCATGCTCGGCTTTTCTGCAATCACAAGTCTAAATGCCATGAAAAAATCCTCCTTTCAGCGTTCCGGCGCGGTGTGCTTCTTCTCCTGTGCCTGTTTCAGACAATAGCCGATACAGGGGGATTGCGCCTTATAAGGGCAACGCATACACGCCGGGGATTTTGGAACGGGCGGCGCACTGTCACGCCGCCCGGTGGGTCTTTGTACCATCATTTTTTCTAAAGGGTTTTCGGTGAAAAGCGTCATGCTTCCTCGTCCTCCTGTTCTTCATCAGAAAGCCCGTCCCCCTCGTCCTCGTCGTAATCGTCAAAATCGAAATCTTCAAGGTCGGTGTCGCCCTTGACGTTCTGCTTTGGCTTCATAAACTTAAAATAATAGAACGCGCCCCCGCCGCCAAGAAGTGCCACGACAAGGAAAAGCACAAGCCCGCCTGTATTGCCTTTCTCTTTGGGCTGCTCTGTTGGTTTCTCGGTTTCCGGCTCCGCTTCCTTGCCGCTGCAAGCGGTCATGTTGTCCTTGCAGACAGGGCAGCTCACATTTACCTTTCCGGCTTCGCATTTATCGGTGCAACTGCAAACGGCGGGCGGGGCTGCTTCGGTGCTTCCGTCCTCCATAAGTGCTAAGAGGTCGGCTTCGTCCACTTGATTAAGGAAATGTACGGTGTCCTCGCCCTCGTCGTCCCGGTCAATGAGGATATAAAAGTAATTGCCGTTTTTGGTCGTTACGGTGATAAGCTGCTTGTTGCCGCCGAAATCGTCTACAAGGGTCGCGTTCCCGTCCGGGGTAAGGGGTTCTTCCTTTTGGGGTTCCTCGTAGACAACGCCGCTGTCGTTGGTGTCGTCCTCTCCCTCCGGGGTCTGTGCAAAAGCGGTGACGGAAAAGCCGCCCATAAGTACAAGGGCGGCGCAAAGTGCGGTCAAGGTTCTAAGGATTTTCTTATTCATTCTCGGTGTCCTCCATTTCTTCGGTGTCATGGTCTGCGGGTTCTGCGGGGTAGCCCGGCGCGGCTTCCATACCCGGAATACCGCCCCCGGAAAGCATAGCGGAAAGCTCATGCGGGGAAAGGCGCATGGAGCGCACAAGCTGTACGATTTGCAGGTTTTCCGCTTCGGTTTTCTGCGCTTCAAGCCCCCTTAATCTGTTCTGGTACTCGGTGATTTTCTCGCGGGTCTTTGCAATCTCTTTGTCGATACGTTCAATTTTGTTCATAGCCATCAATAAATTTCTCCTTTCAGATTTTCATTTTTTTGTTGTCAGTTCCAATTCATTAAGCCGTAGCCCTTGATACAGGAGTAATTGACGGGGTAGCTCTTTATCTTGCAGGCGTCGCCGGAATTGCCCTCGACGGTATAGACGCGCTCCCCGTCCGTTCCGATAACAAGCCCCACATGGTCTGCGCTCCCGTCCCCGTCCCAGTCGAAAAAGATAGCGTCGCCGGGGGCGATATTCTCATAGCCCCTCGCGCCCCATTGCCCGCGTGACTGGAACCAGGGTACGCCCTGTGACTGGCACCCGGCAAAGCGCGGCTCGCTCTTTCCGGCTTGATTGTAGCACCATGAAACGAAACAGGCGCACCATTCCACGCGGCTGTTAAATCCGTACCAGCTCCAAAAGGGTCGCCCGCCCACGTTGCCGACTTGCCGCTTCGCAAGGTCTACAACGGCGGTGTTGCCGGGGCGTGTGCCGTTTACAAGCTGTACGCCGCTTAAATCCTCGGACGCGCCCATATCGGGGGAGCCGCCGCCGAAAATCAGCGGTTTGTTTCCGCTTGTTTCCAGATAGACGCGGTACATTTCAAGCTGCTGTGGCGTTAGAAGTTCCTCCGCAATCTCGGAAATGGGCTTGTTCGTCAGCTTCACGTTGAGGATATGGTACTCGTAGGGTACTTCCTCGGTGGTCGTTTCCCCTGTTTCCGGGTCTGTGCTTGTTTCTGTGCGGTAGCGGATTTCCGTTTCTTCTGTCAGCGTCAAAGTGTACTGCATGGCAAAGACGCGATTTAGCTCTGCCTGTGCGCTCTGCGGGGTGTAGGTCTGCAAAAGGGCGGTGAGGTAGGACGCTAACTCATGGGGGTTATGCCCGATACTGTCAAGGTCATAGCGGTATTCGTCATAGCCGGGGTGGGTGCTTTCGATATTGTCAATCTGCTGCTGAAGCTCGTTTTCCTTTGCGGCGTAATTGTTCTCCGTCGCCACAAGGTCGCTGTCCTCCGACGTGTAGGAAGTCCCAAGTATGCCGTTCATCAAGCCGGAGAACATGGAACCGCAAGAGGAAAGCCCCGCCGATACCATGATGAATAAGAGCAGCGCGGCAACGGCGATACATACGCCCGCCGGGTGCCGCCCTACAAAAGCGATTGCCTTTTTTGTTTCCTCGGCGGTCTTTTTTGCCGCCTTGCGGGTGTTCTCTGCGGCTTTCTGCGCCGTTTTTGCGCCGCCTTTCCTTGCCGACTTTGCATACTGCCGCTTGATTTGCTGCTTCTGCATGAAGCGGGAAAGGGGATTGCCCGCAATCTGCGGATTGTCATGCAGGGCTTTATGGTACTGGAAATCCACATTCGCCTTGAACGCCGCTTTCTCTGCCTTTGCCGCCGCCCGGTAGGGTTTGAGCTTGTGGCTGTGGTAGCCCTCCTTGACTTTCCGCGCCCCGTACTTTGCGCCGCGCTCTGCCAGTTCTTCGGATTTGTGCGCCCCCTCAACGCCGGAATTGTCCTTTTCAACGGAATGTATCTTGTTGTGGACGAAAATACCCGCTTCCTGTGCGGGGCGGGATAGCGGGTTATTGTGGGGCTTATTCTTTCCTATGGGCTTTTCCTGTTCCTCAAAATGTAGGCGGGTCTTGCCTTTCCCGGTGGCTTCATCAAAGGTGCGCTCCCGTACAAGTTTCTTTTCTTTGGGGATAGCCGCCTTTGCCGCGTCCAGACGGTCGGCTGCTTTGTCCGATTTTCGGATATACCTTTCAAGCTCCGGCGTTGCCCGTTCCTCGTCGGTAAACTGCAAGCGGGAAGATTTTTCTTTTGCTGTGGCTTCTGCCTGTGCTTTCCTCGCCGCCTTTTTGCTCGCCTTTCTGGTACGCGCCCCGTCGATACGTTCCAAGACGCGCTCGGCTGCTGCGGTGTCCTGTTCCCGTTCTGCCCCCGGCGCATGGGGAAGCGGCGGCGTGTCGGTTAAGGGCGGGGAAGTTGCGCCGCCCGGTAGGGGCTGCGCTGCCTGTTCCGGCTGCGGTGGGGCTTCGGTCTTTGCAAAGTCCGCGTCCCTTATCCGCTTGCTGATACGTTTCTTTTTCCCGGTAGCGGCGTTTACCTCGACAGCCCCCTCGCGGGTCATTTTCTGCGTGACTTTTTCACGCGCCTTATATTGTTTTATGTGTCTGTCCCTCCAATCCGCGCCCTTGCAAGGGCGCAATACTCGGCGTTTATCTCAATGCCTATATAATGCCTGTCAAGCTGCTTTGCGGCTGCCCCCGTCGTGCCGCTGCCGAAAAAGGGGTCAAGCACAACGCCGCCTTTCGGACAGCCCGCCTTGATACAGGTTTCGGCAAGTTTTGGCGGGAACGCGGCGAAATGCCCGCCCTTGTAGGGAACGGTATTGATAAGCCACACGTCCCGCCTGTTCCGCATGGTCGGCATGAGGGCTTCGTCGTAGTAGCTGCCGCTTCGCGCCCGGTTAAGCCCCTGTACGTTCCCCTGTCCGGGTACTTCGTCCGCATATTTCTGTCCCGCGCTGCGCCCGGTGCGGTACCGCGCCGCCGTTGTGGGGGCTAACGGCTCGGCTATGGCGGCTGCGTCATAAAAATACTTCTTTGACTTCGTAAGCAGAAAGATATGTTCATAGCAGCGGGTAGGGCGGTCTTTCACGCTCTCCGGCATGGGGTTTTCTTTCTGCCAGATAATGTCGCTCCTTAAATACCACCCGTCAGCGCGTAGGGCAAAAGCTAAAAGCCAGGGAATACCGATTAAGTCCTTTTGTTTGCAGCCGGAAACGCGGTTGTTTCTTGCAATCTGCTGTCCGTTTCTCCCTTTCGGGTTCTTCGGGTCTGCATGGTAGCCTTTATTTCCTGTGCCGCAGTAGGTGTCCGCGATATTCAGCCAGAGCGTACCGTCAGAACGCAGTACCCGGCGCAGTTCGCGGAAAACCTCGGTCAGCCTGTCAATGTACTGCTCCGGCGTGTCCTCCCGCCCAATCTGCATATCAAGCCCGTAATCCCTAAGCGCATAGTAGGGCGGGCTTGTGACGCAACAGTGTACGCTTTCCTCTGGAAGCTCCCGCAAGGCATAGAGCGCGTCCCGGTTGATAATGGTGTCTGTCCTTAATTTTGTCATGCTTCGCCCACTTCCTCCGGCTTCGTCGTCATTACCCGGTAAAGCTCGGTGTCTTTCGGGAAGCGGTCTACAAAGGGCAGCACCACGTTCCCGTAGAAGATAAGCCCCTCGCCCGCTTCGGTGTGGGTGACATACTTCATCTGCTGCGGGGAGATGTTGAGCTGCTTTGCAAGGATAGCCCGGTCGCCCGCCGCCTGATTGAGCATGAGGACAAAATCAGAGTTTTCAAAGATATTCTCCACTTCGCGGGAAGCAAGCAAATCCTTGACGTTCTGCGTAATGGCTGTGGGTATGCCGCCCCATTTTCTGAAACGCTTCCAGATTTCAACGGAATAGGCGGCGGTCTGTTCCTCTTTCAAGAGAAGATGAAATTCGTCCATAAAATACCGGGTGGATTTCCTTTCTGCCCGGTTGACGGTGACGCGGTTCCATACCTGGTCCTGCACAATGAGCATACCTAACTTTTTGAGCTGCTTCCCAAGCTGCTTGATGTCAAAGCAGACAAGGCGGTTAGAAAGTTCCACGTTGGTACGGTGGTTAAAGACGTTCAAGCTGCCGGAAACGTAAAGCTCCAATGCCGCCGCGATACGCGCCGCTTCCGGCTCCGGCTGCTTCAAAAGCTCGTCGTAGAGGTCGCCCAAGATAGGCATTTTCTCCGGGTCGGGGTCTGCAAGGAAAGGGCGGTACACGTTCCTAACGGCGCGGTCAATGACGGTCTTATCGACGGGCTGCAAGCCCTCCTTGCCGCCGATTACAAGCTCGCAGAGGGAGAGGATAAAGTCGGATTTCAGCGCAAGGGGGCTGTCGTCCTCGGAATAGTTGAGGTTAATATCCATAGGGTTCACATACTGGGGCTTCCCGTCAATGCCCTTGCCCGTAGGCGATAACCGTATCACTTGCCCGTCAAGCCGCTGCACAAGGGAAAAATACTCTGCTTCCGGGTCGCAGATAATTATGTCGTCGTCGGTAATGAGGAAAGCGTTTGTCATTTCCCGTTTGGCGGCAAAGGATTTCCCGCTTCCCGGCGTACCCAAGATTAAGCCGTTGGGGTTCTTTAGCTGCTTGCGGTCGCAGAGTATCATGTTGTTAGACAGGGCGTTTAAGCCGTAGTACAAAGCCGCGCCCGTCTGGAAAAGCTCCTGTGTGATAAAGGGGATAAAGATAGCGGTGCTTGACGTGGTAAGCCCTCTTTGAATGGGGATAAGGTTCTCCCCAAGCGGTACAGAGGACATAAGCCCCGCTTCCTGTTGGTAGTCAAGGCGGGTCAAGGCGCAGTTGTTCTTCTGTGCAATGCCCGCCGCCGCGAATACGTCATTTTCCAGTTTCCGCTTCGTGTCCGCCATGTTCACCACAAGGAACGTCAAGAGGAACATTCTTTCATTCCGGCTCTGCAAGTCCTGTAAGAGGTTCTTCGCTTCGCTGCCGAACGTGGCAAGGTCGGACGGGATTATATCCATGTCGTAGCCGCTGCGTACCGCTTTTTTCTGTTCCTCGATTTTCATTTTGTCAAGGTCGGTGATTTTCCGCTTGATTGTCTTTATGGCTTCGGTCTGGTCGATACTGTGGATATGCAGATTGACGATAACGCCCGTTTCCAAGTCCAGAATATCCGATAAGATACGGTCGTTTAATTCCGGCGCAAGGATTTCAAGGAATGAAACCGCGCCGATTTTGCGCCCCATGCGGAAATAACGCCCCTCGCCAAAACGGAAAGAGGATGGGGCGATAAAGTCCTTTGTGGAAAGCCCGGACGGGGCAAGCCATGAAAAATCAAAGGCAAACTGCCCGCCCTCCGGGTGGAAAATGCCATGCAGCATTTTAAGGCGTTCATAGCCTGTCATGGGGCGGGCAGACACGCCCAAGAGCTTAAAGTTGTTGAGTACGTCCGTTTCGATACGGGCAAGGCGGGATTTCGCCGCGCCCAGACTGTCGGCTTCAATGGCAAAGGTGATATATTTTGCTTTGACAAGCCCGTTGTTTCCCTTTGCAAGCTGGTTTTTCAGCATATTCCGGTATTCTGTGCGGATAGAGTTGAAAGCGTCCTCCTGTGCCGGGATATTGACCGCCTTTTCCGCTTCGCCCCGCTGCGTCCCCTGATTGATGAAAGAGAGCTGCACCGAAACGGAAGCGTCAAAGTAGTTGAGGAAGTCGCACCAGTTCTCAAAAATGGCGGTCTTGTCGTCTGCCTGTGCAAGCTGATAGTTAATATCTTCAAAGGCGACGGTCTTTGAGTATTTCCGTCCCGTAACCTTGCAGATACCGTCCGGGTACATCTGGATATAGGGGATTGTCTGCTGTGCGGTGTGGGCTTTCCCGTCGCCCTTTGCCTGTCTGATGATTTCCGCAATCTGCTTTTTCTCGGCGCGGGTGAGCTTGCGGGGCGGGTTAGGCTTTGCGCTTCCCGCCGCGCTGTTTCTTCGTGTTTCCTTTTGCAATCGCTGATACCTCCTTTTCAAGTTTTCTCTGCCGTTCTAAGACGGAATAAAAGTTGTCTGTCCTGTATGGTCGTTCTTTGGGGGCTATGAATTTCGTCCGTATGATGTTCTTCACCACCACTTCAAGGGGCTGTCCATGCTTTTCATACATGGCGAACAGGAAACAGGGCAGCATGACGGCAATCATAGCCATAGACGCAAGGCTTGTGCCTGTGCTGTCTTTGAGCAGAAAGAAAAGCGGAAGCCCTAACAGGAGAGCTACCGCAAAACATACAATCTGCCGTTTGGTAAGGTTGAAAGCTACTTTTGTCTTGACTTTGGATAAGTCTTTGGGTACGGGTACATACGCCAAGTGGAAACCTCCTTTCTCTGGGTTTTTTGCTGCTGTAAGTTCCCATAGGGGTAATCAAGGCAAAGGTCAATTTCTGCCCTTTGCCCGTCCCTATTCTATGGGGTTTTCCCGCGTCAAGGTCGGGTAGTATTTTCGCCGCTTTGCTCTGAAAATCTCCACCCTACCCTTGACACGCCGCTAATGCGCGGAGAAAATCGACTTCGCCAGTGCGCCGGATTTGAACAGGGAGAAACAGAGGATAACGGTATAGGCTGCAAGGGAAAAAATCGCGCTGTGCAGGTTGTCCGCTATTATCATGTTGTTCACCAAAACCGCGTAAATGCCGACGCATATCATTATGAGGAAGCCTTGAAAGCCAAGCGCGAACAGGGATTTTAGGTAGTTGTTCCCTATCTGTCCCCATTCCCGATTAGTCATTGTTGCGAACGGGATAGGCGATACCGAACAGTAAAGGTAAATTTCTATCATTCTGCCGTAGAGGATAACGGTTATCAGTACGGACATGATTTTCATGCACAAGCTCACAAGGCTTGTTTCCATGACAAGTAAGAGCAGTTCGGGGATTTCCATAGCGTCAAGCCCGCTTTGCATGGAAGCAAGGGCGGCGGCAACATCAATCTCTGTGCTGCCGCCGATTACCCCCGCCGCGCCGGAAACAACGTGCTGCGCCATATCGAACACCGCCATAGTGATGTCAAAGGTGTGCGTCACAAGGTAGACTGCCACAAACGCCTTGAACACCCACTTGAAGAACATGGAAGTGTCAACGTCGTGCATATTGTTCTTTTCCGTTACCATGCTGATAAGCTCATAGCATAGGACGTAGGTAATGACAAGCCCCGCAATGGGTACGATTACATTCTCACTAAGCGTCTGTATCATGGAGAATATATTTGCGTTCCACCCTTGCGGGGTCTGCCCTACCTCTGCGGCGATAGTGCCGACTTTCTCGTTTACGTCCCCGAACATAGTTGACAGATTACCGTTTATGGCTCCTATGAGGATTTCCTTTATCCATTCGTTAATCGCGTCAAGTATGCTCTGCATAAGCCTTTACCCGCGCTTCTTAACCGAACAAGCCGGAAAGCAGCGGTACAAGGGTCATGCCGATAAGGGCAACGCCGCCGCCCGCCATAAGCTGCTTCATGCCCTGGCTTTTCGCGCCCGGATTGTCGTTGCCGTAGCCTTCCATGAGGTTAATCACGCCCCAGATACCAAGCCCGGCTCCAAGTGCTACAACAAGGGTCTGCAAAACGTCTACTGCGCTATTGAAAAATGCCATAAATATATCCTTTCTGCCGCGTCTGCGGCTGTCCGGCAAGCGGACAAAAGGCGGTCAGCGTATGGTCGCCGCCGCATAAAAAAACCGCCCTCTGGTAAAGGCGGCTGTCCCCGCGCTGCGTAAGTCCTGCGGCGCGGCGGTATTCAGTTGTAAGGGGTGCGGCTCCTGCCGCTGTGTACTGCGCCGGAAAGTGGGGGCGCGTATCATGTAGCCGGTATGGATAGATGTGATTGCTTCAATCGCTCCTTTCTGTGTCCCGCTGTGCTGCCGGACGTTTTTTTCAGACTTGCGGGAAGTGAATAGCTTGCGTAGCAAGGTGTTCGCTTCCCGCAAGTTCACAAAGGGGTAGCTGCCGCAAGGCAGCGTAGGGGAAGTGTAGCTTCCCCTGTCCCCCGGCGGTCTGCCATGCTGTCACTGTTGCGGGATAAGCCCCCGGCGCGTGACATACTCCGTTGCAAAACGGCGGTGTTCCGCTTCCTTTTCCCGCCAATACTCCCATAATGCAGCGTCGGCGGCTTCCGCAACATTCATTAAAAACCGTTCAAGCTGCTTTTGTTTTTCCTCTGCGCTACGTTTCCTCATGGTCTGCGTCCTCCTGTAAGTCTGCTGCGTCAATCTCGTAATAGTCAAAAACCTCGTCGGGCTTGACAATGGCGGGGCGGCGTTTAAGGTGCTTTTCCATGTCAAAGGCGTTCTTCGGGTCTGCGTCGGATAGGTACTTGTATTTCGGGTGTTTCGTTATGTCGAATTTGTCCGAAAAGAACGGGCGCACCCCGCGTAGCTGCAAGATACATTTCCCTCCGTCCATGACTGCGATTTCATCTTCCGTCATAAGCTGCTTTCCCAATTTCTGATAGTTCAGCCCATGCGAAAGCTCCCGCCCTCTGGTTTCGGAAGTGTTGAAGCTGTCTATCGTTTCCTTGCCTAAAATCTCCGATATTTCTTTGAGGGTGGTTTTCTCCTTGCCGCCCAAGAAAAGCGTGGTGTCGCAGTTGCCGACTATGGTATCGGCGTTGTCCTTGTAGATTGCCTTTAGCTGTGACTGGCTCTGCAAGATGATTGACGCGGAGATTTCCCGGCTCCGTATCGTTGCAATGAGCTTTTCAAACTTTGGTATCTGCCCGATATTCGCAAATTCATCAAGTAAGCACCTAACATGGACGGGAAGCCGCCCGCCATATTCATCATCTGCTTTGTCGCATAAAAGGTTGAATAACTGTGTGTAGAGAATACTCACGACAAAGTTAAAGGTGTCGTCGGTGTCGCTGATAATCACGAAAAGGGCTGTCTTTCTGTCGCCTATGGTGTCAAGCTCCATTTCGTCGGTTTCCATAAGCTCCCGCAGCTCCTTAATGTCGAATGGGGCTAACCTCGCGCCGCATGAGATAAGTATGCTTTTTGCGGTCTTGCCCGCCGCAAGTTTGTATTTTTTGTACTGCTTGACTGCAAAATGCTCCGGGTCTTTTTCTTCCAGACGTTCAAACATGAGGTCAACCGGGTTCTGGAAGTCCTCGTCGTCCTCGCGGGCTTCCGACGCATTTATCATTTCAAGCAGCGTCGTGAAGTTCTTCTCGTCCTCCGGGGCTTCATACCAGATATAGCCGATTAGCGCGGTGTAGTAGAGCTTTTCCGCTTTCACCCAGAAATCCTCGCCGGATTTTTCCCCGTCGCCTTTGGTGTTGGCGATAATGGTATTGACTAACTTCAAAATGTCCTTTTCGCTCCGCAGATAGGCAAAGGGATTGTATTTCATGGATTTTTTGAAGTTAATCGTATTTAGCACTTTGATACGGTATTTGTACCGCTGTAACATTTTCCCGGTTTCCAAAATCAGTGTTCCTTTCGGGTTTTGTCAATAAGGAACAAGAAAATAGTATCTTGCTTTTAAGCGGTTTCATCG